>JBHIBY010000005.1:0-57991 GCA_046759305.1 Anaerolineales bacterium
GTTCTTAGGTGCGGCAGACTCCAAAAGGGGGGAAAGCCGGTCAGACGGCCAGTTTTTAGGTGCGGCAGGCTCCGAAAGGGGGAAAGCCTGTCAGACGGCTAGATCTAGGTGCACTGGGCTCCGAAAGAGGGGAAGGCCGGATCGATCGCCGCATTCCAGATACAGCGAGCTCCGGAAAGGGAGGCGACCGGCTCGATCGCCAGAGAGAGCAGGCCTCGGAAAAGCGAGAAATGCTGAGTTCTAATGGCCGTTACAGGGGAAAAAGCCGCTGCAGCCATAATATTTCAAAGATTATTGACGAAAATTATACGGCGTGCTATAATCCCGCGGCCTTCGTGCTTAAGGGAGCAATCAAATTTCTGTCACGCTTGAAATCAAGGATCTACACGCTTCTGTCGATGGGAAAGAGATCCTCAAAGGGGTAGATCTCACAGTTAAACAAGGCGAGATTCACGGTTTGATGGGGCCAAATGGCGCTGGAAAATCGACCCTGGCAAACGTCCTGATGGGTCACCCTGGCTACGAAGTGACACAGGGTGAAATCCTCCTTAGCGGTGAGAGCATTATTGATCTGGCTCCGGACGAGCGTTCGCGAGCGGGGCTCTTTCTGGCTTTCCAATATCCGGTAGCCATACCTGGCGTATCGGTGGCGAATTTCCTTCGAATGGCGATCAATGCTCGTCGCTCGGAGGAGAATGGAAATGGGAAGATCCCGGTTCCTGAGTTCCGAGAGTTGCTGAAAGGCAAGATGGATTTGCTGAAAATCCCGCACGAATTTGCGGGAAGGCACTTGAACGACGGCTTCTCCGGAGGAGAGAAAAAGCGGGCTGAAATCCTCCAGCTCGCAGCACTCGAGCCCGATATCGCAATCCTGGATGAAACGGATTCGGGATTGGACATCGATGCGGTGCGCGTTGTGGCTCAGGGCGTCAACGCTCTCGTGGGCGACGAGCTCGGTGTACTCATCATCACCCACTACCAACGCATCCTGAACTATATAGAGCCGGATTTCGTGCACATCCTTCTGGCCGGCCGGATCCTTCAATCTGGAGGGCCGGAGCTTGCCGAGCATTTGGAAGATGTGGGGTACGAGGGGCTCCTGGAACTCTAGCGATGGCCACACCCGCAGATCTAAAACACCTCGAGGGAGTCGGCAAATACAAATTCGGGTTTAGTGACCCGGACGTCAGCGTATTTAAGACTCGCAAGGGGCTCGACGAAGATGTCGTGCGTCAGATCTCAGCCATGAAGGAAGAGCCGGAATGGATGCTGGAATTTCGGCTGAAGGCACTGGAGCACTTCCTTGAACGGTCTATGCCAGAATGGGGTGGTGATCTCAGCCGCCTGGATCTGGATAACATCTACTACTATGTCAAACCTTCCGAGGCCGAAAGCAAATCCTGGGAAGACGTGGACGATACGATCAAAGCCACCTTCGACAAGCTCGGTATTCCGGAAGCGGAGCAGAAGTTTCTGGCGGGTGTCGGGGCGCAGTACGAATCCGAGATGGTGTACCACAACATCCAGGAGCACTTGGAAGAGTTGGGCGTCATCTTTGTCAGCATTGAGGATGGACTCCAAAACCATGAGGACATCTTCCGCGAATACTTTGGCACCGTTATTCCGCATACTGATAATAAATTTGCGGCACTGAACAGTGCGGTTTGGTCCGGCGGATCCTTCGTCTACGTACCGAAAGGCGTCAAAGTAGAACTTCCCCTGCAGGCTTACTTCCGCTTGAACACACCAAACATTGGCCAATTTGAGCGTACGATGATCATCGTCGAAGAAGGAGCCGATGTTCACTATGTCGAGGGGTGCACGGCCCCGGTGTACACCACGGATTCATTTCATAGTGGGGTGATCGAGATTGTTGTCAAGGAAGGCGCGCGCTCGCGCTACACAACGATCCAGAATTGGTCGGTCAATGTATACAACCTCGTCACACAACGTGCGATGGTGCACGAGAATGCAAAACACGAATGGGTGGACGCAAACTTAGGAAGCCAACTGACGATGAAATACCCCTCTTGTTACCTGATTGGCGAAGGAGCTCATGGTGGGATCCTGTCGATGGCATTTGCCGGCAAGGGCCAGCATCAGGATACGGGTGGTAAAGTCATCCATGTTGCACCCAACACAACCAGTCGAATAACTTCAAAGTCCATAAGCAAAGATGGAGGGCGCGCCTCCTACCGAGGATTGCTTAAGATCTACGACAACGCCGTAGGTTCCAGGTCTAATGTCGTTTGCGATGCGCTGCTTTTAGACGAAGGTTCTCGCTCCGATACCTACCCATATATTGAGATTGATGAGGACGACGTCAGCGTCGGTCACGAAGCTTCGGTAAGCAAGGTCGGAGAAGAGCAATTGTTTTACTTGATGAGCCGTGGTCTGTCTGAAGAAGAAGCGATCACCATGGTAGTCTCTGGCTTCATCGAACCCCTTGTGCGTGAGCTCCCTATGGAATATGCGGTTGAGATGAATCGGTTGATCCAACTACAAATGGAAGGGTCTATCGGGTAGCAAGCGCGGAATCCGGGGCGGGAGAAGGATGCGAGACTCTAGAACCCCCAGGGGCCGGCGGGAGCCGGCTCTTCCTATGGAAATGGCAGATGAGCAGTAATCCTAAGATAAAGCGCAAACGAATCGTTCGACGGCCTACCGCGGCCGAGTTTCAGTTTTCTGTAGAGCAGGTCACTCGGGCTTCCGAACGGCTCGCTGAGCCGGAATGGTTGAGAGAACGCCGCAAGGCTGCGTGGGAAGCGTGGGAATCGCTTCCCTTACCCTCCACCACGGATGAACCTTGGAGACGAACGGACCTTCGGAGCATTCCTGCCGATCGCTTCGAGGCCGGGGCCAGCGAAAATGGCCACGTGGGTCATGAATTTTCCCGATCCGGACCATCGCTGCTGCTTCGCCCAGGCCACGATCCTAAACTGGCTAACCTTAACGAGATCGCGGACGACCGGATAATCTTCGCTGATTGGGCTACCGCGGTACGCGAACACACCGAGATTTTGGAAAAGTATTTAGGAGCGATCGTTCCCGATGACGAGGGCAAGTTTTCCGCGCTGGCTGCCGCGCTTGCGACGGATGGCCTGCTCGTATACGTGCCATCGAGCGTGCAGCTGGAGGTTCCTTTGCATTCCATGTTCTGGGCCCCGGGCAGCAATCTGGCCGTCTTCAGTCGCGTCCTGATTGTCGTCGAGGATGGCGCATCCGCCAGCGTGGTACATGAAAGCGCCTCCCCGGAGGGTGAAGGTGCGGCCCTTCATGCTGGGACCGTAGAGATTAGTGTCGGCCAAGACGCGCATCTGACATTTGCAGAGGTTCAAAATTGGGGCGACCAGGTGTGGAACTTCACCCATGAACGTGCGCAGGTGGGTAGCGACGGACAGATGGATTGGGTTTTTGGCTCAGTAGGCAGCCACCTCACAAAGAACTTCTCGGAAATGAGGCTTGACGGGCAGGGCGCGCAGGGTCGATGGACCGGCATTTACTTCGCGGATGGCCACCAGCGCCTGGACCATGACACACAGCAGAATCACATGGCACCGAATACAACTAGCGACCTGCTGTTCAAGGGTGCGCTAGTCGATCGCAGCCGCTCGGTGTGGCAGGGAATGATCTATGTAGCACCAGGCGCCCAACACACCGATGGATTCCAGGCCAATCGCAATTTAATTCTTAGCAAACGAGCACGGGCGGACTCCATTCCAGGCCTCGAGATCCTGGCAGACGATGTGCGCTGCACGCATGGCGCCACGATCAGCCAACTGGAAGAAGAGCCAATCTTTTATCTGATGTCGCGCGGAATCCCGCGCGAACGGGCCGAGCGTCTAGTGGTGGAGGGCTTCTTCGCCTCCGTGATGGAGCGCATCCCGCTAGATTCCGTGCGAGATCAATTCGAAAATATGATTGACAGGAAGCTCAGCCCTCGCGTTTAATCAGTATGCATACTTGTCAAAGAGGTTGAAGATTAATGGCATCAGAGAATACAGCACCCACCACGGTTGAGCCACGCAAGTACGACGTCGGAGACCTGGTCGAGATCTTGTGCGATCACATGGACGGAGAGCAGCGTGTAAACGATTGGCTGCAGGGGGTAGTTGTTCAAGCGGACTACAAAATGGTGGCAGTTCAGTTCAATCAGGACGTGTACCTGACGGACGGTTGGATGGTACCGGACCGGGTGCTATGGACCCGCCAGGACAGCGATAAGATTCGATCCTCTAAGAAACGTCGAGCCGCAAAGAGCACGAAGAGCAAAAAGAAGAAATAGGGGTTCCAGAATACTTTCTGGAGGTTACTCAGAAGTGGCAATTCCCCAAGAGACAAACACACTGGACGTGGGCGCCATCCGGAAGGATTTCCCTATCTTGAGCCGAGAGACTCGTGACGGAGTGCCTCTTGTTTATTTGGATTCTGCTGCTAGCTCCCAGAAACCCAAGCAAGTAATTCAAGCTATGTCTCGCTTCTACGAGACGGAGTACGCGAACGTTCACCGTGGAATTTACTCACTGGCCGAGCAGGCGACCGCAGCTTTCGAATCGGCACGGGAGCGTGTAGCTCAGTTCGTCGGCGCAGAATCATCGCGTCAGCTCATATTCACGCGGAACGCGACAGAAGCTATCAATTTGGTTGCCAATAGTTGGGGACGAGCAAATCTCAGCGAAGGGGACCTCGTGCTGCTTACCCAGATGGAGCATCACTCCAACATCGTCCCCTGGCAAATACTGGCTGCTGAACTCGGTTTCACGATCGAATACGCGCCGCTCACCGATGATCAACGCCTTGATCTCACCAAATTTGGAGACCTGCTCGATCAGCGACCAAAGCTAGTGGGTTTCACGCAGATGTCGAACGTGCTGGGAACGATCAATCCGGTGGCAGAGATGAGCTCAATGGCACATGCGGTTGGCGCGGTTGTACTGATCGATGGAGCGCAATCGGTGCCTCACATGCTCGTTAATGTGGCCGAGCTCGATATCGATTTCATGGCGTTTTCAGCGCACAAGATGTGCGGCCCTTCCGGCATCGGAGCGCTCTACGGCCGCCGCGAGCTTTTGGAAGAGATGCCTCCGTTTATGGGTGGCGGTGAAATGATCAAGCGGGTGACATTCGACTCGTTCTCCGCGACCGAGCTGCCGAGCAAGTTCGAAGCCGGCACGCCGCCGATTGCTCAAGCGGTCGGCTTTGGCGCCGCGGTGGACTATCTCCTCAGCCTGGGTATGCCCGCCATCCGGCAGCACGAACAGGCGATGATCGGGCGAGCTTTAGAGCAGCTGGAAGAGGTTCCCAGCGTGCGCGTTTATGGACCCGCAGCAGAGCGCAAAGGTGGCGTAGCTGCCTTTTCCTTCGCGGATGCCCATCCACACGATGTGGCTCAGATCCTAGATCGAAAAGGAATCGCAGTCCGCGCGGGACACCACTGTGCGATGCCACTGCATGAGAAACTTGGATTGCCGGCTACAACACGCGCTTCCTTCTACCTCTACAATACGCCAGAGGAAATCGATAGCCTGGTTGAAGGGCTGTACGCAGTTCGGGAGGTATTTGCCTAACCCGTGGACGATCTATACCGAGAACAGATCATCGATCGATATAAGAATCCGCAAATGAGGGGCAATCTCGATCCCCATGATTACAGCTATGAGGACGACAATCCGCTCTGTGGAGACCGCATTCGCATCGATTTGCGAGTTGATGGTGAGGGGAACGTAAAGGAGGCTGCATTTTCTGGAGAGGGCTGCGCTATCTCACAGGCTTCGGCCGATCTGCTCGTCGAGAGAGTCGTCGGTATGTCCCTCGACGAAGTAAAGTCCTACACTAGAGACGAGCTGCTCGACATGCTTGGCATTGACTTGGGACCGGTGCGCCTCAAATGTGCGCTGCTTTCCCTGAAGGTGCTCAAGGCCGGAGTGTATGGGCTAGATGAACTCGAGGAGGAATTGGCCGCGCTTTAGCCCGAAGATCGCACTGCGAGATCATGGCCGTCGGTGAGGACCGGCGGTTTTTACTGGGGCGCCAGCATTGGGCACCAGCATGGGGCATCAGCATGGGGCACCAGCATGGGGCGCAGGCACTGGACAAGAGACCATGTACAACTACATTGAGCTCGATGCAGACAACCTGGAATACGTGACGGTCGCCGAAGTCGGCGAGCTCGGAAACGGAGAGCGATTGATCGTCGACATTGACGGCGAGCCGATCGCGGTTTTTAACATCGCGGAGCATTACTACGCGATCGCCGACGTCTGCTCCCACGATGACGGACCCGTAGCAGAAGGCGAGCTTGCAGAGTATGAGATCGCTTGCCCAAGGCACGGAGCGAAGTTCGACATCCGTACGGGCCATGTGCTCACGCTGCCGGCCATCGTGGATATCCCTGCTTACCCTGTGCGCATCGAAGGAACTGAGATCCAGATCGGACTTCCCGTAGACACCTCGTTGGAATAGGACATTTTTCAGTGCGTTGCTTCGAGCTTTCGATGTACTATTACTCGCCTGAGACAGAGAACGCAATTCGATAGGATGAAATGAATATGACCGATAAATGGATTTACCGGTTCGTGGAAGTCGAAGAAGCCGAAAAAGCAGTCGGGGATTGGGAGGGTGTGCGGGGGCTCCTGGGAGGTAAAGGCGCGAATCTGGCTGATATGACTCGCTTGGAGATCCCGGTCCCAGCTGGTTTTGTCATCACGACCGAGGCGTGCAATGCCTACCTCGCAGAGAACGAATCGTTCCCGGACGGGATGTGGGATCAAGTCGTTGATGCGATGTCGGACACTGAAAAGGCGGCCGGGAGGCAATTCGGGGACCCTGCGGATCCATTGCTGGTTTCCGTCCGCTCGGGTGCCAAATTCTCCATGCCGGGCATGATGGATACAGTGCTCAACATCGGCCTGAATGAAGAATCGGTTCAAGGCTTGATCAAGCAGACCGAGGATGAGCGCTTCGCGTACGACGCCTACCGACGGCTAGTGCAGATGTTTAGCTCAGTCGTCATGGGAGTTTCGGACGAGCTCTTCGAGAAAGTTATCGACGAGTTCCAGGAAAAGAAAGGGGTCGAGAGCGACACCGAGTTCGCAGCTGAAGACTGGCGGGCCATCACTGAGCGTTTCAAACAGATATACAAGAAAGAGACGGGTTCGGAGTTTCCTACAGAGCCGATGGATCAGTTATGCCTGGCCATCGAGGCGGTGTTCAAGTCGTGGAATGGGAAGCGTGCGGTCGATTATCGCGCTGCGGCCGGTATTCCCAACGATCTCGGTACGGGCGTGAACATCCAAACCATGGTGTTTGGCAACATGGGAATGGACTCCGGAACCGGCGTGAGCACGACGCGCAACATATCCACCGGCGAGGATGAGATCGAGGGCGACTACCTGCTGAATGCGCAGGGCGAGGATGTGGTGGCCGGCATCCGCATCACCAAACCCATCGAAGAGCTCAAGCAGGATCTGCCGGAGGCGTATGCGGAACTGGAAGCAATCAGCGATCGACTTGAAAAACATTACCGTGAGGTTCAGGACGTTGAGTTCACGATCGAACACAGTAAGTTATGGATGCTCCAGACTCGTGACAGTAAGCGCACAGCGCAGGCCGCGGTGCGCATCGCGGCCGACCTGGCGGACGAAGGCTTGATCACGCGCGAAGAGGCCGTGACCCGGATCAGCCCAGATCAGGTGGATTTCTTTCTACATCCGCAGTTTGATCTCGACATCATGAAAGCGGCCACTGATGAAGGTCGTATGCTGGCCAGCGGACTGAACGTCTCGCCCGGAGCGGCGGTGGGGCAAGTGGCTCTTGACGCGGATAAGGCGGAGGCCTGGGTAAGGGACGACGGACGTCAAGTCATTATGGTTCGCCCGGAGACCAAGCCTGACGATGTGCATGGAATGCTGGCTGCGCAAGGAATCCTCACCAGTCGGGGCGGACGGACGAGCCACGCTGCGCTGGTCGCACGCCAATTCGGCAAACCCGCAGTCGTGGGCGTGTCAGAGATGAACATCGATCTGGATAAGCGCGCAATATTCGTCGACGGGCGAGAAATCCAGGAAGGCGACTGGATCTCAATCGACGGCACGCGTGGAGAGGTTTACCTGGGCCAGCTCGAGACGATGGTTCCGGATTTCAACGATCCGCACCTTCTGAAGATCCTGTCCTGGGCGGACGATATCCGCCGCCTGGGGGTTTGGGCGAACGCGGATTACCCGCCAGATGCGAAGCGCGCCCGGGGCTACGGAGCGGAAGGGATAGGCCTCTGCCGCACGGAACATATGTTCTTTGAAGCAGAACGCTTGCCGATCGTCCAGAAGATGATCCTTGCGAAGTCGGAGGACGAGCAAATCGAGGCGCTCGACAAGCTTCTTCCGTATCAACGGGAGGATTTTGCAGGGCTTTTCCGCGCCATGGACGGCCTGCCGGTAATCATCCGCCTGATCGATCCGCCCCTGCATGAATTCCTGCCCAATCACGACGAGCTGTTGATCGAGGTGACCCGGCTTAGAGATTCAGGCAAAGATCCGGATCGGCTCAAGGAACGGGAACAGTTGCTAAGCGCGGTGGAAGGTATGCGCGAGGCTAATCCTATGTTGGGACTGCGTGGGGTGCGACTGGGCATTCATATGCCGGCCGTGACCGAAATGCAGGTGCGTGCGATCATGGAAGCTGCTGCGGAAGTTGCTAAAGAAGGTGTGGATGTGCATCCGGAAGTCATGATCCCGCTGACCAGCCACGTCAACGAGCTCAAGGTCCAGCAGGCCGCCCTTGAGCGAGTGGCCAAAGAAGTGATGAAGGATCAGCAGGTCGACGTCGACTACAAGTTTGGAACCATGATCGAGATCCCTCGAGCGGCGCTTACCGCGCGAGAGGTGGCCGAGTTCGCGGAGTTCTTCTCCTTCGGAACCAATGATCTCACTCAAACTACCTATGGAATCAGTCGAGACGATGCTGAGGCGAGCTTTCTTGTCGAGTACATAGAGAAAGAAATCCTGCCGACCAATCCATTCCAGTCCATCGACCCCGATGGCGTGGGCCGTTTGATGCAGATCGCTACCAACGAAGGCCGCGAAACGCGGACCGACCTGGAAGTGGGGATCTGTGGCGAGCACGGAGGCGATCCGGATTCGATCCGCCTCTGCCACGCGTACGGGCTGGACTATGTGAGTTGTTCGCCGTTTCGCGTACCAGTTGCGAGATTAGCTGCCGCTCACGCAGCGATGGAACAGGCGGATTGACAAGGCAGCACTGCAAGAGAACATCGAGGGTGTGCGCTGAAGCATACCCTTTTTGTTTTGTCTGAGGCTCTACTCCGGGTTATCCTGAGCCCGATCATCCTAATTAATTGCTAAAGGAGCGAGGTAAGACGTGAAGACATGGATCCTACCTGCGACATTCACATTCATTTTCTGGGGGCTATGGGGATTGATCCCAAAACTAACGGTTCGCTACATCAGCCCGACCAGCGCAATTGTGTTCGAATCCCTTATTGGACTTCCAGTAGCACTCATTATCGCGGTTGTCTTAAGGTTTCAGGTGGATATGGAGCCTAGAGGGCTTGTGCTGGCCAGCGTCACCGGGGTACTTGGAATCCTCGGCGCCCTCGGCTATCTGATAGCGGTAACCCGCGGACCGGTGAGCCTAATCACCGCATTTACGGCCCTGGCTCCTGCGTTGACGATCTTGTTGGCCATGATCTTCCTCGGCGAAACGCTGGTCATCCGACAGTGGGTGGGAGTTGGCATGGCACTCGTCGCGATCCTGCTCATCGCGATTTAGATCCACTTGATGAACACTCGATTGAATGCCGGTAGCTGGTATGTGTTAGCTGCCGGGATTTTCTGGGGAACGACCGGAACCGCCCAGGCATTCGCGCCAGAAGGGGCACAGCCCCTGGTAGTCGGAGCGTTGAGACTTGCGGTCGCCGGCACGGCCCTGGTTCCCTATGCATTTGCGCGAGGCGTGCTTCCAAGTTCGCAGCGCTGGTCGTTTGTCCCACTCAGTGTCGCTGCTCTCAGCATGGCCGCGTATCAACCGCTGTTCTTTGGGGCGGTCGCAACCACCGGGGTAGCATTGGGAACCATCGTGGCCATCGGCAGCGCTCCGGTCATCGCAGGGGCACTGACTTGGATCGTGAGCGGCGATCAACCCACTTCTCGATGGGTCGTCGCTACTGCTCTAGCTATCTTGGGGACTGCGCTGCTCTTTGCGGGCCAATCCGAAATCGGAGTTTCCATTGGAGGCGTGGCTCTCGCAATTGGAGCAGGAGCCGCCTACGCAGTGTACGTGGTAGCGAGCAAGAGTTTGCTCGAAGCCCACGAGCCTGATGCAGTGATCGCGGTAGTGTTCGGCTTGAGTGCACTGATGCTCCTACCGATCTTGTTCGTCGCTGACATTGGCTGGGCGTTGACACCTGGTGGCGCGGCCGCAGTCTTGTATTTGGGCCTCTTTGCCACATCGGCAGCTTATATTCTTTTTGTACGTGGACTGAACCTTCTCCCAGTGGGATCTACAGTTACTCTATCGTTGGCCGAGCCACTGACCGCGGCGGCACTCGGAGTAATTTTGCTCAGTGAGCGCCTTGGCCTTGCCGGCGCTTTGGGTGCCGTACTTCTGCTGACCGGCCTGACCGTCATCGGGCTTCGACCGTCGAGATCGACCAAGGAATCGTAAGTTCATTGATGGTGATCGACGATGCCAAGCAATCGAACTCAACTTGCGAACAGCGAGATCATAATGGCGTGCTCCGGAGATTAGAACCGGTTGATGAGGGTGCGGGGGGTAAACACATCCGCCAAGCGAGATCTATGATGCGGGGGTTGGAGATTAGGACCAGTAATCGAGTGAGTTGACGAAGAACACGATCCCCAAATAGATCATGAACCCGCCGGTCACGAAGATCAGAGCGCGGTAACGGCGATCAGTCAGGATCCTCCTTCCTGCGCTAGCCGAAGCCGACAAGAACGTGTCCCAGGCAAAATCGGCGCTGATATGCCCCAAATAGAACGCGGTCAAAGTCGCGATACCGATCGCCTGAGCTTGAGCTAGATACCCCGCAGCAACAGTCACCCACCACACATACCAGAACGGATTGGCAAGCGTCGTGGCCACGCCTAGGCTAAACAGTGCAGAGTAGGATCTGGGCTTGCTGGCTTCCTCCGGATCCGGGAGCCGGATGGTGCCGCGTGCGGCTGCATAGAGGTAGCTTCCTCCGATAACGAAAAGCGTAACTCCACCGAGTAGGCCAATGATTGTGCTGGCAATCGGTGCGCTCATTATTGTGGCAAGACCGAAGGTGATAAGCGTCACCATCAAAAGCTCGAGGCTGGAGTGGCCGCCGGCAATCAGCGGACCCACTCGCCACCCCTGGCGAGGAGATTCGCTCAAAATGGCAGCCGTCACCGGTCCCGGCGATATGACCGCCCCGATGGCCGCCAAAAACGAGAAGGTGAATACGGATGCGAGTGAATCAGTCGACAATTTTGCGGCGCTACAAACGAAGCGTCATTTTACTGGAGGTGTGGGAGGCGGCCAGGAGAAATTGAGGATGGCGATCCCATCAGCATTTCAATAGCGCGATTCTACTGAGGAGGGGACCCGTCCACTTGTGACTAGGAGGAACTGCGAGGCTTGAGCTAGGAACCCTTGACGAAGCGTCGGAGATCGGGGAAAACAAGCTTTTCAAGATCGGACTTGCGGAGTGCGGCGCGGTTGGCGGCTTCGAAGTTGAGCAACACTTCCTTCAATGCCCGTACCTGCCATCCAGGAGGATCCTGCGAGAATACCGCCAGTACGGCAGTATGCAGTCCAGGGATGAGCAGCAGACCGGAGCCATCGTCCAGATGGGTAGCCAGCATCCGACCTGGTCCTGACTCTTTTCGAGGGGGGCCGAAAGTTCGGAGCAGCCCCATCGCTTCCTCAGCAGCATCTGGCATATCACCTTGAATGAAGATCTGATCGCGCGTCTTGAGATCGTAAAGCGCCACGCAGGTGCAGAGCGCTTCGTTGAGCTGCATCAAGTAAGTAGTGCGGCCCTCCTCGAGCACCACCCGCCACCGGTCGCTGCTGGGATGAGCCTCCTTGAGCCGCATCGCAACTTCGCGCTGCTCTTGATAGTGCCTGCGGATGGCTCGGTACTGTGATCCGTTGATTCTGCCGTTCTCGAAATCATCTTCCAACCGCTCTAGCTTCTCGTCAATATTGGAGAGCATCTCCATGAGTTCGGGAGCATCCTGAGTTTCGATCTCCATCTTCAGGGTTTCTTCGATGGAGCGCTCGGTCAACGAGTCTTCGGAGATGTATTCCTCTACCGGCACATCTTCGACAAACACCGGGGGGGTTTCGCCTTCGAGCTGCGTAAGGCGCATGTCCTGTTCGCGGAGCAACTCGCGCACCGCACGCATCTGGCCGGCGCTGATCGTTCCATCGCAGAACGCCAGTGCGGCAGAAAGCATGCGCTCGCGAGCAAGAGTCAACTGCTCCTTCGCGCGCTGTATTTCTGGGTCGGCCCGCGTTTCAGTCTCTTGGTCGTTGACTTCCGTCTCGACCAGAGGACCCGTTTCTGACATGGAACCATCATACATGGCGCTCCCAATGCGGATCAGATGACTAGGGTACCGTGGGATTATGTACACTTCTTTGTCCGCGCTCGGAGTTCATCCAAAGGGGGAATCCTGCGTGTTCACAAGCAGGTGTTTAAGCCGAACCGAATGAAGAACCATCATATGAGTGCGATATACTCTAGCGCCGCAAGGCGTAAGCAAGGTCGTACCAGGAGATGGGTAGCAAGGCGTAGGAAAGGGCGAGGAGAGCTGGACCGGTGGAGGTTCGTAGAATCGCATTCATAGGTCGGTTGCTCGGAATATTCTTGCTGTTCATCTTGAGTGCCTGCAACCTGCCCTCGCGAAATACCGGCACTCCCACACCATCCAGCGAGCAGGTGCTAGCTACCGCTCAGGCGATCGTGCAAGCCACGCTGGATGCCATCACCCCGACTGCGACACGACTACCTCCGAGCGATACCCCGGGTCCACCAACGGAGACCTTCACTCCTGAACCGACCGGTACGCCCTCAATCCCAACCGCGGTCGCAGATTACAACGCCAACATCCGCAGCGGGCCAGGCGAGGAGTATGAGGTCATCGACTTCATATTGGCCGGGGAGGCGGGAGAGATCGTCGGCCGTTGGGACGATACTCCGATCGGGCCGTGGTTTTTCATTCGCCGCTTTGGTGAAACCGGCCGCGATGGTTGGGTCTGGGGTGGTGCTGTGACCCTGACCGGAAACGAAGCCGGCATACCGTTCATGACACCGGCTCCCACACCGACGTCGACTGCGGAACCGACCGCTCCGCCAACCGAAACTCCAGCGGCAGCAACGCCGTAGTCCCGCCGGATCTGTCCTAGGAACCAAAAGCTCCCGCCTGTGTGAAGCGCGAGAGCCTTTGGAGCACGCCAGGTACAAACTTCGGAGCGCTATCCGAATTCGATGCCCTGTGCGAGTGGCAGCTCTTTGGACCAATTGATGGTATTTGTCTGTCGCCGCATGTAGGCCTTCCACGCATCCGACCCAGACTCTCTTCCGCCGCCAGTCTCCTTCTCTCCGCCGAACGCGCCTCCAATTTCAGCCCCTGAAGTCCCGATGTTTACATTTGCGATCCCACAATCGGATCCGCGGCATGATAGAAAGGTCTCCATCGTGCGCATGCTGTCCGTAAATATTGCGCTGGAGAGCCCCTGCGGAACGTCGTTGTGGATCTCCATCGCTTCTTCCATCGTTCCGAACTCAAGCAGATACAGGATCGGAGCAAAGGTCTCCTGCTTGACGATCTCGCTCTGCTCAGGCATTTTGACGATCGTTGGTTCCACGAAGTTAGGACCTAGCTCTGGGTGAGCCTCTCCACCTACCACGATCTCGCCGCCTTGCTCTTTGATCTTCTCAAGAGCATCAAACATTTCTTCCACCGCGGCTCCGTTGACGAGTGGGCCCATCAGCGTATCTTCCTCGAGCGGATCGCCCAACCGTATCTGCTCATAGCCTTTGGCCAGCCGCTGCTCCAGTTCCTCAGAGATGTCTTTGTGCACGATGATGCGGCGCGTGCTCGTGCACCGCTGACCCGCGGTCCCAACAGCGCCAAACAAGATAGCGCGGGTGGCGAGCTCCAGATCAGCATCCTCGGCCACAACGATCGCATTATTGCCGCCTAGCTCGAGGATCGTCCGCCCAAATCGGCGCGCAACGGTTTCCGAAACTCGGCGGCCTATCTTGGTCGATCCAGTAAACGAAATCAACGGGACCCGTGCGTCATTTAGCAGCAGTTCGCCGACGTCCCTCCCTGATCCGATGACTAGGTTGAAGACACCGGTTGTCCTGTGGTCTGCCATCACTTGATTTGCCAGATGCTGCACCGCAATTGCTGTGAGCGGCACCTGTGATGACGGTTTCCAAATCGTCGGATCACCACATACGGCTGCGATCGCCGAGTTCCAAGACCAAACCGCCACCGGGAAATTGAATGCGGTGATGACCCCAACCGGACCAAGCGGGTGCCACTGCTCGTACATGCGATGCGAGGGTCGCTCGGACTGCATTGTGAGCCCATAAAGCTGTCGGGAGAGACCCACCGCGAAATCGCAGATGTCAATCATCTCCTGGACTTCGCCGTGACCTTCAGCTCGAATCTTTCCCATCTCCAGGCTGACCAGATCTCCCAACGGTTCCTTGTATTCGCGCAGTAATTCGGCCAGGTCGCGTACGATCAGACCTCGCTTTGGAGCTGGAACCTCTCGCCAGCTGTTAAAGCTGTCCACCGCCGCTCCGGCGACCTTCTCATAGGTTGCAGGTCCGGCCTGAATAATCTTTGCGATAGGTTGATTGGTGGAGGGATTGACGGAGGTGAGCTCCTTGCCGTCGTCGTCCATGAGCCAGCCGTCAGGGCCTGTACAAGCGCCGGCGTTGAGCTCCTCAAGATTGAGCTTATCGAGCAGAGATTGCATTGGGTGATCTCCTTAGTGAAGAGTGATCTAAGCCTTTGTGGAGGAGTTTCGGTAAGAAACCTCCCCCTCAAGGGTGGAAATTGGGGATTGCCGAAGGCGCTCCAGATGAATCTAGTTTACCAAACGGGATCGTCGGGAGATTTACCGAGCGCATCGCCGAGCAAGGTGCCCTGATGATTTACGAACGTGGATGGACAAGCGATGATGCGCGTGCCGCGCGCATAAGGCGTCCTGAAGATTTATGAACGGGGATGGTCAGGCGACGACGCGTGTACCCAGCGCATAACCGAGCAATGCGCCCTGTAGATTTCCGGAGGAGGCGCCAGAGAAAATCCGAACCTCGATCTCCGGCATGGACCTGGCCAGCTCTAAAGCCTGTTCTACTTTATGGGCCATCCCGCCCGTGACATCTGTGGCATCGGCTCCCTCCAGATCAATGTCAGCGATCTGAGCTGCTGAGATTTCCGGCATCACGCGGTCTCGAGCCGGATAGTGCTCATATACTCCCTCTTCAATTCCCGCGAGAAGGATCCGCTCGGGTTTGAGCTCTGGAGCTAGGTGGGTCATGATCTTTTCGGTTGACAAGATTGCGGCTCCCCAGCCTCGGTCAAACACGATATCGCCTTGAACCACAGGGAGTTGACCGCTGTTCAGAGCCCTGCGTATCGGCTCTTCAGGCATGAGCTTGATTTCTCCCTGATCCGAAACTACGAACGCAGAGGGGGGAAAGGAAAACGCTGGAAGCTCGGCTTCGAGCAGGGTGTCCATCACGATTCGGTGCAGCCGATTGGCGGCTGCCCACACTTCTCGAACCCCGATCCACTCCTCAGTGGTCTTCACTCCGTCCCTGATGCCGAACTCGGCTGCAGCAGAATGGCCGAAGGATCCCGAGCCGTGACCGATGAGCAGCCTGATCTCAGGCTTTGCACGAATTGCCTCTGAGATTTCCTTCGCCAGCCGCTGGAGAATACCGATTTGAGCGGCCTCACGCTGTGATTTGTCGGTGATGAGGGATCCCCCCAGTTTAAGGAAAATCATTGTCCGAGCTCAGTTCCGATGGTACGAACCGCGCCTGCCTCACGCAGCGCGGCTTCAACCGATTCAAGCGACTCGTCGTCAACCAGTGCGATCATGATCCCGCCGCCGCCGGCGCCGGAAAGCTTTGCACCTAAAGCCCCCGCATTTCTTGCGGCAAGGATCAGCTTCTCCAGACTCGGGCCGCTGACCCCCAAGGTTTCGAGAAGGGTCTGACAATGGTTCATAAGCGGACCGAGATTACTTTTTTCACCTCGGCCGATCGATGCTGCAGCTTGTTCGGTCAGCTCGCCGATTGAATCGAATAGGGCATCTACAAATTCGGAATCCCCGGACCAGCGCCCCCGGAGCATGGTGACCAGATCCTTCGTAGGCGAAGGTTCGCCAGTGTCTGCAATTAGAAACTGAAAGCGGCCAGTGACTCCCAGCGGTCTTGGCTCCTCTCCTTTAGTGAAGAGCACCGGAATTTCAAAGGCAACAACCGTATTGTCGATCCCGGATGGATCTCCATGGTGCAGCTTTTCGATCTCGAAAGCCAATTGAGCTACCCGATCCGCTGCGATTTCGTGCTCGAAGTGTTTGCTCACCGCACGGATGATGGCTACGGACACCGCGGCGCTCGATCCAAGGCCCGAAGCGGGCGGGATATCTGATGCGATGCTTACTTGAAATCCACCAGAGGCCTGGCTCTCCTTGATGGAGAGGCGGATCGCCATTGCCAAGGGTTGGCTATCAGGTAGCTCATCCAGATAGGCTTCCATCCCGATATCAGGGGCCTCGATCCGGATGCGGTCAGTATCTAATGGGAGAACTTCCGCATCAGCCCTTACTGCTTGGACAGGCGCAGCCAGCGCTGGGCGACCATAGACGGCAGCATGCTCGCCAAGCAGGATTACCTTTCCGGGTGCAGAAGCTTTCGTCATCATGTAGCAGGCTGGAGCCCGCCTTCTCTGCAACGCAAGCTCAAATGTATAGGATCAGTATCGCGAGCAGTCCCCACATTAGCAACGTCGCCAATAGCGGTCGGTCAGTGAGAAATAGTTCTTCGGGCGCGCCCCCGGCATTCTCAACATGGATGAGATAAAGATAGCGGAATACCCCATACACCACGAAGGGGATCGTAAGCATCATCAAATGATTGGAGGGCAAGTTGAGTGCCGAAAATGTGTAGAGCGAATATGCCATTATGGTCGACGCCGATACCACAACGATGAGCTGATCTAAGAACCCAATCGTGTACCCATCTAGAACTTTCCGATGGGAGTTGGCGCCCTCGGCCAGCAGTATGATTTCAGCACGTCGTTTGCCAAATCCAATGATGAGGGCCAGCAAGGTGGTGCAGACATAGAGCCAGGGTGAAAATCGAGCTACCTCTATCAGTACCACGCCTGCTGCCACTCTCAAGACGAAGCCGGCCGCGATGAGCATTACATCGATAATCGGCATATGTTTCAGCCAGAACGAGTAGAAGAGATTGAGCACAAAATACAGCGCAACGATCCAGCCAAAGTTGGTTTCGAGGGCAAAGCTTAGAGCTAACGAGAACGCCGCCAGCACAATAGCGAACCCCAGGGCCAATGAAATGGACATCTGGCCGGCGGCTACGGGGCGGTTGCGTTTTATAGGATGCTGTCGGTCGGCTTCCACATCGGCCACATCGTTCAGAATGTAGACAGCACTGGAAATGAGGCACAGCAGCACAAAGCCGGCGATGGTGCGGAGCAAGGGTTCACTCTGCGTAAGCTGCTCGTCGAATGCGAGCGCGGCAAAGATAAAGACATTCTTTACCCACTGACGGGGGCGCATCGCCCTAATGAACGCTTTAAGCATCTCGCGCATAATAACAGGAGCGCTTTCACGGAGCAAGCAGGCAATGAGCACGGGGTGCCTATTGGACCAGGAGCTAGATGGCTAAGAATAAGCTCAGAGTCGACCGACTTTTGGTAGAGCGCGGCCTGGCCGAATCAAGGGCTCTTGCTCGGCGCCTGGTGATGGCGGGCCAGGTCAGGGTCGCGGGTGAAATGGTGCATAAGCCCTCTGCAATGGTTGCGCCTGATGCGCTGCTTGAGGTCGAGGATGGCCCACGGTTTGTGTCGCGAGCGGGCGCGAAGCTCGAAGCGGGGCTAAAGAAGTTCCGAATTCATCCCGCGTCAAGGATTTGTGCCGACGTTGGATCATCGACGGGAGGTTTCACCGATTGCCTCCTTGAGCACGGCGCCGCGCGCGTCTATGCCATCGATGTGGGAAAAGGGCAGCTCCATTGGAAATTGCGCCAGGACGAGCGCGTTGTGATTCTGGAAGGTACAAACGCACGCCATCTGGAAGAGCTCCCGGAATCGGTTTCGCTAATCACGATCGATGTCTCATTTATCTCCGCGCTGGTGATCTTGAAACAAGCGCGTAAATGGCTCGACGCTGAAGGTGAGATTATTGTGCTCATCAAACCCCAATTTGAAGCTGGACCTGAAAGAGTGGGAAAGGGGGGGATCGTCAGTGATCCAGAGGTCCACAGAGATGTCCTGAGGAGCTTGACCGACGGGGCTGCCGAGCTCGAACTCTACAGCTATGGCCTTATTCGATCGCCAGTGCTGGGAGCAAAGGGTAATCAGGAATACCTAGCGTGGTTGCGACCTGTGCCGAGCGATTCTCCTGTTGATAATCTCATTGAAGACCTTTTCTCACCCAATGAAGGCTAGGTAAGTATTCAAAAGCAGCAAACGCCGCTTGGAGCTATAATCGCCGGCTTGGAGAGGGGCCTCAAGCAGCCAGGGCCCGCCTGGATTCAACCCTGTCTAACCTGTGGATTTCCCTTCGAACTAGTGCCCCGCGATCAAGTCCCAATTATTTGAGGTCGCGATGCCCAAAAACCTCCCCGGAGCAAGAGATATGAGCTCGTCATGCGCGCCCTGATTACCGGCGGCGCAGGATTCATTGGGATTCAAACCGCGGATCGCCTGCTCGCCTTGGGCGAGGAGGTGATACTGCTCGACAACCTGTCTCGGAGAGGCGGGCGACAGAATCTCGCATGGCTGACAGAGAGACATGGAGATTTTCCCTTCGAGGAAGCCGATGTACGGGACTACACGAGCATGATTGAGATTGTGGAACGTTATCAGCCGCTTGATATAGTCTTCCATTTTGCAGCCCAGGTTGCGGTGACTTCATCGGTTCAGAATCCCAAAGAAGACTTCGATATCAACGCCCTGGGAACGCTCAATGTGCTTGAAGCAGTTAGACAGGTCGGTCTCGATCCAGTCTTAATCTACACTTCGACTAACAAAGTTTATGGAGGAATGGAGCATGTGGAGGTTGTTGAGGACGAGACTCGCTTCCGGTACGCCTCGCTTCCCCATGGAATCCCAGAAAACGCACCGCTCGATTTCCACTCGCCTTATGGTTGCTCCAAGGGAGCCGCCGATCAGTACGTACGGGACTACCACAGGATTTATGGGATGCGCAGTATGGTGTTCCGAAACTCCTGCATTTATGGACCGCGCCAATTTGGAATCGAAGATCAGGGGTGGGTGGCATGGTTCATCATCGCCTTGTTGCAGAAACACCCCCTGACCATCTACGGAAACGGGAAGCAAGTACGCGATCTGCTCTACATCGATGACTTGATCGACGGGATGCTCATGGCCATCGAGCAAGTAGATCGGACCCAGGGCCAGATATTCAACATAGGTGGCGGCGTGGAGAACAGCCTCTCCATCTGGAAGGAGTGTGGTCCGATCCTCGAAGAGCTCGCAGGGGTCAAGATACCGGTGACATACGGTGATTGGCGGCCAGGAGATCAGATGGTCTTCATCTCCGATATTCGTAAAGCCGCAACTGACTTCGGCTGGCAGCCATCTGTAGAGCCGAAGGAGGGAATCGCGAAGCTATTTGCCTGGGCCTCAGAGAATGTACACCTATTTGCGGAGTAGGTTGGCCTGTCGATGAAAATTCTGATGGCTCTTACCTACTATCGACCACACATCTCAGGCTTGACCATCTACGTACAGCGTCTGGCGGAAGCTCTAACAGATCTGGGCCATTCGGTGACCGTGCTGACTTCTCAATACGACTCGGATCTGCCGGCCAGCGAGAACATGGATGGAGTGAGTATTGAGCGGATTCCGGTCGCCTTTAGGCTGAGCAAAGGCGTGATTATGCCTCGTTTTGGGCTGGAAGCCTCGCGCCTTGTGCGTTCGCATGAGGTCTTGAGCCTACACCTACCGCAATTCGATGCAGCCGGATTGGCCTTTCGAGGCCGTGTAACCAATCGCCCTACAGTCCTGACATACCACTGCGACCTGCAGTTACCGACCGGCCTGATAAATCGAGCAGCCAACATTGCAGTAGGAATGGCCAATCGCATCGCGGCCATGTTCGCAAATCGTATCGTTGCCTATACCGACGACTACGCTGAGAATTCACCATTCCTTTCCAGATATCTGGACAAAGTCAGAGTGATCCCGCCTCCGGTAGAAGTGCCACCTATCGAGGAACATGAACTCACCAAGTTTCGCGAAAGACATGCTGTCCGGCCGGGGCCGATCATCGGCATGGCCTCAAGGCTGGCAGCAGAGAAAGGGGTCGAAATCCTGCTGCAGGCGATGCCCAGGATCCTCGAGCGCTATCCGGAGGCGCAGGTCCTGTTCGCGGGGCAGCATTTGGACGTGCTCGGGGAGGCCGATTATGCGGCTCGTCTTGCTCCGCTCCTCGGCCAATTCGATTCGCACTGGACCTTTCTGGGCGTGCTTCGGCCGCACGAGATGGCGGCCTTCTTCAAGGCCTGCGACGTGACCGTGCTCCCCAGTCTCAACAGTACCGAAGGCTTCGGGTTGGTCCAAATCGAATCGATGATATGCGGAACTCCAGTGGTGGCCTCGAATCTGCCGGGGGTCCGGCAGCCCGTACTTACGACGGGGATGGGAAAGATCTCATCCATCGGTGATTCGCAGGAGCTTGCTGAAGGGATCTTGAGTGTGCTGGAGAACCCCGGCGCCTTCCAAAGGGACTCGAAGGGAATTCAAGCTCAATTCCGGCCGCAGCAAACTGCGGCAGCTTACGCACAGCTTTTCGAGGAGCTGTTGGCCGAAGTCAGATGACCGACTTTCTCTGGCCCCACCTTGAGGCGTTGCCGTATTTTCGGGGGATGCTCCGGGCAGTCGAAGCGCGGTACATGCATGAGGTGCCGCTCCCTGGATTGGTGCTCGATGTCGGGTGCGGCGACGGCCATTTCGCTTCGGTAACCTTTGACCAGTCCATCGATGTGGGTATCGATCCTGTCCATTCTTCGCTGCAGGAAGCTAAGAGAAGAAGTGCCTACCGCTTCTTGGTTCAGGCAACCGGCGATCGGTTACCGTTTGCCGATGCCAGCTTTGCGAGCGCCTTAAGCAACTCGGTCTTGGAACATGTCAGCAACCTGGAAGGTGTGCTGGCCGAGACCGGCCGTGTTCTCCAGGCAGATGCGACCTTTGCTATCACGGTACCCAATCCAGGTTATCGATCCGAGCTGAGCTTGCCCCGATTCCTGAAACGTGTGCGACTACATCGATTGTCTCGAGGTTACCGCGATTGGTTTATGAGGATGTCGCGTACCTGGAATCTGTTGGATGAGGAGGGGTGGGGAGCAATGTTTGAGACTGCTGGATTTGAAGTTAGGCAGTCGGAACGCTACTTCTCGCCTTCCGCTTTGCGCGCCTTGGAATGGGGTCACTATTTCGGCGCACCAACGCTGCTACCCAGGTGGCTAACCGGCCGCTGGATCCTTGTTCCAAGCAGGTGGAATCTCCTGTTGACGGAGAAGTTTACGCGTCGATACTATCTTGAGGCGCCCTCTTCCGAGGGCACCTATACTTTCTATCTCGCATCAAAGATGAGGCCGACCGAAACTCAGGTAGCGCAAGCCCAAGAGCTAGAGCGCTCACAGTACGAGGGAGACTGGATTGGAAACTAAGCAAGTCGAACCCAGTGTACTGGACTGGTTCCTTTCGCTTCTGCGGTTGCGGCCGATTCCAATCCCTGAACCCGGTACCAAACTGAAGGTAGCCGTAGCGCGTCCCGTGGCAAAGGCGAAAGCCTCCAGCGAGCGTTCAGCGATCCGTGTGGAAGCGGCTCACCTTCGAGTACCTGCAGCGCTCCTGCTGGCCTTCATCGCCCAGATTGGGCTTGGAAGTCACAGCAACGTACCGATATTTGTGGGCTTCTACCTCGCGGCAGCAGTGCTGGTTGGGTGGGCGGTTTGGGCTGGTGACTTCGGCCAGGTGGTTATGCCGAGCAAGCGCCGCAAATCGGCCGAGACCGCCTACGATCGAGGGTGGCTGATTGCGGGCCTTGGCCTGGCTATTCTGACCTTCATTACCTCCGCAGACAACACCTTTCGACTGAGCACCGTGATGCTCTGGGTCGCCTCGGTTCTGCTTACCGGACGTGCTTTCTGGCTGGGCGATCTTCCGGGAGCGCATCTCCCCGCTCGATTCCGCAAATTCCTCGCCACGCCGCAGCTGCGCATCAAGCTGTCTGGATGGAGCCTGCTTACTCTCGCGCTTTTTGGGCTCACAGTCTATTTTCGCATATCGCACCTGGACGAAATCCCTTATGCGATGTGGAGCGATCATGCTGAGAAATACCTGGATATCGTAGAGGTGCTCAATGGTGAGACCTCCATATTCTTCCCGAGGAATACTGGGCGAGAACCGGCTCAGTTTTACCTGACAGCAGCAGCCATCAAGTGGTTTGGTGCGGACTTCTCTTTTCTTACACTCAAGTTGATTTCAACCCTTGCTGGACTGATTGCAGTTCCCTACATGTATCTGCTAGGTCGTGAAATCGGCGGGCGAGAAGTAGGGCTATTTGCTATGGCTCTAGCGGGTATTGCGTTCTGGCCGAATTTTATTGCGCGCATCGGCCTCCGTCACATTTTTCATATCACTTTCGCAGCGATGGCGCTGTACTACACGGTTCGCGGGTACAAGGCGCGTAAGCAGTCAAGTTTCGTGCTCGCAGGCGCCTTTCTTGGTCTGAGTGCGTATGGGTACACTGCCTCACGCATACTGCCGCTCGTCTTAGTCTTGGGATTGGTACTCTATCTGGCGCACCGGGCTTCGCGGGGCCACAGGCCTCAGTCGATGGCCTGGTTTGGAATTTCAGCTGCGATGGCGATTGTTGTGGCAATTCCTCTCTTGCGGGTGGCATCGGATATGCCGGAAGATGTGCTGTATCGAAGCCTGTCCCGGATTGCAGATACCGAGCGTGCTCTGCCAGGCCCGGCCTTACAGCTCTTCTTGAGCAACATGTGGAATGCATTGCGCATGTTCAGCTGGGATGCCGGCCAAGTATGGATCGTCACTCTGCCCAGCCGCCCTATACTGGCCTGGGTGACCGGGGCTCTCTTCCATCTCGGCCTGGTCCTGCTTGTGGTGCGGTACGTGAAAGGGCGCAACTGGCTAGATATATTCCTGGTGCTTTCGATCCCGATCCTACTGCTTCCCTCCGTGCTCTCTCTGGCGTTCCCCATAGAAAATCCACACCCCAGCCGAGCTAGCGGCGCTTTCGTCCCTGTGTTTACGATCACCGGGATCGCGCTCGCCTCCGTTTGGAGCTGGTCACAAAGAAGGCTTGAAATTCCGTGGAGCAAGAGGATCGGTATAGGACTGGTCGGTGGGCTGTTCATGATCGCAGCCGTGACCAACTACGACCTGGTGATTGGTGAATTTGGAGATATGCATCGGCAGAGCTCCTGGAATACGGCACAAGCCGCAGAAGTGGTTGAAAGCTTCACTTTAACGACGGGCTCGTTTGATGACGTTCATATGGTGGCCTACCCGCACTGGATGGATTCGCGCCTGGTGGCGGTGCTAGCGGGACGACCTGGGTTGGATATCGTCTTGTGGCCGGAACAGATCGAGGCGCTGCCTGAGGTGAATGTGCCTCAACTGTTTATGCTCCATCACGCGGATGAGGAAGGCCTCGATCAAGTCCGCGATAGATTCCCAGACGGAATCATCAACCGCCATGCGGCAGAGGTTGAGGGTAGGGACTTCATCACCTATCTGGTGCCCGGGGAAGAGTCGTGAGAGCAAGCGAAACGGCTAGACGCTACGCGATCGAGATCATTCTCGTCGGGGTATTGCTTCTTGCGGCGTCGCTTCGCTTGGTTGGCCTTGATTGGGATCGTAAAACCCACATGCATCCCGATGAGCGCTTTCTCACGATGGTGGAGACCAGCATCCAGATTCCGCAATCGGTAGGTCAGTACTTCGATACGGCAACCTCCACCTTCAACCCCAACAACGTCGGCCACACCTTTTTCGTATACGGTACGCTTCCCATCTTTCTGGTGAACATCGCCGGAGAGCTAATTGAACAGGTCGGGAGCGTACTGATCGAACGTGTCGGTATTGAAGCCATCGGACAGATCGGGTACGACCAGATCCACATCGTCGGTCGTGCGGCCTCCGCGATTTTTGATATCAGCTCGGTCTTCCTGATCTATCTCATTGGTGCGAGGCTCTACAGTCGACGGGTTGGAGTACTGGCGGCAGCGTTTACCGCCACTTCGGTTTTACTCATTCAGCACGCTCACTTCTTCGTGGTCGACTCATTCGCCAACACCTTCATTCTGGCTGGCATATATTTCGCGGTGCGGGCCATGGATGAAGGCAAGCTGATCCATTACGCGCTGTTCGGAGTGGCACTTGGGATGGCGGTCGCCTCGAAGATCAGTGCCGCGCCTCTAGCAGGCGTCATCGTTCTGGCCTCTGTTGTGCGCTTGTGGGGTCACGAGGAGCAACCCGCATGGACGCGCGAGCTCGGGAGCTTGATCCTGGCTGCCGGCGTTTCCCTACTGACCTTCCGCATACTGCAGCCCTACGCCTTCTTGGGGATTGGGCTAAATCCGCTCTGGGTCAATAACCTGATATCGCTGAATTCGCAGACTTCTGGCGCTGCAGAATCTCCACCAACCTGGCAGTGGGCTCAACGCACTCCGCTGCTCTTTGCCTTCCGCAACCTTGTTGCCTACGGGATGGGATTGCCACTTGGGATTTTTGCCTGGGCCGGATGGGTTTGGGCTGTGATCCGCACTATCCGAGGAGATTGGCAGCGGCACTTGATTCCCCTGGTTTGGACTGGGGCTTACTTCATCTGGCGCGGGACCGGATTTACCAGCGCCATGCGCTATCAGCTCCCGATTTACCCGACATTAGCGCTCTTCGCCTCCTGGGGGTTCTGGGAGGCCTGGGAACGAGCACGCAATGCGCGGATTCGAGAACGATTTCGTGTGAGTTGGCTGGTTGGCGGGCTGGGAGCCTTCGTGGTTCTTGCCAGCCTGGCCTACGCAGCGGCATTCACCACCAACTATGCCCGTCCGTTCACTCGCTACGAGGCGTCCTCTTGGATCTACCAAAATATCCCTCAGGGTTCCGTGCTCATTACTGAGAGCAGTTGGGACGACGCGCTGCCCCTGCGCATCGAGGGCCGCGACGGTTTTGCCAATCTATACACAGGCGTCAATCAAGAGCTTTATTGGAACGACGATCAAGATGAGGAAGAGAACGGGGTTCCAGACAAGCTCGAGCGCATTGTGTCTACATTGTCTGAGGGCGACTATCTGATCATCACCTCCAGCCGCCAATACGGGTCTGTCGGCCGACTCCCACAGCGATGGCCGATTACCGTGGCCTACTATCGAGCGCTTTTTGGATGCCCCAGTAACGTTGCGGTGGAGGTCTGTGCCGCGGCCGCTCAGCCGGGTCAGTTCCAGGGGGAGCTGGGATACCAGCTGATTGCCAGCTTTGAGCAAAATCCGCGCATCGGCCCGATTGAGTTCAAGGATCAGCTTGCGGAAGAAGCTTTCACGGTCTACGACCACCCTAAGGTCCTGATATTTGCAAAGCAGCCTGACTTCGATCCGCTGGCTGTGGAGGCAGTACTGGCCAGCGTGGATGTCTCACGGGTGCAGAATCTACCTCCAAATGAAATTGGATCGGTGCCGCCAGACCTGCTGCTTCCCGATGATCAGCTCGAGATTCAGCAGTCTGGAGGTACATGGTCTGAGCTCTTTTCCCGAGAGAGCCTGGTCAATCGATCGCAGCTGCTGAGTACGATCGCCTGGTGGCTGATGATAGGCATTCTGGGGTTGCTGGCATTCCCTCTGGTACGCGCAGTTTTCCCCGGCCTGCGTGACGGCGGCTACGCGGTTGCTCGGCTAGTCGCACTCCTGTTCACTGCCTGGGCGAGTTGGATGGCTGGCAGCGTAGGACTGCGCTACACGCAGGGCACGATTCTGCTGACGGTTATCCTGATGGGCGCCATTTCGGCGGCCCTGGCCTGGCGGGACCGAGAGGGGCTGGTCGCATTCTTCCGAGAGCGACGCAAAGAAATACTGTTCGTTGAAGCTCTAGCACTCGGGTTCTTTCTGTTCGACCTGGCAATTCGTATCGGTAATCCGGACCTCTGGCATCGTTATCTCGGCGGGGAGAAGCCGATGGACTTCTCCTATCTAAACGCGGTCTTGCGCAGTTCCACCTTCCCACCCTACGACCCGTGGTTTGCAGGCGGCTATATCAACTATTACTATTTCGGGTTCGTGTTGGTTGGCACGCCGATAAAGCTGCTCGGTTTGCTGCCGTCCGTAGCATACAACCTGGTCATTCCGACCTTATTCTCCATGACCGCACTGGCGGCCTACGCGGTCGGCACCAATCTTGTAGCGCGGCTTGGCAAGGCTTACGAGGCAGTACGAAACGTAAGCCCCAGAGTAGCTGGCCTGGCCGCCGCGCTTTCACTGGTTGTTTTAGGCAATCTTGGAACCGTCCATCTGCTGTATGGTGCGTTGGAAGAAGTGGGAGCGCGCAGTAGTGAGGAATCCACGCCGGGTATTGTGAATGCCACAGTAGGACTTGGCAGAGTGCTCTCGCAGCAGGATCGTCTTCCGATCGGACTGCACAACTGGTATTGGGAGCCGAGCCGCGCGATCACCGCCGCCCCAGGTGAAGCGGGTCCAATTACTGAATTCCCCTTCTTCACATTCTTATATGCCGATCTACACGCACATATGATCAATCTGCCTCTTACAGTGCTGGCACTGACCTGGGCCATCTCCTGGGTGCTCGCAGCTGCTAAAGGGATCAAGCTCCGCTGGACGGATCGGATTCTTGCCATAGGCATGGGCGCCCTTACGATCGGTGTGCTTGCGCCGACCAATACGTGGGATTTTCCGGTTTATTGGACGTTGGGTGCGCTGGCGGTGGCGGCTGCTCCCATTGTGCGCGAGCGTGGTCTCTCCCTGAAGGCTGCGGTTGAAGCGGTGGCTAGCGTTGGTGTATTGCTCCTGCTTGCAAACCTGCTATTTCGACCGTACTACATTTGGTATGGATTGGGGTACTCCGAGGCGGATCTGTGGCAAGGATCGCGCACATCAGTTCTTAGCTATCTGACAGTCCACGGATTATTCCTGATCGTTCTAGCGCCATGGTTGGCCTGGGAGACTCGCCAATGGATGGCCTCCACTCCACTGTCGTCCCTCAGTCGGATGCGCCCGTACTTTGGAATGATCGCAGCCCTGGGCCTGATAGTTATCTTCGGCATCGCATTTATCACTGCGGACGGATTCAGTATTGCCCCTCTGGTTGCAGTCATCATGCTATGGTGCGGCGCGCTCTTCCTTCGCAGCAATCAGCCGATTGAGAAGCGTATCGTACTGGTGATGGTAGGGACCGCCGCCGCGCTCACTTTCCTTGTTGAGGCCGTGGTGTTGGTGGGGGATATCAGCCGCATGAACACGGTCTTTAAGTTCTACCTTCAGGTATGGACTCTCTTCAGCCTCGCAGGCAGCGCAGCCTTGGTTTGGCTGCTGGCCGATCTGCCGGCGTGGGGCATAAGGGCGCGCTGGGTATGGAGCGCGGTCTTTGCGATAGCATTGTTCGGCGCTGTGCTCTATCCGCTAACTGCCTCCTTCGCCAAGGTGCGTGATCGCATGGCTCCCCTGACGCCCATTTCGCTGGACGGCATGGCTTTCATGAGGGAAGCGATCTACGATGACCTCGGGCAGCAGATCAGTTTGGCAGGGGACTATGAGGCCATTCAGTGGATGCAGGAGAACGTAGAAGGATCACCGGTGATTGTAGAAGCTCAAATCCCGGAGTATCGATGGGGTTCGCGATTCTCGATTTACACTGGCCTACCCGCGGTGCTTGGATGGAACTGGCACCAACGTCAGCAGCGTGCTGCGGTTGGATCGATGGACGTTCCGAACCGTGCAGATGACATTGAGAGTTTCTATTTGACGACCTCCGCGCCGGAGGCAATCGATTTCCTCGCCCAGTACGATGTGCGCTATGTTGTTGTCGGAGACCTGGAGAAGCTCTACTACGGTAGCTTCGACAAGTGTCAGCCCATCGATGGGGGAGGGCGCGTAGCCTGTGATACATCGGGTAGATTCGTCGGGCAACGTACGCTCGACATCCCGGTAAGTCAGTGTGAGTCACAGGGATCGTCGCTTGCCTGTCCCACAGGTGCACTTGAGAAATTCGAGGCAATGGAATCCTTGGGTATCCTGCGCGCAGTCTACCGTAATGGTTCCACCACGATCTATGAGGTCCTGACTTGATCGTTGCCTGGTGGCTGGTTGCCAGCCTGCTGGGCCTGCTGGCTTTTCCCCTAACCTATCGCATCTTTCACCGACTACCGGACCGTGGCTATGCCTTCGCGCGCCCGCTCGGATTGCTTGCGGCCAGCTACGTCTTGTGGCTCGGTGCGAGTGTAGAACTCGTTCCGAATAACCTGGGAGGAGCGGTTGGTGCTCTCCTGGCGCTGGGTGCCCTAAGCCTTTGGGTCCTGCGGGGCAAGCGAGGCGAGATTAAACGGTGGATCCGGGCCAATCACCGCACGATTCTCAGCGTAGAAGTGCTCTTCGGGGCGAGCTATTTGGTATGGGCGTTCGTCCGGGCCAACAATCCCGAAATCGCGTTTACAGAGAAGCCCATGGAGTTGGCTTTTCTTAATAGCATTCTCCGATCGGAATCGTTTCCTCCTATAGACCCCTGGCTCTCTGGCTATGGCATCTCGTACTACTACTTTGGCTATGTGATGATCGCCTTGCTCACTCAATTGTCAGGAGCCTCGGCCGCCGTGTCATTCAACCTGGCGAACGCGCTGTGGTTTGCCATGGTGGCCGCAGCAAGCTACTCGATCTTGTACAACCTTTTAGCAGCCAGGGGCCGAGAGCCCAATCGATTAGTTCCGCTTCTCGCTCCACTTTTCGTACTGGTCGCCGGCAACCTGGAGGGATTCCTGGACGTTCTGCACGCCCAGCATCTCTTCTGGCAGCAGCTTCCAAACGGCGAAATGCAATCTAGCTTTTGGGAGTGGCTCGATATTAAGCAGCTCTCGGAACCCCCAACATCGGGACCGGGTTGGATCCCTGATCGCCACCTCTGGTGGTGGCGTGCTTCACGCGTGGTTCGGGACGTAAACCTGGCCGGAATTGATATCGAAGTGATCGATGAATTTCCCTTCTTCTCCTTCCTGTTGGCCGACAACCATCCCCATCTACTGGCGATTCCCTACGCGCTGATGACCGTCGCATTCTCCCTGCAGGTTTTCCTGGGCGGAGAGCGAGGCGAAGTGCGCCTGGCTCGATCCGATATCTCACGCGACGGCCTTGTGCGGGCAGCCTGGATTGGTGTTGGGCTCTTGCTTTCAGTGATCACATTGCGCGCGATCTTGGGAGCTACAGGTATCGAGGCACTCTCGATCCTGGAAGCCATTCAACGCGCCTCGGTTGAGTTGCTCATCGCGGTCGTAGGACTGGCATTGATTTCCGTGCTCTTGCTGGTCATTAGCGGGGTGCTGCCGGTTGGCTTAGGACGAGTTGAATTTGTATTCGCGGCTTGGCTTTTCGGCAGCCTAGCTTTCCTCAACACTTGGGATTCGCCGATTTATCTAGCGCTGCTGCTTGTTGTGCTGGCGTGGGTGAGCCATACAGAACGGTTTAGAGAGTGGGCACCGAGGCTGCTCTATACCGGGGTATCGGTGGGCGCAGCGGCGATTCTTCTCTATTTGCCCTGGTATCCGAGTTTCGCATCACAGGCAGCAGGGATCGTCGCGAACTTCATGTTCCCCACACGAATTCAGCAGTTTGTCGTGATGTTCGGTGTGTCTTTCATCCCCATCGTGGCGTGGCTGATCTGGCGAGGTCGGGGAAGGAAGGGGCGTCGTGACTTGATTTGGAAAGTAGGTCTGGGTGTTCCACTCCTGCTCCTCATTCTTACTGTTCTCTTCGGTGCCTCGAACTATGCAACCCTGATCGGTGACCCGATCCTGCTTGAAGATGCGCTGCGCGGCCTTGGTGCTGCGGGAAGCACAGTACAGGAAGGAGCAAGAGCGGTCCTTGAGGAGGGTCTTCAACGTCGGCTCCTGTTTTCAGGCACCGTGCTGGTGCTCGGCCTCACGCTGGGCGTGAGCGTCTGGCTCTTGGTAAATGCCAGCACCGAATCTGACAAAGAGAATTCGGATTCGATTTGGCCCTTTACGATTCTGTTGATCGGAGTTGGGGCACTGCTGGTGCTTGCGCCGGAATTCGTCTATCTGCGGGATCTGTTCGGCACTCGCATGAACACCGTATTCAAGTTTTACTTTTCGGCCTGGATCCTTTGGGGCCTGGCAGCTGCCTATGCCTCTGTGGAGCTCTGGCCCAAGAGCTATCGGGTTCCACAAGTCCTTCGATTGGCTATCTACATTCCGCTGATACTTGGCTTTGTCTATCCGATTTTGGCGACAGTGACCAAGACCAACGGTTTCAACCCGGTTGGAGGGAGGACACTGAACGGAATCGTCTATCTGGCCGGGCAGAGTGCAGGAGACTACGATGCGATCCGATGGATCAACGCGGGACTCCCGGAGGGAGTGATCGCGGAAGCGATCGGCGGAAGCTACACCCAATACGCACGTATCTCGACACACACCGGCCTGCCCACTGTGCTGGGGTGGGGTGGACACGAGGTGCAGTGGCGAGGTGATGCCGAACCGCAAGGATCACGCCAGGGCGACATCCAACGGTTGTATGAGACAGAAAACTGGTCGGAGGCGGAAGAGCTGCTGGACAAATACGGCATCGCCTACGTTTATATCGGCCCTCTGGAGCAGTCGACTTATGTTAGGTTGAGCGAGCGTAAATTTGAGACCTTCATGGACAAGATCTTTGACAATGGAGTGGTGCGCATCTATTCGAGAGGCAGCGCAGGATGACCGCGAACAAGGAGAGTACTCCGGAAGCCAGCCTGTCACTGGAAGTCGTGCTCTACGCCCTGGTCGTTCTGCTCGCGGTATGGCTGCGCTTCGCCCGCCTTGATCTGCATCCTCTTACGAACCATGAGGCGGAGCATGCGCTCGCGGCCAGCACAAGTGAATTCGCCTCTGACTCTCCTGCGCACGGCGCCCTGACGAGTCTGGTCTTTGCTGTAGGTGGCGAGAGCGAATCTACCGCGCGCTTGATACCAGCCCTTGCAGGGATTGGATTGATATTGACTCCGGTTTTGCTGCGGCGCCAGATTGGGCGGGGACCCGCATTTCTCGGGACCCTACTGCTGACTCTTTCCCCCGTGCTGTGGGCGGCCTCACGAACTGCTGATGGGACCTCCCTTGCGGCACTTGGAATCACAACTGCGATCTTTCTCTTGATCGGCGGGCACCTTGAGTGGTCTGCAGCATTTCTCGGGCTTGCAGTGGTGTCGGGACCCGTAGCACTAACCGGATTGATAAGCATAGGAGCCGGCGCGGGAGTATTTACGCTACTTCGCCGGCGGAGCACCGCGACGCTGGATTACCCCATTCGGACGGATCATCCCTGGATTAAGGGCCTGGGAATAGTGGTATTAGTTGCACTCGTAGTCGCCAGTGGAATCGGGTTTTTCCCTGATTCACTGCAAAGCATCTTCGATGGACTGGGAAGCTGGGTAGGTGGATGGTTTCAAAGCAGCGGGATCGCAGCGGTGACGCTGACAGTGATGCTGCTTATCTATGAACCCTTGGTATTCGCGGCTGGCGGTGCAGGCTTATTCTCTCGGTTTAGGAGGGGGAGTTCCGTGCTGCCGTTTATGGCAAGCTGGACGGTAGGTGCGGTGCTCATACTTTTTATTTATCGAGGACGCCAGGCGGCAGACATCATTTGGACCGTCATACCGCTTACCATCCTTGCCTCCAGCGTGATCAGCTATTTACTTGATCGAGTATTTCAGCCGGAAAGCATCTGGATTGCGGTGGGCTTTACCGGCGCGGTTGTAGCCTTACTGGCATTTGCCTACCTTCAGGTACGAGCGGGCGTAAGCGGGCCCGAGACGCTTCAGTCTCTACTGGGTATTCCCACGCACTTTGCTGCTGCTGGAATGGGGGTCGGCTTGGCGGTATTGGCATTGATCCTGCTTGCCATTGGTTGGTCCAGGCAGATCGCCTTTCCGATTGCTGCCGCGGCGCTAATATTGACTGGGCTCGTAATTACAATCTCAGTTGGAGCGGCGTTAAACTTTGGTGAGCCAACCGCCCGCGAGCTCTATCGTCCGCAGGCCAGTACGCGCGGTCTCACTGCGCTGCGCGATATGCTGCGTACCCTTTCGAGAGCCGAGACAGGGCGGCCAGACGCGCTTCCGATCGAGGTGAGGGACCGCCCATCTCCGGCTCTAGCCTGGACGCTGAGAGAATATCCGAAGTTCGAAGGCCCGGTCGACGCTCCCGTCGTGATTACGCGCGAGGGTGGCGAGCTACCAGGCGAGTACCTGGGGCAATCCATGACGATTGGCGAAACTTGGGGATGGATCGGTTGGTTACCGCCGGACTTTTTGAGGTGGCAAATAATTCGGGAGGCGCCAATCTTGCCTGACCGCTGGGTTCTGTTGGTACGTAAAGACGTTGCCGGGGTTGAGGAAATATCGCCCGTTGAGTTTGAGCAATAGAAATGACAGAACGATCGCCATCGACGGCCCGGCCGCCTCGGGCAAGTCAACCATCGCACAACACCTGGCAAGCCACTTGGGATTTCTCTACTTCGATACGGGGGTCATGTATCGAGCCGCCACGCTCGCCGGACTGCAGTCTGGGATCCCTATTGGAGACGAAGCGCGAATCTCTGAGAAGGCCTTTGAAATCTCGATCGATGTTCGCCCGCCGTCCAAGCAAGATGGACGGCAGTATGATGTGATTATGGACGGCGACGACGTGACCTGGGAGATCCGTACAGAAGCTGTGGATTCCAACGTGTCAGAGGTATCAGCCTACCCGGGCGTTAGGCAAGCAATGACGGAGAGACAGCGAGAAATCGGTCGCCGGGGCGGGGTGGTTATGGTTGGCCGCGATATCGGTACCGTTGTGCTGCCGGAGGCCGATTTCAAGCTCTACCTGGATGCATCGGTGGAGGCTCGCGCCAGGCGTCGCTATGAGGAACGGATAGCTCGCGGCGAGCAAGTCGAATACGTTGAGATACTAGAAGCGATGCGTTTGCGCGATCGTTTCGACTCCAATCGTGATCTAGCGCCGCTACGTCCGGCCGATGATGCAGTGATCATCGACTCAACGGATTTGAGCATTAGTGAAGTATTGGAGCGGGCGGTCGAAATTGTGCAGACCTAGTTAGGCCAGATCTTACCGATTTGCCAAAGGAGATCTTCAACCAGACCGTGTCCACGGCCCGATCAAGCGAACCACGAACCTACAATCACTCGCGATTTGAAGGCCGGCGCAAGGTCTTGCGTTGGCTGATCCACGAGATTGGTTACCGGCTGCTGGCTAAGCTCGGCAGGGCCGAGAATGTGGACAACCTCCCGGCGAGTGGATCTGCGATCGTCATCTTCAATCACATCGCATTCATCGATCCCATTGTGGTGTTGAGTGTGCTGCCTCGAAATGTAATTCCCCTCGCGCGCCACGATGTGTTTGCTATTCCCGGATGGGGAATCTTTCCTCGCTTGTGGGATGTGATCCCGGTTCGGCGAGATGAAGTCGATCGCCAGGCGTTGCGCAAAGCTCTAGCCGTTCTGGAGGCGGGGGAGGTCCTACTGGTGGCTCCCGAAGGAACCCGACACCCAAGTCTGCAGAGTGCGAAAGCAGGCCTGGCATATCTGGCTATTAAGAGCGGAGCACCGATCGTGCCGGTCGCAATCGATGGGACGGAAGGTTACCCAACGCTGATTGTGGGCAAGCACGATCTAGCTCCAGTCAATATTCGGGTGGGACGGCCTTTTAAGTATCGGGAGTTGAAAGGTCAGCGAGATCGTGATCGCCTGCGAAAAATGACAGATGAAGCTATGTATGTGCTAGCTGGGATGCTGCCCAGGGAACGGCGCGGGGTCTATTCGGATTTGAGCCGTGCGACGACCGATACGATTGAAATGCTGTGAGGTAGGAGTTGCCTGGCAATGATTCCGGCCTTATGACCTCCGGCTCACATCCAGACATGCAATGTGACGCAGACTCGCTCAAGGGGCGAGATTCTTGTCCCTCAGACCGCAGCGCTTGGATGATCCACGATCCCTTACTTCAGCGCACTTATGTTAAGAATACTCTTACCTAGGGCTTTCCTTCGAGGACACGTGTATAATGTCGGCCCCGTCATGCAGACTGCTAGCGGGTGTAAAGATAGGAAGGTGCAAGGGAGCCGCGAACACAACTTAGAAAGGTAAGCGCAAGGCCCTGGCGATTAGCCAGGGTGACGAGGGAGAGGGTTCCCCGCCGCGCGGCGGGGCTAACCGGAACAAGCCGGCGGCTCTCCACCGCCGGGCCGGAAAAATCGAATGATCAGCGGATGCCCTCCGGGCGTGCCACCGCCCGCAGCCTTTCTTCATACGGTACCTGAGAACAATGCCGTGGCGGTAACGCCGCGGACAAACCTCAGATTGTGGCCTCAGCCTTGTAACTCAATTCAGGAGAGGATCGATGTGCGGAATCGTCGGCTACGTCGGCTCGCGCAATGCGACTCCCATAATCTATGACGGCCTAAAACGCCTTGAATACCGTGGCTACGACTCGGCCGGGTTGGCCGCGGTTCATGATGGTCGGCTGGAGATTCGCAGAGAGGCGGGCAAGATTGAACGGCTCGGAGAGCTTCTGGCCATTTCGCCGGTTGAGGGAAGCATCGGAATCGGGCACACGCGCTGGGCCACGCACGGAGAGCCCTCCGCGCGTAATGCCCATCCCCACACCAGCCAGGGTGGTGAGGTTGTCCTGGTCCACAACGGGATCGTTGAGAATTTTCTTCCACTACGGGAGGAGCTTTCGGCGGAGGGGGTCGAATTCAGCTCCGACACCGATACCGAAGTCATCGCGCAGTTGGTCGAGCGATACCTGTCAGTAAACGGTGGGATCGCAGAAGCTTCGCGAAAAGCGTTGGGACACTTGCGCGGTGCCCATGGAATTGTGCTGCTTTCCACGCGAGAGCCAGACAAGATTGTGGCGGCTCGTCTTGGGAACGCAGGAGGAGTGGTGATTGGAGTTGGTGAGGGGGAAATGTATGTAGCTTCCGACATCCCCGCTATCCTCGAACACACTCGCACCATGGCGTTTCTGGAATCGGGTCAGATGGCGGTTATCTCCGATGATGGCTTTGAGGCCTACACGTTGGATGGCGATCCGGTCGAGTTGGAGCTCCATAGCGTTCCCTGGGATCCGGTTTCGGCCGCAAAAGGTGAGTACAAGCACTTCATGCTCAAGGAGATCTATGAGCAGGTGCGATCTCTTACCGACACCATCGGTGGGAGGGCGGATTTCGAGGCAGGGCATATCCGGTTTGGGCATCTGGAGCTCACCGAAGAATCGGCGCGTGACATCTCCAAGATCATCATCACTGCCTGTGGGACCGCTGCTCATGCAGGTATGGTGGGCAAGATCTTGATCGAAAGGCTTGCCAGGTTGCCGGTGGAGGTCGACATTGCCTCCGAATTTCGATATCGGGAACCACTCGTGGATGAGAACACAGTCGTGCTGGCTATCAGCCAATCGGGCGAGACGGCAGACACCCTGGCCGCTATTGAGGAAGCTCGCAATCGCGGTGCTCAAATTTGGAGCATCGTCAACGTGATTGGTTCGCAAGCGATGCGCGCCGCTGATGGCTACATCGGCATGCATGCCGGCCCGGAAATCGGAGTGGCTTCCACCAAGGCCTATACCGCTCCGTTGGTCGACCTATATCTGTTGGCCGTTCACCTGGCGGAACTTCGCGGAAGCGTCGATGAAAGTGAGCGAAGAAGACTGGTTTCGGATCTGCGGCGGATCCCGGACCTGGTCGGGCAGTGCCTCGATCGAGCCGCTCAGGCAGAGGTTATCGCACGCCGCCTAAAGGATATGGAGCACTGCCTGTATCTAGGGCGCGGCATCAACATGCCGACCGCATACGAGGGCGCGCTCAAGCTCAAGGAGATCTCCTATATTCATGCGGAAGGCTACCCTGCCGGGGAGATGAAACATGGCCCGATCGCGCTGATCGATGAAGAGATGCCTGTGGTCGCCATCTGCCCGCAAGATCCCTGGTATGAGAAGACCGTCAGCCAGGTGGAGCAGACCAAAGCACGCGGCGGGGTGGTGATTGCGGTGGCAACTGACGGGGATGAGCTGATGCCCGAGATTGCCGATCACATCCTTTGGGTACCGGAGACTCCTTGGCTGCTCAATCCGGTGACCACCATGGTGCCGCTGCAGCTGCTGGCGTATCACATCGCGGTGCTGCGGGGGGCGGACGTGGATCAACCGCGTAATCTAGCGAAGAGCGTTACCGTGGAGTAGTTTGGTTCAGCACTTGATTTGGACCGTCAAGGGTCTGAAGAAAGGGATCGGCATTCTACGGTAAGCGACTCAGCCCGATGAGTGAATCCGAGTGCTAACATGTCGGCGCCGCGATTTATCTTCGCGGGGCTGATTCATTTCGACTTGAATTGGATAGCTCAAATGGATAATGGGCTAAAAATCGCATGAACCTAGAGTGAATTTGCAGCACAGTCGGAGGCCCTATTGAATCCGGACTAGCTGCAAGATACGCTAGCCCCCGCAAAGATTAAGGCGCACTTACACTCATCAAGTAGAATTCGCCATCTTGCCGCGGTCAGGTGTGATGACTTCCTGCCCGCGACGATTCTTGGTCGGATAACGTATATAGGACTGATCAAGTATCTTGGACAAATATACAATCACAAGATCATCCGATCGCCAGGTGGATTCAAGGAGATTTCGTCGCATAGTATCTCCAGACGCTGCACGCATGAGTGCGTGCTCCGATTTTTCTTGCAATAAAGGTAATGTATGGGCAGCCAGACCCAGCCAAAGGTGGATATGGCCATGACAGAAAACCGCACACTAGTCAATCTCCTCGATGTAGTAAAGGACTATGAAGGCCCTCAAGGACCGATCCATGCGCTTAAGAGCGTTAACCTGAGAGTTCGCACCGGAGAGTTTATCGGCATCCGTGGGCCATCTGGCAGCGGAAAGTCAACGCTGCTCAACATGATCACTGGCGTCGACCATCCGACGGACGGGCATGTCTACGTAAACGGGCAGGATCTCACCGAGCTCAACGAGGATCGCCTTGCCCGTTGGCGTGGGGACAATGTTGGTGTCGTATTTCAATTTTTCCAACTTCTCCCGACCCTCACCGTGCAAGAGAACGTGATCCTTCCCATGGACTTCGCCCGGAAATGGAAGCCAAAGGAGCGAAGGGAACGGGCTGAGATGCTCCTGGAGCAGGTTGGGCTAACAGACCAAGCGTACAAGCTTCCCAATGCCTTGTCAGGCGGACAGCAACAGCGGGCGGCCATTGCACGTGCGCTGGCTAATGATCCTCCGTTGCTTGTTGGGGATGAGCCCACCGGAAATCTCGACAGCAAGACGGCCCATAGCGTCTTCGACGCATTCGAAGACCTTGTGGCTCAGGGAAAGACCTTCGTGATGGTCACGCATTCAAACTCTCTCGCCGATCGAATTCCGCGCGTTCTTGAAGTGTTGGACGGCGAGCTATTCGAAAACGGAGCCGGTCGCGGAAAATGAGAACCGCCTACCGCAAGGTCATACGAGATCTGTGGAGCAACAAAGCACGAACGGTGCTGGTTGTATTGAGCATTGCGGTGGGCGTGATGGCCGTTGGCATGATCTTCTCCAGCAACTCGCTCATGGAGCAGCGAATGACACAGGCTCAGATCGCGAGCATGCCGAGCAACGTCTGGCTGTTTCTGCGCGGGCTCCTGGATGACGACGGGATCGCAAGGATCGAGCGCCTGCCTGAGATTCAGGCGGCCCAGGGCAGAGCGGATCGGGGCGTAAATTGGAAGGGTTCTCCCTCAGGCGAATGGGAGGATGCTTCGGTTGTAGCGATTGACGACTTTCAGAATCAGGTATTTGACCTTTTAGAGTTGCGGGAGGGAAGCTGGCCGGGCACCAATTCAGTGCTCGTCGAGTGGAACCACGTAGAGCCTTACGCCATTCCTGAAATCGGGGCACCGATATATTTCGAGATCAACGGCCATGCCAGGCCGTTCACCATCGCCGGCTTCCTGCGGGACCCCAGCGTTGCTGCTCCCCCGTTCACCGACCGGCCTTCATTCTATGTCACGCGTGACCTCATGTCTCGGCTGGCTGGAACGAGAGATTTCGACCAATTGCGCTTCTCGATTCCGAATTACACAGAAGAGGAAGCTGAGCGCGTGTCTGAAATAGTCCAGGATAAGCTGGAGCTCCAGGGTATTGGCGTGGGCTTTAGCATGGTCCAGGACCCGACGCGTCATTGGGCACAGGACATCCTGGACGGGATCGGACTGATCCTAACAGTAATGGCGATAGCTGCGCTTTTCTTAAGCGCCATGCTCGTGATCAATACCATCAATGCGGTGATAGCCCAGCAAATCCCGCAGATTGGGATCATGAAAACCATTGGTGGCGTCCGGCGTCAAATCTCCCAGCTGTACCTTGCCGGAGTAGCGATTTACGGCATCCTTGCGCTCGCGCTGGCCGTACCGCTCGGAGCATTCGCTGGATACGCCCTCACCCGTTACATATTGAGCATTATCAACGTTCCAGTTTCGGATTTCAAACTTGCCGCGAATTCGATCTGGATCCAATTGGCGGCGGGCTTTTTAGTTCCGGTGCTTGCAGCTCTCTGGCCAATTTTGCGCGGGGTCGCGATATCGGTGAGCGACGCGATCCGCCGATATGGGGTTGGATCAGGGCGCTACGGCACGGGTCGAGTGGATCAAGCCTTGGCGAGTGTGCGGGGTCTGCCGAGCATGGTCACTCTATCCTTACGAAACACTTTTCGCCGGATGGGCCGGGTAACTCTGACGCTTGCGGTGCTGATCATGGCCGGTGCGGTCTTCATGATGGTAATCACGACCCACTACTCATTTACGCAGGCCATCGCCGAGATCTGGGGCGGCCTCGGCTTTGATACGTTCGTCGTCTTCGAAGGATTGCAGCGAATAGACGAGGTTGAACCCATTATCGAGGGTCATCCCAATGTCGCCCGGATTGAGATGTGGGCGTGGCAAGGCGCAGGTGCACGCGTGCCTGGTGATGTGGAGCCCGGATCAGATCATCAAGTCACGCTCCAAGGGGTACCGCGTGATACGGAGATGTACACGCCCAAGCTGACTGCCGGACGCAATCTCAGAAAAGAGGACGGCCATGCGCTCTTGCTCAATCAAAAGCTGGCACGAGATATGGGGCTGACGCTGGGCGACGAAATCGAAATTGACCTCGGAGATGCCGGGACCTCGAATTGGACCATCGTCGGCCTTATCTTCGATCTCATCAATGATCAATCCACGGCCTACATGCATGTCGACACCCTCAATGAGGAGCTGCACCGGGTGGGGCGTGCCTCGATTGCGCGCATCGCTTCGAAAGACAGCACTCGTTCGGCACAGGACGCGCTGAAGAGTGACTTGGAGCGGATGTTTGAGGAGCACGGGATCGGCCTCGCCTTCGTGCGTGCCTCCGTTGAGGATCAGGAACAAGCCGAAGCTCAATTCAGCATTCTCACGACCATTTTAATGACTATGACGATCGTTATGGCGGTGGTGGGCAGCATCGGGCTCTCGGGGACTCTGTCGATCAATGTGATTGAGCGCAGGCGCGAGATCGGCGTGATGCGTGCGGTGGGCGGTTCTTCTCGCGATGTCGCACTAATCATGATCATGGAGGGCCTGCTGCTGGGTTTTACCAGTTGGTTGATCGCGGTGCCTATCAGCATTCTGGCCGGGAGGCCGTTTGTAGACAGCGTCGGAGACATCATCCAATTCCCTGGGCCCTATCAACTCTCGGTGGGTGGCCTATGGATCTGGCTGTTGATCGTGGTGGTGCTTTCGCTTGTAGCAAGCTGGCTGCCGGCGAGGCGCGCCTCACAGATTAGCGTGAACGAAAGCCTGGCATATGAATAGGAGACACAAGCGGGTTCAGTCCGACCCGAGGTAGAGGAGATTGAGATATGAAGCGAAATAAGCAACCGGGATTGATGGTGCTCGCAGTGTTTGGATTCGGTTTGATGCTTGCGGCATGCAGCTCAAACGGCGCCTCAACGGAGGAGAGCGAGATCCCCATCGTGATTGATGATTTTTCTGTGATTGCGGACGGTCGGTTGAACCCGATCGAGTCAGCGCAGCTCAGCTTCAACACCGGAGGCGAAATCATCGCGGTGCTGGTCAAGGAAGGCGACTCGGTATCCGCCGGTCAACCTCTAGTGCGCCTGGCAAATGGCGAGCAGTTCGAAGCTGCGGTAGCTGGAGCGCGCTTGGAGTTGATCAGCGCCCAACAAGCTCTGGATGCGCTTTACGAGAATTCCGACACGATGGCCGCACAGGCGCAACAGGACGTCGCTATCGCGCGTGAGGCTCTGAGGCAGGCGGAATACACCTGGTCAGTACAGCAAGAAGGAAATCGCGCTAGCCAATCCAGCATCAACGGCGCGGAAGCAAATTTGACCCTGGCCCGTAAGAAGCTCGAGGACGCAAAGGAGGATTTCGGTTCAGCTCCTGGCAGCAACGACGCCGCAAAGGCCCTGGCACAGAAAAACCTGTCAAACGCGCAGCGCGACTACGATTCCGCTCTACGCAACCTGAATTGGCTCACCGGCAAACCGACCGACATCCAGCAAGCGATGCTGGACGCCGATGTCGCGATCGCTCAGGTCCAACTAGAAGCAGCGGAGCGTGAATGGGAACAGCGTAAGGATGGGCCGGATCCAGACGCTACCGCCCTGGCTGAAGCTCGCCTTACCAATGCTGAGGCGCAGTTGACGGCCGCAGAGGCAGCGCTCACAAATGTCGAACTGACAGCTCCATTTGCTGGAACGGTAGCGGGTGTGATGACCAAAGTGGGTGAGATGGCGGGTCCCGGACAACCGGCGGTGGTACTGGCGGATTTCTCGAGCTGGATCGTCGAGACCGATAACCTTACGGAGATCGAGCTTCCGAAAATTGAGATCGGCCAGCGGGTTGGCGTGGCATTTGACGCGCTTTCGGACATCGAACTGGCCGGAACGGTGACAGCAATTCGACCGTTGTTTGAGATCAGACAGGGGGATGTGACTTATGCAGTGAAGATCGCGCTCGACGAAGACGACCCTCGCTTACAGTGGGGTATGACCGCGATTGTGACTTTTGGAGAGCCGCTAAGAGCTGCAGATCCTACTGAGTCGGGCTAATCCATAGAAATTCACGCGCATCCACTCGCCAATCTCGGGTTCAGCGACTTAGCACTGTTCTTTGGAGCTCTAGCCAATCGACTCCAGCGCGGAACGGGCGCGTTCCTCATATGGCACTGCGCCAAGTCCTACGAACGCTTCAATCGCTTCAGAAAGGTATTCCTTCGCTCGATCCGTATGACCTCGGTCACGCTCGACCTCGCCGAGCTCCAATAGTGTGCGTCCGATTTGCCACGGAGTATCAAGCGCCCTGAACTCATCCGCCGCGCCGGAAAGTTGATCTGCGGCTTGATCTATTTCTCCATCTATTCGATGCTTGATCCCGCGGGCGCGGCGGGCGACGGCAATATAAAGCTCATGATTCGCACGCTTGGCCGCCTCTTCAGAGATAGGTACGAGCTCGTTCAGGTGTTCCCGATCTCGGGCGCGAGCTGCCGCGTCGACCGCCATGACATGCAAATCGAGGTCAGCAGCCATCGAGCCGCGTTCGGTAGCCATTTTCTCGAGCCCGGCATCGACGTGGTACTGTACCTGGGCGAACTCGCCCTCCGCCAGGAGCGGCTGGGCAATTCAATAATGTTGGCTCCGTACCCATTCGGCTTCTGAAAGCCCGCTGACGGTCGTCATGATATCGTATGCTTCTTCTCTCAATTCCCGCGCCCGCTCTCCTTGGCCGCGAAGCGCGTTAACACTGGCGCTGAACCCTATGAAGTAGCAGATGGGACCTGCCCGGGCGATGCCATATTGGTTGTGAAGCCCGAGAAGTTTCTCTTCAATTTCAACCACTTCATCCCATCGATCCTGTCTAAACCGACACTCCACCTTTGCGCCCAGCGCATCGGCAAGCACCTCGATTTCTTGGATCCGTTCAGCGAGCTGCGTTGCCTCATCCAGGTAGGCAATTGCACCTTCGAATTTTCCAGCGTTCTTTAATGCGACTCCGACCGCAAGCAATGCCGAAGACTCGTTTCGCGGGTCCTGGTACTGAGGATCACGGCTGATCTCAAGCCTGCGCATCGCGACCCGTGTCTGTTCTTGGAATTTGTCTTGCCGATGATAAATGGATTCATAGCGGGCCAAAGCAGCGGCTTCACCAACGCGATCATCGAGCTCCTCGGCCATCTTCAAGGCTGCGGCGACCTTTGCTTCTGCTTCGTCCCAATTCTGACGGCTCCCGATGGTCCGGACCTTCATGGGGAACCAGGCCAGAAGCAATCGAACCGATTCCGGATGGGGTGGTTCGCCATCGATCAATTCTGACGCAAGGTTCAGGCTTTCCATTGCCAGGTCGTCGTAACGCAGCCTATCTTCGTAGAAAGACATTGCTGCGTTTGCCTCACCGATTTTCCTCAGTAGCCTCACCCTGGACCACTTGTCCGAAGGGTCAATGAGCTCCAGTGCAAGTTGATATTGCGCAATGGCAGCCACATTTTCCCCGAGGAAACTCCTAATATCCGCCTGGTGTTCAAGTAACTCGAGTTTCGTCTCTCCGCGCGGTTCAAGTCCCAGCGCCAGCTCGAGAAATTGAGCAGCCTCTTCATAGGCGAAGATTGCTTCTGCACGCTGAGAAGCGAGTTCATAGTGCTCGATCGCACGTTCGGCATCTCCAGCTTCGGAATAGTGTCTTCCCAACGTTCCGTGGAGCTCGTCCATTCGGTCGGGAAAGAGGTCGATGAGCGTTTGAGCCACCTGTTTATGCAGCTGGGCGCGCTGCTCTCGGAGCAGCGTTCCGTATGTGACTTCTTGAACGATGACGTGCTTGAAGATGTACTCCAATTCTGGGATTCGAGCCCGCTCACGCACCAGATCAGCCTGCTGCAGATGAAGTAGGTGATCCGACAGATCTCCAAAGGCAGTGGCAAGGGCTCCTAACACTCTGTAGGCAAATCTGCGACCGATCACCGAGGCCGCCTGAAGCGTGCTTCGCTCGGGTTGCGGCAGACGATCCAATCGCGCCTGGATCACTTTTTCCAGCGTCTCAGGTACTTCCACATCCGTAATGGCTTGACTTGCCTGCCACTTGCCATTCTGCTTAACAAGGACACCGCGTTCAATCAGCTCTCGGATGAGCTCCTCAAGATAGAAGGGATTCCCCTCGGATCGCGCTTGAATTAGTTCCCGCATCTCCTCTGGAATATCAGCCAGTGCGAGCAAATTTTCAACCAGTTCCTTGCTAGAGGTTTCATCCAGCGGGACCAGACCAAGATGCGCATAGCGATGGGCGAAATCGGTCTCGGCTCGAATTTTGAGCTCCCAAGAGGCTTTATCTCGATCCGGTCGGAAGAGAAATATCAGGAGGATCGGGGCGCGTTCGGTGCCCATCATGAGCGAGCGAATCACTCCAAGTGAACTGTGATCCGCCCAGTGCAGGTCCTCGAACGCTAGCACCAAAGGTTGGCGGGCCGCGATAGCCTCAACGAGAGTCACCACAGCATTCACGACCCGACTGTTCATCGCCTCTGGATCAAGCTGCTTCAATGTTTCTTCGTATTGAGGGGGAACGGGCGCTCCAAGCAATGAGGCCAGGTATGGCCACACGAGATCAATCTGGTCCCCAAGCAACGGCCGTATAGATGTTTCCAGCTTCAGATCAAGCATTGCCGGCGGATCATCCGGGGCGATATCGAGAAGCTCGTAGAGGAAATCCAGAATGACACTGAAGGGTTGGTCCTCCGTATACGAATATGCCCTTCCCTCAGACCAGCGTAGTGGCAGGTCTGAGTGTGCCTCTTGAGCCTCGAATAAAAGGCGACTCTTACCGATGCCGGGTTCGCCCACGATAGTAACGATGCACCCGCGGCCGCCCTCCAGGTCCTTCACGATCCCACTGAGCTGATCGTGCTCTCGGGCGCGGCCGACGAGCGGCGAATACATCCCGGCTAGCCCCTTAGGGGGTTTCGGCTGTGCAAGTTCGGCCTGCAACCTGACGGCTGCAACAGGGTCGTCGAATCCCTTGGCCACGAAGGCTTCGAGCGGCTCTAATTCAAACCGATGCCATGTGAGTCTGGCAGTAGTTTCACCTAGAAGGATCTCGTCTGAAATCGCTGTGGATTGCAGGCGCTCGGCCAGCACAACAGGTTTCCCCATCGCGGTGTACTCGGAAAGACTCTCGCCGCCCATCTGGCCCAAGACCGCACGACCCGTATTGATGCCTACCCGCAGATGGAGTTCTTCGCCCAGCTCTGACCCATAATGCTTTACCCCTTCAACCATTTGGAGCGCTGCTAGTCCGGCTCGTTCGGGATCGTCCTCATGAGCTTGAGGGGCTCCAAAGAATGCCAGCATGCCGTCGCCCATCAGGCGCGCCACGGTGCCGCCGTACTCCTCCACTGAGGAGCTAGCCCGTTGCAGACAACGATCAAGCACCACCCGCGCGCGCTCCGCGCCCAGGCGGCCGGTCAGATCCGTCGACCCAACGACATCCGCAAATAGGATCGTTACAAGCTTGTATTCGGCGTCGGAGGATGGTGTTTGCTGCACTGCTAGATCATCTTACTCGAATGCGTTCAATTCGGCTGGATCTTCTACGATGTCGTGGTCGCCAGCGCCTCCTCGAGCTGGCGCGACAGCTCCTCGACCTCAGAGGTCGGGAGCTGGCAAGTGAATCCTTGACACAGATATGCTGTAGGCATACCGTCACGCATCGTGCGTTCCGCCATGAGTGTAGGCTGACCTTGTGCGTCCGCCTCACCGCCAGCAAGGATCAAGTTTGGTAAGAAGCCTTCGTTAGCCAGAGACGTCAGATCCTCGAATCCAGACTGCGAAGGAGAACCGGCAATGGCCAATTGCAGTTGGGGGCCCAGCGCAAAATCCATCACGCTGAGCCATCCTGAGAACGCTGTAGGGTGTTGCGCTGCGGTGGGTGCGATGGCCCGCGCGGCTGATTCGGCAGGCTCAACATAGCGTGACTCGCCTTCATACGCAGCTAGCATGAACAGCAACTTTGCGGCCATCGAATTTCCGCTCGGGATTGGGCTGTCCTGAATGGATTTCGGGCGAGCGATCAGCTGCTCGTGATCGTGTCGGGTGTCAAAAAAGCCGCCGTCGGGATCGGCAAACGCTTCCAGGATCTCATGTGCCTGGTTCACGGCCTCACGGTACCATCGAAGGTCAAAATCGACCTGATACAGAGCAAGCAATCCCAATCCGAGTGCCGCGTGATCTTCCAGGTAGCCGGTGTAGCGGGCTTCGCCTTTGCGCCAGGATCGTAAGAGCTGCCCGTCCACGATCATGCTGTCCAGAAGGAATGCGGCCAAGTCTTGAGCCGCGGCAAGATATTCTTTATTGCGAGTTGCACGAGTCGCTTCCGACAGAGTGATCAGCGTCAGCCCGTTCCACGATGTAAGCACCTTGTCGTCCAGGCTGGGCGGGATGCGCCGCGAACGCGCGTTGAGTAAGGCGATCCTCCCACTCCCAAGCCGCGCTTCGAATTCGTCAGGCTGAAGATCAAATTGATCGGAAAGTGCCCCGGCATCGGTTGCGCGATAGAGAATGTTGTGTCCCTCGAAGTTTCCCTGCTCGGTCACGCCGTAGGCGGCAATCACGAGGTCCGCGACTTCCGTGTCCCTGATGGCGCTGCGGATCTCATTCAGCGACCACACATAGTACTTGCCCTCTTCGCCCTCGGAATCTGCATCGAAAGAACTGTAGTACCCCCCTTCGGGATCGCGCATCTCGCGAAGCATGAAGCCAAGCGTTTCGTCTGCGATGCGAAGCAGGTTCAAGTCGCCGGTCACCTGCCAGCCCTGCACATATGCTCTGGCGAGCTGCGCATTGTCGTAGAGCATCTTCTCAAAGTGCGGCACCAACCACTTTTCATCGACAGAGTAGCGGGCGAACCCGCCGCCTAATTGGTCATACATCCCACCTGCGGCCATGCCTTTAAGCGCATGTACAGCCATGTCCAGTGCAAGCTTGTCATTCGAGCGTGCATGCCTTCTGAGCAGGAATTCGATGCTCATGGGTTGTGGAAATTTCGGTGCTCGCCCCCAACCACCATCGGTCCAGTCATAGCTTCGAACGAGCGACTCGGCCGCGCGATCAAACAGCCGATCGTCCAGATCGACATCGCCTGGCTGCATCGAGGGTATAGCCCCAACTCGATCGGTCAGTTCGTTTCCCACTTCCAACAGGCTCTCCCGGTCATTGCTCCACTTGTCGGCAATCGCGACCAGAATCTCGCTGAAGGCAGGCATGTTGAACCTACGGGCTGGAGGAAAATAAGTGCCACCGTAGAACGGTCGACCATCCGGAGTCAGGAACACGGACAGCGGCCAGCCGCCCTGGCCGGTCATGGCCACGACGGCGTCCATGTAGAGGCTGTCGATATCTGGCCGTTCCTCACGGTCGACCTTGATGTTCACGAAGTGTTCGTTCATGAGAGATGCGGTTTCCGGGTCCTCGAATGACTCGTGAGCCATCACGTGGCACCAGTGACAGGCGGCATAGCCGATGCTGAGGAAGATCGGTTTATCCAGGTCCATTGCTGTTTCTAGCGCTTCTGACCCCCAGGGTTGCCAATCTACCGGGTTTTCGGCATGCTGGAGCAAGTAGGGAGAGGTCGATTCGGCTAATCGATTAGACATAGGATCTCAAGTTTGGGGCGCTTTTTACCGACGGTGAGTATTTCCAGTAGGAAATTGTCCCTTTGGTGGCGCTTTCTGCGCACGATTTAGTACCTTTCAGTTTCGAATGATCCATTCATCTGCGGGTGGTAAAATCCCGCCCCATGTCCAAGCTGTTACGCTGGGTCCCGGCTCTGATCATGATGACCGCTATTTTCGTGCTGTCGGCCCTACCGGCCAGTAAGGTCCCTACCTTTGGGGTATATGACGTCTACATCAAGAAGATTGGGCATGCGATCGGGTACGGCTTGCTGGGCGTAAGCTACTATTACGCATTGCCTACGCGGCTTTCCCGGTTGGTTCGGTGGACGCTGGCGCTTGCTTTATCGCTGGGTTTTGCCCTAAGCGATGAATTCCATCAGTCCTTTGTCAGCGGCAGGTCTTCCAGTATTCGGGATGTCGCAATTGATGTGGTCGGAGCGACTGTAGCGCTGTTACTTGCGGCCGGCTACTCGTCCTCTATCAGCTTTCCGTTTCGAGCGAAGACTGTTCCCAATTCGGCCCCCGACTGAGCTCGATATCAGCAAACGGCTTTGCCTGGGTCGCGGCCACTCGACGGTCTTTCACCAGCTCAAGCACCGCAAGAAAAGAAACCACGATATCCAGCTGACTTGAGGCCGACGACAGCAGTGAGTTGAAGCTGACTGAATCGCCTCGATTCAGCAGATCCTCGATCCAGCGGATCTTATCTCGAATACGTATCTTAGGAGGCTCGGCTGCTTCCTCCAGCGAAGGACCTTCCGGCATACCCGCCATAGCCTCGAGCATCGCAGTGCGGAGTTCTTCGAGGCCCAATCCTCCGAGGTCCAACTGCTCGGCAACCGGTGGTTCGTGCGTGAGGCGCAAATAGCTTCGCAATCCCGCCTGTTCGCGCTCAGACAATTCCTTTGCAGCCTGCTTGAACTGCCGATACTGCATCAGTTGCCGAGCTAGAGCCTCGGCAGGATCCTCCTCGCCGGGCTCGCGTTCCGGGGGCCGAGGGAGAAGGGCTCCCGATTTGATCTGGAGCAGCTTAGCAGCAACCACAAGAAACCCCGCCAATTCAGCGGCGGGCTTCTCCGGGATCCGCTCTAAATGCTCCAGGAATTGATCGGTGACTTGGGCAAGGGCGATGGTGGTGATGTCTAACTCTTCTTGCTCAATTAATCGCAACAGGAGCTCGAGCGGGCCTTCAAAAATCGGCAGATTGACCGAATATTCCGATTCCATTATCGGCTGGCAATTATCACCAGGACCATGAGCACAACCAACAAGATAGCTGCCGCTCCATAGAACAAAATATTGCGGTCCGTTTGTTGCTGGCGCGCATGAGCCTCGGCCTCTGCCACCTTTCTCCTACGGTCAATTTCCATAAATTCCTCGAATCGATCGGCTGAAGCTCGAGCCTCACTCTCCTTCAGATCTGCGACTTGAGATTGAAGCCGGCGTATCCATAAGAGTTGACCGCTTCCCCCTTGTCGATCGATCACGCTGGCGACGATTGAGAGCGGTTCGCCGCAGTTTGAACACAAATCAGCACCGTGATCGTTGAGCTCACCACAGGCCGGACATTCAGTACGCTCCGCAATAAAGTGAGTGCCGCAATACGGGCAGTCGAAGTTCCCTCCACCATCGGCGACCAGCTCAGGCGCCGTACAGGCGGGGCAAATGAGATCCACGGGCGGATTATACAATCCGTTTTGCGCGGAAGATTCCAAGTGACTGGTCCTCAAAGGCTCTCATAGCGATCCGGCGACTGGGCGTCTATCTCGCACAGGAATGTGAACATTCTCACTGTAGTAGATTCCCAAGTCTGCTTTCATGGGGCGGAATGACCAATCGCAGGGCATCGCTCGAAGTGGTAAGATAATCGCCGCATGCGGTGTCTGTAGAGATGAGGACAGCATATGAATAAAGAACCCATTCACGTAACCGACGAAGCATTTGAGGTAACCGTCCTAGAATCCGACACGCCAGTACTGGTCGACTTTTGGGCCCCCTGGTGTGGTCCTTGTCTGATGGTTGCCCCGGTCCTGGACAAGATCGCCGAAGAGTACGATGAGCGGCTGATTGTGGCCAAGGTCAACACGGATGACAATCCCAGCTGGGCCATGCAGTATGGCGTTCAGGGCATTCCTACGATGCTCTTGATTGCAGATGGCAAGGTAGTCCACCGCCAGGTAGGCGCGCTACCAGAGCCGTACCTGCGGGACATGGTTGATGAATTCGTGGGTGCGGTTGAAGAGGCCGCCAACGGAAGAGAAAATTAACGGTACCAGCCAGAAATATAAAGAGCGGGGCATTGGCCCCGCTCTTTTTGATTCAGAATTTATGCAATCTTAAGGATGCGTTTTTCGGTTCGTACGGAATATTAGCGCCTCTACACGCCGGCCGAGCCTGCGCGACATTGAACGTACGCGGGCGAGAGCCCTCATCCGGCGCGAGCGGCGACGGTCGACCTGAGTGACCACCCGCTCCGGCATCGTCATCTGCAGCGTCATAGCACCCCAAGTCAGGCCGGCTCCAAAGCCGACCAGAACCAAGTTGTCACCCTTTCGGATACGACCCTGATCCCAGGCTTCGCAGAAGGCAAGCGGAATGGAAGCGGTTGAGGTGTTTCCGTATTTGTCAACATTGATAGCAAATCGCTCTAGCGGCATCTTCAAGCCGCGGGCCGCAGCCTCGATGATCCGGAAATTTGCCTGGTGGGGAACGATGAGAGATACATCATCCAGATCCATTCCCGCGTCGTTCACGGCGTCTCGCGTCGCGGCAGCCATCACGCGGGTAGCGAAACGGAACACCTCCCGGCCATTCATTTGCATGAAGTGCATATTGTTCGCCACCGTCTCCGGGGTGGCGGGCATATAACTTCCACCGGCAGGAATCGAAAGCAAATCACCGCCAGATCCGTCCGAGCGCATCACACAAGAGAGTACGCCGCCGGGCTCAACGCGTCCCTCGACAAGAAATGCACCGGCTCCGTCACCAAACAGGATAGCGGTATTGCGGTCCTCATAATTGACGTACCGAGATAACGTCTCCGAGCCAATCACCAGTGCTTTATCGATATTCCCGGAGCGTACGGCCTGCGCCGCCATGTTTAAGGCGAAAATAAAACCAGTACAGGCTGCGGAGAGGTCGAATGCCCCTGCTTGTGAAGCTCCGAGGCTATCTTGTACGAAGGAAGCCGTTGCGGGAAAGATGTGCTCCGGCGAGGATGTCGCTACGATGATCAGGTCGATATCGCTGGCTTTTACCTCAGTTCCCTGAAGCGCGCGCAAGGCGGCTTTTGTGCCTAATGAAGCGGTGGTCTCCGTTTTATCTGCGATCCTACGTTCGCGGATCCCGGTGCGGGCCACGATCCACTCATCGTTAGAGTCAACGATTTGTTCAAGATCCTGATTGGTTAATACGCGCTCGGGAACCGCCATCCCCCAGCTCGTTATGTGGGCGTAGCGTGTCATGCGCCAGCTTCATCAGTTCCCTGATTGTCCTCCGCTTTGGCAAATACGAGCGTGGCGTTGTGGCCGCCAAAACCGAATGAGTTTGACATCACCTGTCGGAGGCCCTTCTCCCTCTTTGCATTAGGGATGTAGTCGAGATCGCATTCGGGATCTGGTGTCTCGTAGTTTATGGTAGGTGGCATAACCTTTTCTAACAATGCCTTCACGCAGAAAATAGCTTCGACGCCACCCGCAGCGCCCAACATATGGCCGGTCATCGATTTGGTAGAGGAGATGGGGATATCGTAGGCCACCTCTCCAAAAACAGTCTTAATGGCTGCTGTTTCACTCTTATCGTTGAGCATGGTACTCGTGCCATGAGCGTTGATGTAATCGATTTGATCGACCTCGAGCTCTGCATCATCCAGGGCAAGCTCCATGGAAGCTGCTGCGCCAGCCCCGTTTTCCGCTGGTGCCGTGACGTGATGTGCATCGTTGGTTGATCCGTATCCGACGACTTCTGCTAGGATGCGCGCGCCGCGCGCCTTGGCATGCTCGAGCGATTCGAGCAACATCTGTGCGCTGCCTTCACCCAATACAAACCCGTCTCGGTTGAGATCAAAGGGTCGCGAAGCGCGCTTTGGATCGTCGTTGCGTTTAGACATCGCATCCATCCTGTTAAAGCCCGCTACCGCCAAAGGCACAATCCCTGCCTCTGAGCCACCGGCGATCATCGCATCCGCGTCTCCTCGCCGAATGATCTCCGTAGCCTCGCCAATCGCATTGGTACCAGAAGCGCAAGCTGTGACGACGGCATAGTTCGGGCCGCGCATACCGAATGAGATCGCGATCTGACCGCCTGGAGAATCGGGCAACATCATGGGTACAGTGAAGGGGCTGACCCATCGAGGACCCTTTTCAAGGTATTGCTTCACCTGGGCGATCACGGTGTTTATCCCACCGACTCCGGTCCCGATGATTGCTCCAATTCGATCGCGATTGCTCTCGGTAACGACGAATTTAGCGTGTTCGAGGGCCTGCTTCGTGGCGACCACGGTCATTTGAGTGACGCGGTCCAGCCGGCGAGCCAGCCTATGGCCCAGCTCTGAAACAGGATCAAAACCTCGTACTTCCCCGGCAAAGCGTGTAATTAATTCGCTGGCATCAAAGAGAGTGATAGGTCCGATTCCAGAGCGTCCCTCCAGAACTGCGTTCCATGTCTCTTTCACGGTATTCCCCAGCGGACTCAGAGTTCCAAGCCCGGTGACTACGACCCTTTTGCGATCCAAGGCATCCTCCAGATAAATAGATCGTCCCGCGCCCACAGAGCAAAGCCCCAGGCTCGCAGGACACGGTTCCGCCTTTGCGAAACTCCGCCCCGCATTCAAGACATTCGCGGGACTCGCCCCGCTGTAGCGGGACTCGGAGGAGTATAACACCTAGAGCGTTTAAAGGGCGCGCGAGGCCCCTATGATAGAATTCGGGCCCCTTCGCAAGCGGATCCATCTCTAGTTCAATTATGTTAACCTGTTTTCCATGGTCCTCGTAACTGGCGGGACTGGCTTCCTCGGCCGGGCTGTTATTCGCCAGCTCTCCCGGTCAGACCACCAGGTTCGGATTCTAATGAGACCCAGTAGGCGATCACCCGAATTGCCAGCAGGCATTCCGGTTGAAGCCGCAATTAGCAGCTTGCTCGATAAGCGCGGCGTACGAGCGGCCATGGTAGGAGTAGATAATATCGTTCACCTCGCGGGAGCCGAGCGGGGTGGATTAGAAACCGGATTGCGCGCCGTCGACATAGAGGGGACGCGGGTGCTGGTGGAAGCAGCGCGTCAAGCCCAAATCAGCCGACTGATCTACGTAAGCCATCTGGGCGCCGAACCTTCCTCCGCTTTTCCCGCGCTCAGGGCTAAAGCAAAGGCCGAAGATACCATTCGTAAAAGCGGATTGCCTTATACAATCGTCCGTAGTTCACTGGTATACGGAGAGGGGGATCGCTTTACGTCATCCCTGGCAATGCTGTTGGGAATTTCACCAGGCATTTTCCCCATTCCGGGGGATGGAAGAACCGCCATCCAGCCGGTTTGGGTGGATGACCTGGCAATGTGTGTGGCCTGGTCGCTAGACGAGCAAGCAATGATCGGACAGATCTACGATGTGGGAGGGCCGGAATTCCTCACCTTGCGGCAGGTGGTGGAGATGGTGATGCAAGCAACAGGAAGTCGCCGATGGCTGGTTTCGGCCTCGCCTCTCTACCTGCGGGGCATCACCTGGCTCTTTCAGCGCGTCCTGCCGTATCCACCACTTACCACCTTCTGGTTCGACTACCTGGCTTCGAGTCGCACAGCAAGCTTGGACGCTCTGCCCAGGATATTCGGTTTGAAGCCATCAATGATGATTGACCGCTTGCAGTATCTGGAAGAACGAAATTGGCTTCTGGAATTCGTAGGCCGCCAGTTGAAATGGACATGACGGACATCGTGATCAGACCGCTCCGCAGTGCGGAGGATATGGAGCTGGCGGAGGATCTTCAGCGTGCGGTCTGGCCGGACAGCGAGACCGATATTATCCCTGCCCATCTACTGCTCACGGTGGCCGCCAATGGAGGTCTGGTTTTAGGGGCTCTTTCCGATGACCGTTTGGTTGGTTATTTGATGGGATTCCTTGGAACCGACGATGAGAGCCCGGATCCAGAGGCCAGGACGCGCATCAAGCACTGCTCTCATCAAGTAGGAGTGCTCCCGGATTTCCGTGGACAAGGCTTGGCATTTCAGTTGAAGAGCGAGCAACGGGAGGCACTCATTCGGCAAGGGATCCGCCTTGCCACCTGGACGTACGATCCGTTGATGAGTGTGAACGCCTACTTGAACATTCACCGGTTGGGAGCGGTCTGCCGCACATACAAGCGAGAGGTCTACGGCAACATGCGGGATGGTCTCAATCAAGGGCTGCCATCGGATCGGTTTCAGGTCGATTGGTGGGTGACCTCCAATCGAGTGGAATCGAGGATTGCGCGGTCCCGTCCACCACTGGATCTGGCGAACTACCTATCCGCCGGCGCTCAGAAACTCAATTCGGCGGGGTTGGGAGATGACGAACTCCCTCGTCCTGGGAAGGCAGTGGAAGAGCCCACCGCCAACCTGGTTCTTGTGGAGATTCCCCCTGATTTCTTGGAACTCAAGCGACTCGATATGGGGCTGGCGAACGAATGGCGCATGCTCACTCGTACCATATTTGAAGGTGCTTTCGAGGCGGGCTACGTGTCCACGGACTTCGTCTATTTGAAAGGGGAGAAGTACCCGCGCTCCTATTACTTGCTGAGTTCAGGTGAGAGCGGCTTTGGGTGATTCGCGAAATATCAGTCGCTCAAGAGCTTCACTCAAACCGTAGGCTGCGCATAGCCATCGCTAGGCTTGGCGTTTCTGCGGCTCTTCTCTTGCGCGAGCGCCGATAGAGGAGCAACGTCGGTCGTGAAAGCTGACGCAATATCAATCCACCATGTCTCCATGCCGCTCGTGCGGCGATTCGAAACCTCCATGCACGTTGAGCACGATCGCGAGTGCCTTCTGATTCAGGTGGAAGGGGATGGTCACCAGGGCTGGGGTGAGTGTGTCGTGCAGCAAGTCCCTTGGTACTCGTATGAATCGACTGGAACTGCATGGCATGTGCTGGAGGAATTTCTCGTGCCGGCCCTATTGGATACGGAGTTGGCGCGCCCAACGGAGTTTCCTGATCAGGTCAAGGAAATCAAGGGTCATCCGATGGCTAAGGCCGGGCTCGAGCTCGCCTTCTGGGACCTGGCGGGCAGGATCGATCGCAAGCCGTTGGTTGAGATGCTGGGCGGGGATCGGAGCCGGGTTGAAGTCGGAGTATCCATCGGTATTCAAGAGGACCTTGACACGTTGATTGGAGTCATACGCGATCACCTAACCGATGGGTATGGGCGTATCAAACTAAAGATCAAACCCGGTACCGATCTCGATTTGTTGAGGGCTGTTCGTAAAGCTTATCCCGAGCTGCGCCTGCAGGTCGATGCCAATGCTGCCTACGAAACGAACCAATCCGAAATCTTTGAAGAAATGGATTCGCTCTCATTGGAGCTGATTGAGCAACCGTTTCCCGCGGAAGACCTCCAGGCGCATGCAGAGCTTCAATCCCGCCTAACGACACCCATTTGCCTTGACGAGAGCATCGATTCGGCCACGATGGCGCGCCAGGCTCTCGATCTCGGGGCTTGCCGCGTGATAAATATCAAACCCGGCCGCGTTGGGGGACTCACCGAGGCGGTAGAGATACATGATCTGTGCTTTGCTCTCGACATACCTGTCTGGTGCGGTGGAATGCTTGAGACGGGGATTGGGCGTGCTTCCAACCTAGCTCTTGCTTCACTGCCGGGATTCACCTTGCCGGGGGACATCTCAGCCACCGACCGCTACTACGAGGTGGATGTAGCACATCCTCGCTTCGAATTGAACTCAGACGGGACGATCGACGTTCCAAAACGCTCCGGACTTGGGGTAGCGGTCGACCGAGAGGCGCTGGAGAGCTTCACCCTTAGAACCACCCGACTGACAACATGATCTGTCGAATCCTACGCATGAAGGCGTGCACTCAAATATACGCGCTCGGCGTCCTGGCGCAGCGCCAAATTCGCAGAAGGTCATACCCTCGAATACTCGCATCTGACGCCTCCACACAGCGTTTACTGCGCATAGCCATCCACCAAAGGGCAATTTTCGGATGAGCTATTGGGATGAAATCAATTTTGGGCTGCGGTATCGGGGTTAGCTTATGAGGCCTATGATCCAGTCTATCGAGAGCGCTCCAGCATAGGCGATGACAAGCATTTTAATGAGCTTGCCGGCAAATGCCCAGGTCAGAAACGCCACCACGGGCATCCGAAGTGCGCCTGCAGCGGCACCGGCAATATCGAATAGGGGGTTAGGAAGCGCGGCCAGTACCAGCACCGTCCATCCGCCATATTCCTTCATCAATTCCTCAAGCCGATCATAGGAGGGAGCTCGTTCAAAGACCCCCCGGCCGCTGTATCCAGCCAGGTACCCGGTTAGTTCCCCAAGCGCGGCCCCGGCCGCGGCGGCCAGCGCGACCAGAATCGGATTAAAAATGCTGCCCGCCACCAGGGTCACGATGAACCCGGGCGCGGGCAGTACAACGGTTGCGTTGGCGATCAGGGAGAGTATGAAGATCCCAGGGTATCCAAGGATCTCGAGATTTTCGATTTCATCTCTTAGCAGATAGGCCGCGACCGTTATGGCGATCACCGCCAACAGGGCCAATACGCGCAGCGCGAATGTGCGCCAATCTTGCTGGCGCACCTCTCCATCTTGGCGCGATTCTTCGCTCACTGCTCAGAGATCTCGATTGCCTCAATGGCTACAGCCGGCGAATTGGGATTGCTCGGATCCCGCTCTGGGATCGCAAGCACCACATCCATTCCGGAAGTTACGGATCCAAAGACCGAATGCTTGTCATCGAGCCAATCCGTCGCCACATGTGTGATGAAGAATTGGGATCCATTGGTTCCGGGCCCTGCATTTGCCATGGAAAGTACGCCGGGGCCATCATGGCGCAGATCCGGATGGAATTCGTCTTCGAATTGATAGCCCGGACCACCTGTTCCGATTCCGGTTGGATCTCCGGTCTGCGCCATGAAGTTGTTGATCACGCGATGGAAAATGACGTTGTCGTAAAAGCCTTCTCGCGCCAGAAACACGAAGTTATTCACCGTGCGCGGTGCCTTGTCTGCATGAAGCTTCAATCCAATGTCTCCACCGGCAGTCTTGATCGTGGCGCTGTATGTACGATCGGGATCAATACTCATCGGTGGTGAGGAACTGTACTGTTGTGAACCCATATGTGCCTCCCTCTTAGTTTTCGAGAAGATCGGATATGCGGGCCACGACCATATCCATCGCCACGGTGTTGAGCCCGCCTTCCGGAATAATCACATCTGCAAATCGCTTTGAAGTCTCTACAAACTCTTCGTGCATTGGCCGAACCGTGGTTTCATACTGTTTGACGACCGATTCCATTGATCGACCGCGCTCCTGAATATCCCTCTGCAGCCGCCGGATGAAGCGGATGTCTGGCGGTGTGTCGACATAGATCTTCACATCAAACATATCGACCAGCTTGGGCTCAGCAAAAACCAAGATGCCCTCGACCAGGATTACGGGATGGGCATCAACGGCCACGGTCTCGCTGGTCCGCGCATGCTGGGTGAAGTCGTAGATGGGGATATACACTGTCTTCCAATCCTTGAGCTGCTCGATATGCTCAATCATGAGATCGGTTTCGAGCGAGTCTGGATGGTCGAAATTAACAGCATCCCGCTGAGCCGGCGGAAGGGCATTTAGATCGCGGTAATAAGCGTCATGAGGGAGGAACGCAATGTGTTCTGCGCCAATCCGACCCAACACAACATCCGCGATGGTAGTTTTGCCTGAACCGGTTCCGCCGGCGATGCCGATGACCAGTGGAGGTGATTTGTCGGCCACTGGGGAATTATACGGCGCGGACTATTGACAGAGCGAGCGCGGTCAGCTGATGCTGGATACTCGGCTGGCGGCTAGCTCCCGGAAACTAACGGGGATAGGGCTGAATTCCGAGCGTGGTCAGTTGATGCTAGCGACCTGCCCGGAGGTCAATTCCTTGAGGTTTGCGGGAGACAGGCTGAAGACGGAGCGCGGGGTACCTGCCGCAGCCCAGATCAATTCAAACTGCAGGAAATCCTGATCGATGAAGGTCTGAATCGAGGCCGAAAGCCCAACCGGCGCCACACCACCGATGCTGAAACCGGTTCTCTCTCGCACGTAATTGGCATCCGCCATCTTCACCGGTTCTCCCACTAGCTGACCCACCAGCTCGAGGTCGGCGCGATTAGGCCCGCTAACCAGTACGAGGTAGGGGGTATCTGAGTCAGCGCCGCGAAAGACCAGAGACTTAACGATCTGCCCCAGTTGGCAGCCGACCGCGTCCGCGGCTTCCTGAGCGGTGCGCGTGCTCTGAGGTAGCTCGACCACTTCGAGTGACAACCCTGAGCGGTCGAGAGCTTCTTGCACGCGCTGCATGCTGGATGAGGGTTCTGACATGAAATTTGTGCGCGAATCCCCCGGAACTCGAGCTCGTGACTGAGGTGCGAAAAGACGATCTCAGGAGCCACCAGTGGGAATCGAACCCACGACCTAACGCTTACGAAGCGCTCGCTCTGCCAGCTGAGCTATGGTGGC
>JBHIBY010000006.1:0-55207 GCA_046759305.1 Anaerolineales bacterium
CCGACATTCCCTCACCAGCTACCGCTTATTTAATTGTGTTGACCACACCATCTTACGGGAATCTTGCTACAGGTTCAATCGACCAGGCAAAGGAGATTTGCTAGGTCAGATCCTGCCAGGTCTGAGGGTCACCGCCTGCCCTGCTGCCAACTTTTAGTAGAAGTTCTGAAGGCGTGCTCGCCACAACTGGTTAGATGCTTGGCTCGCTCAGTCATCGGTCTTATTGGCAGAGCAGGTCCGCCAGATTTCATTCCAGATCGGGATCAAAGACAGATTTGCGAACTCCCGCTCTCCAGTTGTCGCGGTTGAAGATGGGTCGGCGAGTTCGTAGAGCTCGGTGTATTCTAGGAGCAGCTCGTCCAGCCGCGCCTTAGTCCTCTCCACCAACCTCGCCACCGCCTCAGCCTCGGGTGTCATCATAGACGACTCTCCTTGACCAAATCATGAAGTGGCTTCAACAAACAGCTCTTCGCTTTCCAGAACATAAGAAGACAATCGGCGGATCGAAGCATGACGGAATTCATTGACCTTGACCAATCCCCGCCCGTAGACTGATCTCAGTGATCTTCTCAGTATCCTAGATTTGCCGCTCGAACTCAATTGTCGTTCGAAGCGCTTTCATTGAAAAGGAGCTCAGGAATGTCCGAAGCTTCGCCCCATATGATCAAGCTTCCAGATCCGCTGGCGGAAGGACCAATTTCACTGGAGGCAGCGCTCCCGCGTCGTCGATCGATCCGCGAGTACTCCACAAAAACCCTGACGATGGATCAGATCTCCCAGCTCCTTTGGGCTGCCCAAGGCGTCACCGATGCCAGCGGTCATCGTACTGCCCCATCCGCTGGAGCGACGTACCCCCTCGAGCTCTATCTAGTAACTGGCGATGGCTTGTTCCAATACAAGCCCCTCGATCACTCTCTTCAGCAGCTTCGGGATGGGGATCTGCGTCGAGATCTCTTCGCTGCTTCGCTCGAACAGGAATTCATCCTTGAAGCTCCTGCAACTTTCGTGTTTGCTGCAGTCTTCGCCAGAACCGAGAACCGATACGGCTCATCCCGAAGCCCGCGCTACATCCACATGGAGGTCGGGCACGCGGCTCAAAACATGATGCTGCAAGCCATCTCGCTAGGTCTAGGTACAGTACCGGTAGGAGCGTACGAGGATGAGAGCGTTAGCCGAGTGCTGGAATTGCCTGCCGACCACATTCCCCTCTATCTGGTGCCGGTCGGCCACCCGCGCTAACCTTACTAGCCAACTCCAGCTTAGAGGCCAGGCAAGGTTTCGATGGATCTGCTGCAGCAGCGAAATTCATCGGTTCTTCAGCTTAAACACAATCGGGGCGGCGACCCCGTAAGTTCTCATGCGTAGGTACATTCCGCCTGCTAGGTCTCGGCGATACTCACCTGAGAGCTCTTGAACCCGGGCCATTGGGAAGCCAGACGATAAACCTTGCTGACGTCCCGCACGGTCACCAACCCCAAGAACCGCTCGCGCTCCACTACTGGAAGCGCCTCCGTCTCGGCCTCTCCCAGAAGCTGTTGGGCAACGTACAGCTTCTCGTCCGGCGACACTGGCTCTAAATCGGTTCGCATGAACTTTGTTGCCAGCGCATCCGGGCCAGCCTTTCTCAAGGCTTCAGCCAGACGACTCGGTGTCAGTATTCCAAGCAGCCGCTCACCATCACGCACGGGGAAGTGGGACTGTATGGAGCTCATTGTGAGGCCAATTGCCTCCCGTAGCGTCGACCTTGGCGTCAACGATCGAACATGTCTGGAATACGCATCTCGAACCGTGACATCTCCCAGGGCTCTCCGCAACTGCGCCTGACGTCCCTCTTGCCTGGCCGCGCCGAAGATGAAGAGCGCGATCAAGACCAGGAAGAAGCCTCCATTGAAGAACCCCCACAACCCCATCAGCGCCGCCATTCCCTGCCCAATGGTGACGGCCAGAGTTGTAGCTCGCGAGTAGTCGAGACGCATTGCGAGTAGTGCGCGTAGAATCCGGCCTCCGTCCATAGGAAATGCCGGCAGCAGGTTGAACAAACCCAGAAACAGATTTGCGGCGAAGATGTAGCTGAACACCGCACCTACGGTGATGCCCACCGGCAGCCGAATCGCCAACTGTAGTCCGAGATCCAGCCCGTAGGCCAGGCCGAAAACCGCCAATACCGCGCCCAGGGCGAAGTTCACCAGAGGGCCTGCCGCAGAGATGACCAGTTCCTGACTGGGCTTTTCGGGCATGCGACCGAGCTGCGCCAGACCGCCAATCGGCAGAAGCACAATCTGTTTTACTTGAATTCCGTAGGACTGCGCCGCGACGCTATGCCCGAGCTCGTGGAGCACGACAATCACAAACAGTATGGTCGTCACGACCACGCCAAACACCGCTCCGGTCAGGCCCCGCCCAGTGATCAACGCAAACTGGATCGCTGCAAGGACCAGAATTAGTGGGAACGTGAAGTGCATCCGGAGCTGGATGCCGCGTACCTTGAATAAAGGGATGCCTCGGTCCATGTGTACCTTCCTCACCGCACTGAGCGCTTGAACCGTGCGCACAGAGATCTATTCTTGTGCCTTTGACGGAATTAAGTATCCCGCCCTTACGTTATAGAACTGTTAGAGAATTGTGGATGTGGTATGGATTAAATTTGTAAATCGAGGCAAAGCTTCGCGGCTACCCATTGCAACAGATTTCGGGTATGAGCTTGATGAACACCTGCGCGATCACTGACCTAGCCATTGCCGCGTGCTTCAGCCGCGAGCTGATCAAAGAAGTTCACCAACACTTTCTCGCGATCGGCAGCCAGGCGGCGGGCAGGCTCCGTATGCAGCCTACCCTTTACACGCCGCAGCTTGAACAGATACTCGTGATAAGCGCTGTGTGGCTCCTCAGGAAGGGCCTCACCGGTGTCGAGGAACTGACCGGAAGGCTCAGCAAACATTGGTTGATCGGCTTGCATGGCATAGCCGAGCGTGCGAACCACGCCATAGGCGCCCACGACATCCAATTTATCGGCGTCGAAAAGGATCTTGGCCTCTAAGCTCCCCGGGCGTTGCTGGCCGCGATAGCGGTGGCTCAAAATGCACTCGATGACGGCTTCAATCCGATCCTGCGACCATCCTTCTGCCTCGAGTATCTCGCGCGCAAAATCTGCAGACGAGTTCTCGTGCTCAGCTCGGTTCTCTCGAGGGTCCGCACCAGCCGCATCGTGTAGTAATGCCGCGGCGCGCAGGATCTCGAGATCTGCGTCGAGCTCACTCCCGATTTGTTCTGCGGATCGCATAACCCTCAGCACGTGATCGAATCCGTGCACGGGGTCGTTTTCCGGATACCAGCCGCGCGCTTGGTCAACGGAGGGCATGATGTTTCACTGGTCCTTTAACTAACTGTCTTCTGGTCGGAAGTCAATGTCGATATCCGAGATCGCGTCTAAGACCACCTCGAGAAGATTGCCTAGCGCTCCGAGTGATCAGGTTTAGGTGCCTCTCAGTCCTCCGAGGTTTACTCCGCGGAGAGCACTAACGGCTTGCCGTCCACCGGGCTTGGGACTACCTCGATGCGGATGCCATAAACGTCCGCGAGCAGCTCGGGGTTTAGAACCTCTTCAGGGGATCCCATTTTGCGCACGATGCTCTCCGACAACAGCACCACTCGATCTGCGAACTTCGAAACGAGATTCAGATCATGTAGCGCGAGGAGCACTGCTAATCCTTCGTCTCTCGCCAGCTCACGTACCAGACCCAGGACCCGATCTTGATGCCGCAGGTCTAAGTGCGCGGTAGGTTCGTCCAGGAGCATAATCGGCGCTACTTGCGCCAGTGCCCTGGCAATCAACAGCCGCTGTTGCTCTCCGCCGGATAGCTCTCCGATGGGTCGCTTGGCCAACTCCAGGGTCTCCGTTCGAAGCATGGCCTCCCGAACTACCTGATGATCAGACTCATTCTCGGTCTCAAACCAACCTAAGTACGGTGTGCGTCCCATCAACACCACTTCGTGAGCGAGGAAGTTTGGCGGAAGGTTTGCCGCCTGTGGAACGACTGAAACCAACCGGGCGCGCTCTGCAGGCCGGAGCTCAACAAGGCGAGTGCCGTTGATCCCGACCCGCCCACTCAAGGGAAGTAGCGTCCCACTCGCGACCCGCACCAGGGTGGACTTGCCGACCCCATTCGGACCGATGACCGCAAGCACCTCCCCGGGCACCACATCGAGTGTGACTTCCCGCAATACGGTCAGATCGGGATAGCCCATCTCTACTTGCTGGAGCTCAAGCGAAGGCATGAATAGCCTTTCGACCATTAGGAAGTGGGTGCGATCGGCGGGCAGAGAGTGGAGATCTCAAGAGTTGCCTCACCAAGCCCTCAATTTGCGCTTGGAGCGCGCGAGCAGATATATGAAGAACGGCGCGCCGACGATGGATGTCACTACCCCCAGCGGGATCACGCGCGGCGAGATGACCGAGCGTGCCACGATGTCGGCCGTCAATAGAAAACTCGCCCCGAGCAGGGTTGCCAGGGGGAGCAAACGTCGATAGCTGGTACCCCACAGCAGTCGCGCCAGATGCGGCACCACCAATCCAACAAATGCGATAATCCCCAGGAAAGCCACCGCGGTTGCGGCCGCTAGCGATGCCGCCACCACGATCACGAGCTTAACCCGGCCGACATTGAGACCCATCTGACCGGCTTGTTCGTCGCCGAACTGCAGGACGTCCAAGGGTCTACCAAGCAGGAGCAGCGTCGAGATCGCAATCACGACATACGGAAGGGAAGCCAACACCGGTCCCCAACCCCCCAACGAAAATCCACCCACCATCCAGGTCACTGCTCGATGTAGCTCAGAGGTGGAAAGCAGCATGACGGTGCTGGTGATAGCAGTGGCAAAGGAACTGACCGCCACACCGGCCAATATCAATGTAGTGACGGGTGTCGATCGGCCCACCCGCGCGAGCATGTACACCAACGCTACCGTTAGGAGCGCCCCTCCGAAAGCAGCTGCGGGTACAGCCGCCATTCCAAGCAGGTCCGTCGGCCAACGTGCCGACATGACTAGGACTGCAGCCAGGCCGGCTCCTGCCGCTATTCCAATTACGTAGGGATCGGCCAAGGGATTACGAAAGAGGCCCTGGAATGAAGTACCACTGGCTCCGAGGGCCATGCCGGCCAGCGCAATCAATACCAAATTCGGAAGCCGGATCTCGTAGAGGATCGTCTCAAAGGCAGCTGGCACATCGGGCTCGACCTGCATCAGGGGAGAGGCCAGGAGCCGGACCACGCTGCTCAGCGGGATCGGTACTGCGCCGATCGCAATACTGGCAACCAGCGCGATCAGGAGTGCTCCGAACGACCACAGCCAGGGCGAGACCCCACGCTTGGTTTTCAGAGTCGCCGCCTCCACGCCAGTGAAAACACCCGTGGCTGCAACTGTTCGGGATTGATTGCGCTCAATGAAATCGCTCCTCATACCCGAAAGCGAAACCAGCGCATGGCTTTTCTATACTCACTTAAAAAGGTCGGGGTGCAGGGCGCGCGCAAAGGCTTCGAGCCCATCCACCAGCCGTGGCCCCGGACGATCGACCCAGTTCGTATCAATGGGGTACACCCTCCCGGATTGAACTGCTTCGAGACCGCTCCAGCCCGCGCGCTCCGACAGCGCCTGGCTGGTCGTAGCGATGAAGGGGCCTACCGCGAATACGATCACCTCTGGGTCTTGGAGAACCACCTGCTCCAGATCGATCTGCCCCCAGCCCTGGATGTCGCTCGCCACGTTGGTGCCGCCGGCCATCTCGATCAAGAGGTCTTGGAAGGTTCCAGAGCCGGTTGTCCAAGGCGCATTGGGATCGCTTCCGTCGATCTCGTAGAAGACCGTTGTGGGAAGCACATCGTCGGTCAACACGGTCACGTCCTCTACACGGCCGCGAAGTCCCTCGACCAGGTCCGCCGCCGCGGCCGAATGTCCTGTGATCTCACCGAGGGTGATCAAGTTCTCGTACAGCCCGTCAAATTGCATGGGATTCGAGATCACGAAGGTCGTGAGCCCGAGCGCCTCCAGGGACTGGAGCTGTTCGGGTGCGGTTATGTCGGCCGCCAGAACCAAATTTGGTTCGAGCGCCAGGATGGCTTCCGTGTTGAGCTCCCCGAAGGTGTTGCCGATGCTTGCGACCTCCAGTGCTTGAGCTGGATAGTCTGACGCCTCATCCCGACCAACGACCTGAGATCCAGCGCCAATTTCAAAAAGCATCTCCGTGTTGGAGGGGGCCAGGGACACGATACGTTCGACGGGGAGCTCAAGCGATATCTGCCGCCCCAATCCATCGATCATCTCCCGCGGACCGGCGGGTGTTGCAGCCGGAGCTGCGCATGCCGCCAATAACAATGCCATGGCAAAGGCGACAACTTTGGAGATTTGTGCCCGAAAATCTATTGAGGTCGGATGTTTGGGTGATTCCAAAGAATGCGAGACACGCTCCGGGTCTGCTGTCGATGGATGGTGAATGCGAGGGAAGATGAAAAGCCTTCCCTCACGTCGGGAAGGCCTTGGACACGGGTCCATGCGCAACCTCCTTTCCGCGAAGGGGCATTCGGCGCGGAGCTGAGGTGGGTATCCTGGCTTGCACGAGCGACCTGAAAGTTGGACGATCGCTCGGCATACAGTTGCGGGACAGCGCCGGACTACGTTCGGCAGCCTTTGAGGCTTGCGAAGGTGCTCTCGCACCCAGCCCCAACGGCAACCCCAAGTTCACCGGCTTCCCCTTGACGGCCTCCGCTTCCGGGCGGTAGGCCACCTCGGCCCCAAATGATTTGCTAGGCCAACTATATTAGGCAAGGGGATATCCGTCAAGGAAATCCAACCCGGTACAGGATGATGGACATCTTCTATCCACCAGCTGTCCCGATGAAAGAATGGCGCACTCGAGAGCCCGGCATGATAAAATCCACCGGTTGTCGTAGGGGCAACTAATCCATATCTGTAATGCAAGTCCCCCGCAAGAGGGCGGATCTCGGCTACGACCGAAAATCTGCAACAATCCTCTCCACGAGCTTCATTCAATCAAAGGTAAATTACTAAATGAGCAGTAAGACTTTACGGCTGGTCCCCCTGGGTGGTCTAGGGGAGATCGGCAAAAACATGATGGCCGTTGAATACGGCGAAAACATCTTGATTATCGACACCGGGATCATGTTTCCCGAAAACGATATGCTCGGGATCGATTACATCATCCCGGACTTCCGCTACGTGGCCGAAAAGAGCGACAAGGTGCGCGGCATCGTTGTCACTCACGGCCATGAGGACCACACCGGAGCGATTCGGCATGTCATGGAGCAGATCCAGGCGCCGATCTATGCCACCAAGCTCACCCGCGGCTTGCTGGAGGTCAAACTCCGTCGTGGCGGTATGCTTCAAGATACCGAACTCCATACGGTGCAGGCCGGTGAATCGGTCAACATCGGACCTTTTGATGTGGAATTTTTCCACGTCTGCCATTCGATACCGGATGGGGTCGGGCTCGGAATCACCACGCCGGCCGGTTTGATCGTACACACCGGCGACTATAAGTTTGACCACACCCCTGTGGACGGTTGGCCGACAGACTTCGGAAAATTGGGCGAATTTGGCGGACGGGATGTACTGGCACTTCTTGCCGACTCGACCAACGCGGATGAGCCCGGCTGGACGCCGTCAGAAGCCGTGATTGATCCTGCGTTTGACGATGTCTTTCGGCGGGCAAAGGGAAGGATTCTCATAGGATCGTTCGCTTCTCTGATCTCCCGCATGCAGCAGGTGGCCAACGCCGCAATGCGGCATAACCGGAAGATGGCTTTCGTGGGCACCAGCATGGTCGAAAATGCCAAGATGGCTCGCAAACTGGGCTATCTCGATGTGCCGGCCGACTTGATCATCGGTCTGGACAAAGCGGTCGAAATGAAACCGTCGAAGGTGGTGCTGATGTGCACCGGCACACAGGGTGAGCCCTCCTCCATATTGGGACGCTTATCGACCGGCACCAACCGACGGTTTGAGCTTATGGAGGGCGATACGGTCGTCCTCTCATCGCATCCCATTCCGGGCAACGAGGAAATGGTTCATCGCACCATCAACCGGCTCTTTCATCAGGGCGCTGAAGTGATTTACGACCCCATTGCAAATGTGCATGTGTCTGGGCACGCCAGCCAGGAAGAGATGAAGCTGATGCTTCAACTTGTGAGACCAAAGTATCTGGTCCCTGTGCACGGTGAGCTGCGGCACCTGAGACAGCACGCGGCCATGGCCCGATCGATCGGTATGGATGGCTCCGCCATCGCGGTTGTCGAAAACGGTACCGTGATCGAGTTCCAGGACGGTAAGATGAAGGTCGGCGAGCGCGTCCCGGGCGGGTACGTCTTCGTTGATGGAAGCGGCGTAGGTGACATTGGCCCGAAGGTGATGCGGGAGCGCGAGGCGCTGGCCAAAGACGGTTTCGTGGTTGTCCACCTCACCCTAGGCGGCAAGAACGGCGCGCTAGGTAAGGAGCCCGAGATCGTGTCCAAAGGCTTTGTCTTTGTGCGTGACGCGGAAGAGCTCTTTGAGCACGCCCGCAAGCGAATCCGCGATGTAGCAAAGGAAGCCGATCGCGGCGATCTCAGGGACAAGATAGAAAAGGATCTGAGCCGCTTTTTCTATGCGGAAACCAAACGCCGGCCGATGGTGATGGTCTTTTCCAGTCCCCCAGAATGAGAATAATCCATCTCCAAGTGTTGCGTACGCCCTTCGCGTGCGTATAATGCTCCGCGCCATGCGGGCTGGAACGGTGTCGCTCGCGCTTTGCGTGCTGGCGGCCGCGTGCAGCCTTCCAGGGGGTTCAACAGAGACTCCGCAGCCGACCGCGACGCTAACTGCGGTGCCCGCAACGCAGACCCCCACTCCAGAGCCGTTGGCAGCTTATGTGAACGGTGAACCGATCACGTTGGCTGCCTTTGAACGTGAAGTTGCCCGCTATGAGGTCGCTCAGGCTGAGCTTGGCACTGACCTTGCATCGTTAGGAGATTATCAGGCTGAGGTACTTGAGCAACTGATTGATCTCAGCCTTTTAGCGCAATTTGCCGTGAATCTGGGCTTAGAGCTCAGTGAAGCGGAGTTGGACGAACGTTACCAATCTGCAGCGGGCGCAAATGGGGTGGCCGCAGGCTATACGGAAGCCGAATTCCGAAGCGCGCTGCGTCAAGAGATACTTGCGGCCAGAGCCATCGGTGCCATAACGGATGTTCTGCCGTTGCAGGTCGAACATACAAGCGCTCGACACATTCTGGTTAATACGCGTGAAGAGGCGGAGGCGCTGCTGAGTCAGCTTGCCAACGGAGCCGATTTTAGTACTTTGGCGGTGATCCACTCCAGGGACCCAAGCACCCGCCCCGCCGGCGGTGAGCTGGGTTGGTTTCCGAAGGGCCTGCTCACGATGCTCGAAGTGGAAGAAGCTGCCTTTAGCCTACAACCGGGAGAGGTCAGCGGCGTGATCGAAAGCGCGTTAGGCTTCCACATCCTTGAAGTACTGGGCAGGGAAGATCGACCGCTTGTGGGCGAGTCGCTCACAGAGTACCGCGTAGCAGCGGTCGAGCAATGGCTAGCTGAGCAGCGCCAACGAGCCGAGATCGAGACATTCATTGGCGGCTGAGATAGGACTTGAAGGACATAGCACAATTTGAAGTTCTAGGGCTAATTAAGAGTTCAGGAGTCTGAGCAAATGGATGATCCTTTTGACCCCGCGCCGCGTGGCGGCGGACTAAACATCGGACGATTGATTCTGAATGTTCTGACAGTTATCGTGCTGCTGACCACGCTGTATGTTGGCTTCAGATTCGTAACGATCTTTCTCAACCCCCAATCACCATCCAACCCATATCCTCCGCCCACCTTGCCGGCGACTCTCGGTCCACCGACTCCGACCAATACGCCGGCAATAATGCTGCCAACAGAAATCCCACCGACCTCAACACCGCGTCCGCTGCCAACCATTGCACCAACGGCGACCGAGACCGTGGAAGCAACGGTAACTCCTGAATTTACGGTCACTCCCGAAGGGTCCCCACCCGCGACCGCAGAAAGCGGCGCGCAGTTCGAGCTTCAGACGGGAAGCCCTACTTTCATACCTGACGAACGTGGATGTCAGCATATGGGAGTAGGTGGGAAAGTCTACGACTTGCAGGGAGCGCCCATCGTCGGCCTCGCGGTCAGAGTAAGCGGCGAACTAGCCGGAACTCCGATTGGACCATTGGACACGCTCACCGGCAGCGCAGCGGATCGCTTCGGCTTCGGCGGCTACTACTTTGAGCTTTCCGACACTCCAACTGCCAGCGTAGATACGCTGCTGCTTCAGGTATTGGATGCCAGCAGCGGGTTGGAGCTCTCTGTGCAAGTCACTTTTTCCACATTCGACAGCTGCGAACAGAACCTGGTGTTTGTGAACTGGGCCCAGTCTGAATCCTAGTAATCCGAATCCGGAGGCCGTCCAACTGGACGGCCTCGTTGATTCTGCGACCTATGCATGCTAGGACGCCAGGACGTTCCTGAGCGCTTCACTGACCAGCCCTACCTGCTCTTCGGTCATGACTCCCGAAAACGGTAGAGCCAGGCTTCGGTTCCCTAGATCTTCGGCGATCGGGAAATCCCCTGCTCTGTAGCCATGAATCTCCACCATATAGGGCTGGAGGTGTATCGGTTCGAAATAAGCCCGGCTCGGAATACCGTCTTGCTGCAGAGCCTTGATGATTTCCGACCGATCGATCGCCGGGTCGAGCCGCACGACGTACACAAACCAGCTCATGCTCGAAGTGGTTGGCACGAGTGCCGGCAGCTCGAGGCTTTCTATATTGGCCAGTGCGATTCCATACCACTCTGCCACCTGCGCACGTTTATTTAGCAATTCCTCGATCCGCCCGGCTTGTACCCGCCCTAGCGCGGCGCTCATTTCATCCAGTCGATAGTTGTAACCGGGATAGGTGTGCTGCAGCCATGCGTCGCCGACCGCTCGGCCATGGTTGCGCAGCGCGCGGATCCAATCTGCCCAGTCTTCCCGATCCGTCACTACCATACCGCCTTCGCCGGTGGTCAATTGCTTATTTGGGTAGAAGGCGAAGACGCCGGCATCGCCGAACGATCCGGCCGGTTGGCCAGAGTAATGTGCTCCAAGAGCTTCGGACGAATCCTCGATCAAATCAAGCCCGTAGGTCTCCACAATCGGCGCTAGTCGCCCGTAATCAGCTGGCTGGCCAAAGACATCCACGGTCAAAATGGCGCGGAGTTTACCTCCGTTTCCTACATTCTTTCGTGGTAGCCAGCCGTCCTCCCCAGACGTGAGCGCAGCTGAAGCCGCTCCAACCTGCTCCGGATCAAGGTTTCCCGTTGCCGGATCGACATCGACAAACACCGGCACGGCTCGCTCGTAAAGCAGAACATTGGCTGAAGCTACGAAGGAAAAGGGGCTCGTGATGACCAGATCGCCTTCCTGGATTCCTGCCGCCCGCACACAAAGGTGCAGAGCCGCAGTTCCGGAGCTCACCGCGATGCCATAGCGCCGTCCACTAAGCCCCGCGATGGCTTGCTCGAAAGCCTCCACTTCTGGCCCGATGCTCAAGGTGCGAGTCTTAAGCACGGCAGCCACTGCCTCCCTTTCGGCGTCGCTTAGGTCAGGGGAAGACATCGGCACCTTCATGACTGCTCCATTCCGAACGTCCTCCGCGACCGGAGCCTCGCCAAATTGGCGCAGGAGAAGGGCGCTTTCACGCGAGCCCTCCTTCAAGTGCATTCTCCAGTGCGATGAGGTCCGGCAGCTCGTGGTCGGCCGAATATTCGGGCGTGGGCGGTATATCGTTGACATGCTCGCCTTCTGGTCGCCGTACCCAAACGGTCAACATCCCTAGTCTACGTGAACCGACAAAGTCTTTCAGGGGGTTGTCTCCAATGTACGCCGCCTCGCTGCCAGGTAGATCAAGTTCAGCCAGGAGACGCTCAAAGGGAACCTGACTGGGCTTCCAGTCCTTACGATCTTCTTCGCCCATAATGAGGATCGCCTCGAAATAATCCGTCAGTTCCAGGGCCTCAATCTTGCGCTGTTGACCCAGCCTGTGCCCCTGAGTAATCAGTCCAAGTCTGTAGCTGCGGCGCAACTTCTTCAGTACGGAATGAGTTTCCGGATAGGGTTTGAGGCTCGGAGTGTGGTCGCGATAGCATTTCACCATCTCCGGGACCCATCGATCCGGTTCTTGATCATGCGCCTCCAGCCAGCGATTGAAGGTGTCGCCGCGCACGCCGGCCTCGAAGAACGCTTCCAGCTCTGCGTATCCCTGCTCACTCGGGACGCCCAGCGTCACGGCTGCCCAATCCGCGACCGCCGCAAATCCGCTCAACGCGTACTGGCGCTCCGGAAATAAAGTGTCGTCTAGATCAAAGACGATGGCTTTCAACTTCCGCATGCTCGGTTTCATCTAGAAAGGTTGATTCGTCGTAGCGCGTCACATACAACCCGGTTTTGTAGGTTCCCAGCGGCGGCGCTACAACAGGAATCCCTGCCGCTTCTGAGAGATACCACCGAGGAGAAGGGACACCGGCTGCGATCCCCAGCGGAAGTCCGCCTCCGAAGCGGGCGTTCACTTCCGTGAAGTAGGGCTGCCCCTTTCGCATCAAACATTGGACCGTAATAGGCCCGCGGGCCTTTAAGCCTTCGGCGATTTTCACGCAAGCCTCGATGATTTCGCCGTTCCCGATGGTCACGCCTTTGGCGACCTCTCCCCAGCGCACTTCGATCCTTTGCCGGTTAACGACCGCCCACACGCGCCCATCCATACCGCAGCTTACGTCGCTGGTGATTTCCGGACCTGGCAGATATTCCTGAACGATCGCTTCAGGGATTTGTCTCAGTGCGTGATCGAGGCTGGCCTGGTCCTCCACCTTTATGCCCCCCTCGCCGGCGCTGCCGATGCTTGGTTTGACATAGAGTGGGAATTCGAATTCATCATCAGGTGCTCCACGCCAGGTACGCGGCACTCTAATTCCAATATTCTTGAACAACTCGTGGGTGAGCAGCTTATCGTTGGCTGTTGTAGCTTCGGGTGCGGCTAGTGAGGTGAGCCTTGCTCCTTCCCTTTCAAGCCGCTGGCGCCCCTCTGCAAGCACCGGGATGTCGGGGTCAATGAGCGGGAAGATCAGCTGAATCGATTCCTGCCCACAGATACCGGCTATCGTGGGCAAATAGCGCTCATCGTTCAACTTCGGGACCATGTAATAGCGATCGACTTCCTGCAGGGCTGGAGCCAGTGGGTCAATATCCGTTGCCACGATGGAGCCGCGCAATCCCAAATCATCGTACGCCCTTCGGAAGGCCCGCATCAACTCTACGCGCCTTCCTACGCTCGTGAAGAGTACGTTCACTCGATCAAGCCGTTTTTCGACCGATGCCAAAGTAGCCTCCTGCAATTCGGTCCCGCTGAGAACCCGTTCCAAGCCAACCATCCATCCACTTCATTGGGTAGAAAACGATCGCCATGGCACCCTTAACTGGAAGGTATGCTCGGGGAACGAGGCGAGCCGCCACTCCAGCCAGGAATTCTACAAGAATCCGATGCGCGCCGGTCCCAGCAGCCAGAGCGGGCTCCACTCTCTCACATCTCAATCCGGCCTGTTCGATCAGCCGTTGGACGCCTGTATGCGTGAATCGCCAATAATCCTCGGGGTCAGGGTGGTAGCCCAACACGAAAGGCACCTGCAAGTACAGCACACCATCTGGCTTCAGCACACGCCCCATCTCACGTACGGCCTGGAAAGGATCCGCTATATGCTCCATGGTTTCCTGGGAGAGCACGAGCTGGAATGCGCTGCTGCCAAACGGCAGTCGCAAGGCATCGCCCAAGCAGTTCGTTTGCTCCGACAGCTCGAGGTCGATGTTAAAAACACCTGGGTGGAGGTCGCTCTCACCGGATCCGACGTTCAGCGCTGGCTGGCCATCAGCGAGACCACTCGTAAGGGCTGTCAGCTCCTGCCGTACGACGCTTGAATCGTGGTAAGTAGACCAAAAAGTGCGCGATATCCAATTCTGCATGGTTTTTTCAATCGATCGGATGCCCTCTAGCCGAGGGAGAGCAAGATTTTTTCCAGTTTCTCAGCCTGTTCCTTGCGATCAAAGTATTGCTCGATGTACTTTCTTCCGTTCCTGCCCATCTCTCGGGCCAGGTTTGGGTTATCTGCCAGGCGCCGTATGGCCCTTCCTATCTCAGCTCCGTCGCCCGGATTTACGAACACTCCTGCTTGCGCGTCATCAACAACCTGCCGAATGGCGCCATCGATTGCCAGGACGACCGGCAGCTCAGATGCCATGTAATCAAACACCTTATTGGGGTAAGTGGTCGCAAACATCGGTATGGCTTTGAGTACCGCGATCCCGCAATCGGCTTCCGCTAGCAGAGCGGGGACGTTCTGCTTTTCGACAGGGGGAAGGAAGATCACATTATTGAGTTGCTCGGATCGGGATCGCTGCTGCAAGGCGGCCTTCTCCGGTCCATCACCTAAAAGAACAAGGGCAATCCTGGGGTCTTGGAGCAGTGAGGCAGCTGCCTGCAGTAGCTGCGAAAGATCGTTCGCCATACCGTGTGCGCCGGTGTACAGCGCGATGAATTTCCCTTCGAGCCCATGAGCTGCACGCAACAAGGCCAGCGCTTCCTTCATGGAACTCGAATCGCGCACCCCAGGTCCAACCCACTCGAGGTCGACCCCATTGGGCACGACCATGATCTTCTTGCTCCCCACTCCTACCCTTTGCAGATGCTCAACAAATCCAGGGGAATTCACGACGATATGATCGGAATGGCGATATAGAAAGCGCTCCAGCCATTCCGACAGAGAGATCAAAGCGCGATTACGCAGTGCGCCGACCTGGACCGCGAACTCTGGCCATAGATCCCGCACCTCCAACATCCAGCGCTTTCTCTTCAAGCGTGCGAGCAACCAAACGGTCCATCCTTGAAAGATCGGCGGTGAGGTCCCCCACAGCACATCGACGCCGGCGGTACGCAGACCTGCCCAGAACGACGAAAGCATAAACGATAAGTAGCCAAGCGTCCGCCATGCGAACCCACGTCGTTCGCCCCCTACAACGCTGCACCTCACGATCTCCAACCCGGGAAGCGGGTTCTCACGGCGGCCTGCAGTGAGCCGTTCCCCCGTGAGGTAGCTGCGCGTGCCAGCCAGCACCGTCACCCGGTGTCCCTGGTCCACAAGGTATCGGGCGAAGTCGTAATGACGGGTCCCGCCTGGATCCTCAGGGCGTATGAACACCTGATGGATCAATAGAATGTGCACGTGCGAAGTCTATCCCACAAAAGCAGAGCCGCCCATTCAAGTGGGCGGCTGCCGCTGCCGTTCAGGTGTTTCCACTCGGATTTAGCTGTTTGCTGTGGCGAAATCCTTGCTGATGATCCTCCAGGCTTCACGACCTGGATCGCTGGGGACGGGGGCTACTGCGAAGTAGCGCGTCCTGTTCCCAGAGGTCTTTTCCTCGACTCGCCATTCAGTCGATGGAAACTTGTTCTTGTTCTTGATGTCGTAAAACTCGAGCGATTCCTTCATTTTGCACTTCCTCCTCGGTCAAAGGATTGGACCTAACCGCCTAGATACTACCGTCCCTTTGACTCGCGTGCAAGTCGTCATAGGGGAATATTTAGCACACATGTTCGATACCTCTTGCTATTACGGTGCTCGTGGAGATGAACCCCTAGATGTTGCGTTTCTGCGGGATGATCAGAGCATGGGGATGGGGGAAAGCGGTATCGCTATTCCGTGAGGACCTTGCTGCAGGCCCTTTAGCCTATGAGCTTCCGCCGAATCGCGATTCCAGGAGAACTCTGCGGTAAGCTCCTTAGCCCATAAATTCTTCCGCCGTGGCCTGGCCAGGTTGGCTGATTCCTTGACGAGTGATCACTTTCCAAAGGGTGATCAGCAGGATCTTCACGTCCAAGCGAACGGACCAATGGTCCACGTACCACACGTCGTACTCGAATTTCTGCTCCCAGGTGTTGGCATTGCGGCCGTTGATCTGGGTCCACCCGGTCATTCCGGGCAATACCTCGTGCCGACGCGCTTGTTCCTCACTGTAGCGATCGAGATAGCGCATCAGCAGCGGCCTGGGGCCTACAAGGCTCATTTCCCCTTTGAGAACGTTGTACAACTCTGGGAGCTCGTCCAGGCTAAATGAGCGAAGGAAACGCCCGAGTCCAGTCAGACGCACGGCGTCGGGCATCAAATTTCCTTCAACGTCCCTCTTATCCGACATCGTGCGGAATTTGTAGTTTGTAAAGGGTCGGGCCATAAAACCTGGCCGCCGTTGACGGAAGAGCACCGGCGGACCGATGGCAAATCGCACCGCAAGGGCGATCACCGCCAATATCGGGCTGATGAGGATCAAACCAGGAAGGATCAAGAGCAGGTCAAAGAAGCGCTTACGAAAGGGGATTTTGCTGTGGGGTGTCATGATCCGTGAACGCAGCTTATTACCCAAACGTGGAAAACTGTATCAAGCAGCTTGAACAAAATAGGAACTTCGCAGCTAGCGCCCATGTTGCTAGCCGTTGCCTAGAAATGCCATGAGCGGATCCTCCCGAAGGGAGTCCCACTCCAAGGCGAGATCCTGCGGCTCGACATTCCCGAGGCGCCACCAGCTTGTCAAGCGCAAAGGCAATTTACCTTCGAGCGTCGCCACAAGCATAAGCGCAGGCTCCTTGTATCCGTAGGTGGGAGACCACCATCCGAGGTACGCAGGGTCTTCCTTGGATTGCCCGTCGCCAGCCACCCTTTCACCGGCACGGTAAAGTGTAATCTCGTCCATCCCCGGGGTCAGACGGAGTTGGACCGGTCCCTGCTCGCTCTTCAAAGTCAGTTTCTGAGCGTCGAACTCCCACGGCCAGTCTATCAGGCCCCATGCCAGACGCGCTTTGTGCCGATCCGTATCGCGGCTTGAACCAAGCAGTTCGTCGAGCACCACCCATAACGAACCCCCTGCGTGTACCACGCTGCGGCGATGCGTGGCCCCGCTTCTCAGCGAATGCTCTGCCGCTAACGCCTGTACGGAGCCGTCATCCGCCTGCCAACCCCCCAGGAAACGGGCGTTCGACCAGTTCAGCCAAAGGAACTTCCCTACCCGATCCATGGGTTCCCTGCCATCCGTAAGGATGCTGTTGTGGGCTGCGGCGTGGGCGAAAGAGTTTCCCCGCCCCGTATAAAGATAAGTTCCGGCATCCCGAACAACGTAGTGCCCGCTCCACCATAGATCCGTGTGCAGTTGATCGGAGTGGCCTGGGCGGGCGGCAAAGCGCACACAGCGCAGGACTGCCCTTGATGTTTCGCCCCGTACTAGATACAGACCCGTATCTGGAAACTCGGTGCTCTCTGTGCGAGGCGCGGCCGGCTCCTCTTCTATTGGGAGGCCCAGCCACATACTCAACTCGTCCCACGGTCCCGGGTCAAAGGCAGCTCCACCTGTGAAGGCACGCGAGGCTGCTTGTAACACCGGCCGGTAGTCGTCATGCTCACAATCGGAGAGCGGGAGGATATTTGAGCCATCGTTAGGGCCCCAGTTAGGGAGCTCGCCGTTATGTGGATCGCTCAGAGCCTGTAGGAAGCTGGCCATCCGCTGCAAGGCGTCGAGAGTGGCTTCGGGTAGAGGTTCACCGTTGATTTCAGCGAGACGCGCAGCCCAGAGCCCTGCGCTTAGCGCCAGCCGCTGATAGTTCGTCGAATACTGGATGTATCCGCCATCGTCAAATACTTGATCCTTCAGCGCGCGAACCAGCCATCGTCGGCCCAGACGCTTCCATTCTGCAGCCCGCTCGAACCACGGCATGAGCAGCCCGATGCCGTACAGTCCTACTGCTTCCGTTATCAAATGATTGTTTCTCTGCGCACGGGCATAGGAAAGGGTAGGCGGAATGCGCTCGGCGTGAGCGGCCATTGCGGCCAATACATGACCAGCCTGTGAAGGAAAGTCATTCTGAGGAAGCGCGTACCACAGGAAGATCAGCGCCATGAGTCGTAGTGCGACCTCTTGCCCCGAACTCCAATGGGGGCCGCAGTTGGGCTGATTGCTCTCTAGCCAGGATCTCAGGAGATCAAACGCACCCGCTGCATAGCGCTGCTCGCCGGTGAACTGATATGCGCGGCACAGGGTGTAAGCCCAGCCAAACCGTGCCGGCTCCCACAGCAGACGCAAGTCCTGTGCATCTTCTGACTCGTATTCCGTCCAGTGTTTGTTGAGCGGGAGGGAGGAGGTCTGATCCTTCAGCACTACCTTTCCCCAGTCGGGAGGTGTGCCGAGTGGAATCGGCGGCCCTCCGAACAGACGGAACTTACCGGCAAGTATCTCCTCCGCCTCTGTCAGCAATTCGCCAGATGGGAAGCTTAGCGTCGCTTCCTGAATCGCATCGAAGAAGAACGGCTTCCGCTGAGTTAGCACCTGCTCGATAGTGATACCGCGGCTGAGCCAGGATTCAAGGGGCCGCTCGCTCCATTGGTAAGGCTTTGTACGGCGTCGGAGCAAACCGGTACGCAAAGCGACCCAGTAGGCGCCGTATCGAAGAAGAGCCGCTAATCCGAGCTCTCGGAGGGCTGGGATCAGGAGCCTGCTGCGCGCTGTCATGGGATTGAGCTGGGCTGTTTTATGCGTGCTAGCGAGATTCCGCTCCTAAAAGCCCGACTGATTGGCCGGTGCGGAGCGATTCGACTGCGGCAAACGTGGTTTGTGTCACCCCGATTAGCTCGGGGTATGGAATGGGCGGGGAATCACCCTGGCGAATAGCTGAGGTGAATGCCCGCCAGATCGCTCGGTGCCCCTTGTCCTGTCGGGCGCTCGAGCGATTCACTTTCCCCCCGCTCACCAGTTCCAGGCTTCGGAAGTCGTCCAGGACGGCGACTCTTCCGCCCCCGAAGGCTTCTACTCGCTCCTTCGGAAAAGCGCGGTCGCCGCCTGTCAGATAATCTACGGTGCCGATAGAGCCATCCGGGAAACGAGCCACCATGTGGACGTTGTCACCCTGCGCGCTGGAAATGCCTTCTGCCTGCACAGCTTGAGGAAGCGCTCCGATCAAAAAAATCAGATAGTCAATGTAATGACAGGCCTCGCCGATGATTCGGCCCCCGCCTTGATCCGGATCATTTACCCAGTGATCGTTCGGCAGCGGTCCGGCGTTCACCCGGTAGTGAATGGACAGCGGCTCGCCTGCCTGAGACAGGAAATCACGCATTTGGATACTCATTGGGGCAAATCGACGGTTGTAGCCAACCGTCAAGAGCCCCTCCGCCGATTTCAGCGCATCGATCACGCCCTCGAGACCCTCTGCATCGATCGACAGAGGCTTCTCACAAAAGACGTGCTTACCAGCGCCAAGCGCCTCAGTGACTTGCTTTGCATGCAGGTGATGGCGAGTAAGCACCGCTACCGTGTTGACGGATTCATCCCGAACGACTTCGGCTGATTCCGTCGTTGCATAGGTGAAGCCGTAGCGTTTTCCGACATCGGTGGCGCTGATCCCGCTGGCGGTGGCCAGTCCAACGAGCTCGACGTCGCTCAATCCTTTCAAGATAGGGAAGGTCACGTTCTTCGCGAAGTTACCGGCTCCAAATACCCCGAGGCTCACGACGCGGTCTTTGCGTGCTCGACCCGACAAAGCAAGCCGTCGCGCTTTGCGTGCCTGCTCTGCGTAGGTCAGCAACACACCGAGCGTGGGCTGCCCGGAGCCTTCAGCGATCAGCTGATAGGCCTCTTCCGCTCTCTCAACCGGGAAGCGGTGCGTAATAAGCGGTTCTACCTGAATCTTGTTGGCTGCGACAAGCTCCAAGAAACTTTCGATGTTCCGTCCTTCGGTCCAGCGCACGTAGCCGATGGGGTAATCAATGCCTGATTCTTCGTATGTGGGATCGTAGCGACCCGGGCCATAAGAGCGAGACACCGTGAATTTCAACTCTTTCTCGTAGTATTGTTTGCGCGGTATCTCCATGCCGACCACGCCGACCAGCACCACAGTTGCCCTGTCCCGAGCGAGCGCGGCCGCTAGCTCCAATGGATCGTTGTCGTCGCTGTGGGCGCAAACCAAGACTGCATCAAATCCCGTTCCGCCTGTGAAGGAGCTACCGATTTCAACCGCTTGTTCGCGTGTGGTTGCCGATCCACCGATCCCGCGCGCCAGTTCCACCCTTGCCGCATCGACGTCCACTCCGAGGGCCTCGCATCCTGCAGCACGCGCAATCTGCTGGGCGAGCTGGCCCAGCACACCCAACCCGATCACCGCCACTCGCTCGCCAACCTGCACCTCCGTCAGGCGGAACGCATGTAGGGCGATAGAGCCTAGGGTAGCGGCTGCCCCGGATTCGTAATCGACCGAGGTAGGCAGCCGAGCGATCATCTTTTCCGGTACGACTGCGAATTCAGCGTGCACTGCGTGTCCACCTGCGCATGCCACCCGATCCCCCGGGCTCAGTGCGGTGATGCCTTCTCCAACTTCTTCGATCACACCTGCGGATGAATAGCCTAAAGGAAGTGGTTGATCCAGCCGGCTTCGCACCGCCTGCAGGGTGCTGAGCAAGCCGTCCCTCCTCACCTTATCGAGGGTTTGGCTCACCAGATCCGGGCGCGCACGCGCTTTGCCAATCATGCCCTTGCCAGCGAACTCAATCACGGTGCGCTCCGTGCCGGCAGACACAAAAGACGCCATCGTCCGGATGAGCACCGTTCCTGGTGCGGGACTGGGCACAGGTACCTCCAACACCTCCGGTTGGTCGGATCGCAGATCTTGAACGACTTGTTTCATGATTCAGCCAGTGATTTTACAGGAGATCGGGTGCCGGTACCGGGGATATAAGGGCTTGACACTAGGAAGTACGCTTGCACAGCCCGTCGCACTCAAAGATTCGCCAAACTCCTGAGAACAGGCTGCCTTCACCAGTTTCTCGGTGATGTTCAACCCAGTAGCCCCTCATAAAAGGCCTCGGCGCGCCGCATGCCCTTCGCGTAATCTGCTCGCTGCTCGATGAGCCGAATGTTTTCCGCAGTTGCGCGCTCCCTCAATTCAGAATCCTCAAGCGCTTGTGCAATGGCACCCGCTAGCTCGTCATCGCTTGCAGGATCCACCAGCGTGCCATTCCTGCCATCTTCGATCCACTCCCGAATCGATGGAAGATCACCCACTACGGGGTAGGCACCACAGGCCATCGCTTCCAGCAGTGTATTGGGGGTGCCGTCATGCTCGCTGGGCGATACGGATACCTGCGCCCTACGGAAGACCACCGCCAGGTCGGAGGGAGTCAGCTTTGGAAGCAGGTGCACCGAATCTCCGAGCTGCAGCCTCTCGATCCAGTCCTCCGCCTCGCGCTGACCGGTCATGCTCGGACAGAAGAAAGCCGTTGATGGGAGTCTCGCCAGCACCTTGGGAAGCGCTTTGAAGAATGCATCATTTCTAACGTAGGCTCGGAAGCCACGCGGGTTGACAACCACGGGGGCTTCTGGAGCCAGCGAATCGAGAGCCTGGGTGAGCGCAGGGTGGTCTGAATGCCCCGGATCACCCGAGGAGAAGATATCCCTTCGTACGCCACCGTTTCCAGGCAGGACCAGTTGTGGTCGATCTCCGGCGAAGCCCCAATCTACGGCCAACTGCGCATCGTGGTGGTTGTCCGTGTGAAGCGCAGTGGTTCGTGAAAGAGTTCGTTGGGTAAGGCTGCGCATCATAGGTGAGCTTGGAGCATGCAGTGTGAAATCGTTGCCCCAGATCGAAACCAGCAACGGAGGCGTCGGCTTGGAGGCGGCTGCCAAGGCTCCCTCAAATGGGATGCGCATCGCATGCACCAGGTCCGGTTTGATCTCTGAGATCAAGCTCCGCCCACGATTGCCAGCACGCTGTACCGTGGCAGGTCCAAGCCAGTGGCGGATGAGAGTACGCAGCCCAATAGTCTTGGATGAAGTCAACGCCCCGTTCCCCCCCGCACGACCCAGTCCGCTGAACGCCACCGGAACAGTGTGGTGCGATTCGATGCCGCCGAGGGGCGGGCTGGCGAAGGTCGAGATCAAATGCACCTCGTAGCCGCCAGCGACGAAGTAGCGGATCCAATTCCTCGCGATGGGGCTTCTGCCGTCGGCGATGAACAAAATTCTCAAGGATTGCGCCTTCGAGGAATTTCAGCTAAATAGCTTTCCTGCAGTACGATGCAGGATCTCCCAGATCGAACTCCTTTACCGTCGGTGATAGACTGCAGCTTCACGTTTGCGTCACCTGATTGAGCGCCTCCAAGAAGACCTCCGTCATCACTTCGATGTTGACTCGCTCAGTAACGATCCGGTGCGAAGCGGTTCCCATCTTAGGAAGCCGGCCCACGTTCTCGAGTGCCTCGCTAAGTGTAGCCGTAAGTACCTCAAGATCCCCGGGCGGGATAAGCCAGCCATTGTCGGCGCTAACCAGGTCTTTTTGAGACCCGTCCGCTTCGGCAACGATCACCGGGAGCCCATATGACATCGCTTGTTGTACGGCCAACCCACCAGTTCCTGGAAGGACAAACAAGTCAGCCTCTTGAAAAATGTCCGCAAGGGCCTCTCCATATTGCGCGCCCAAGAACTTCGTTTCTGGATATTCCTTCGCCGCCGCTCGTTCAAGTCCCGCGCGCGCGGGGCCATCTCCTACGATCCAGAGCTCCGGCTCCATGCTTTGCGCGCGACACGCCTTCAGCAGCAGGTCCACCCGCTTGCGCTCTTGGAGGCGCCCAACAAACAGGACCCGTGGAGGATTTGAAATCGTCCGGGGCTGGAGCTCAGGCGGCGGACCCGTGGTAGCGTTCGGCGCGGTGAACACGCGCTCGGTCGGTACGCCTGCGCTCCGATATCCCTCCGCACCATGGCTGCTATACGCGATCAAGGCATCGAAACGCCGAAGGTACGACTTCCAGCGATTCCGCATTCGGCCGACTCCCAGGCCCCACCCAACGACCGGCCGACCTTTTCTGTGCATCCAGTCAAGTGCCCTTCGATTCGAGAAGTAGCGCGGGTTGGCCTCTAGGATCAGCGCCTGCGGATCCCATTCTTGAATCCACTGCATGAGGCCGCGCTGCAAGCAGAAATAGAGCGGGCCTCCCAGGATGTGAAGATTGCGGGCAGGCCACAGCTGGGCCGTCTCCAGGCGGTCTGCCGGCTGGATCGATTCGCTCTTCCGGGGTGTTCCGGCGTACAGGCTCAGTCCTTCAGTACAGCGGCTCGCCAGGGTATCAAAAAACGCCACCCGATAACCTGGCAGCACTCGCTGCTGAATAGCCAGTCGGCCTTCGAATTGGGCTTTAGCGGTCATGTGATCCCTGGTTTCCCGCTCATGGAAATCCAGAGAGCGAAGCACTGTCCCACCTCGCTGCCAACGGTCGAGTTGACTGCATCGCTGCTCACGTCGTACATCCTTCGTGGTTTATCTGGCCACCGGATTGGCTTTCAGGCGCCAGGTATCGTTTTTTTGATCGGAAGGGCAACCGCATAGGTCTTCCAATCCGTGATTTCCACTAGCTCTGGATGCCCTTCTCGCATTGCGTGGAGCCCATATCCGACAGAAGCCAGGATCGTTTGAACCGCCATGGCGGCCTCCGGTCCGTGGAGCTCAATCAAGATCGTTGGGCGACTATTGGTTAGAATGCTTCTCATCCCCTCGAATACAGCCGCCTCACCGCCCTCCACGTCGATTTTGATCAACCTGGGTGGATCACCGTTGTTGTCTCTAAACCAATCGTCGAGTGCGATTACGTCCACCGTGATGGGGCCCTCGTAATCCGTCTGCCTGCCTTCAGAGGCCTGAAGCTTTCCCATGCCGCCCGATACATGCACCATAAAGGGCTCCTGGGATGTGCGCGCACCGACTGCGGCTTCTACTACCTGCACCCGGTCGCCTTCCGAATTCAGGTCCAAATTCGCTTGCAAGCGGTCCAAGTTGCTCGGAAGCGGCTCAAACGACACCACGCGGCCGTTTCGACCTACCGCCTTGGCCAGGGCCAGGCTCACGTATCCAATGTTTGCACCTACGTCGTATGTGGTTGTGCCCGGGCTGATGAAGTTAGCAATTGCCTCCAGCAGCGCCGGCTCATAGGTGCCCAGCCACAGGTCTTTTTCAGTTTGAAGATCGAGTTGCAGCCGCATACCAGCCAGTGGTCCTGCCGCCACTTCGATCGGAACGATCTCGTCGGGCGCGGCGCTCGTAAGCATCGACCGGATCGCGCTGGATATGGGACCCAATCGGTAGAGGGAGTCACGCGCTCTTTGCGGTAGAGCCCGAGCGATTCTAGCTATGGCACGCACGAGAAACGATGTCATTCTGTCAACCTCAACCCGTGTAGCATCTCATCACTGAGACATCCCCGGGCAGGTGGGCTTATTCGCTTTCGAGCGCCTCAAGATACCTATCTGCCATACGCTCTAATCCAAATGCTTCCTTTGCTCGGGTTCGTGCACCGGCTCGGAAGCGAGGCAACTTGTCCAGTACATCCTTGGTCGCTTCGATCATAACCTCCAGGTTTGGAGCCTCAAGCTTCCAGGCATCCGCTCCGTAGGCGGCGACCCGGCCCGCATCCGAGCTGACTAATTCAGGAAGCGCCCCCGTGTCGTAGGCCACCACCGGCAGCCCACATGCCATCGCCTCGATGACCGAGTTTGGGCAGGCAGGATGGATGTCTCCCGAGAAGAGAACATGGGCGGAACGGTCCAGAGCCGGAATATCCGCCGGCTCGACGATCCCGCGCCAATCCACAGTCAATTCAGCTTCCGGGTCGATCGACTGGCGTATTCGCACCGGAACCTGTCCGGCGATCGCCAGTTCCACCGCTCTTCCGGTCTCCTGTGATAGGCCTTGGGCAAGCCCAATCCCCGATGACAGACCGAACTCATAACCACCTGCAAAGTTCCCTTCCACCATCAGGATGCGTATGCGATCGTCCGGCGGAGTCTCTTTGCCCTCTGGAGAGTACTCATCCAGCGGAACTCCGTTGTGAACGACGCTGGAAGGTGCTGGGGCAGGGCCGTAGCGATTCTCCCACCAGTCTTTCGCGAACTGGCTCTGATAGACCACGTGGTCCGCCAGGCGGTTTCTAACCCAGCGCAAAAGCAGGTTGCTTCGTTCTGCCCGGAGGTAGTGTCGGAGGCCGGTTGGCAGGCGCCGATGGAGCCAGTTGATCCCGTTGAGACGCTGTACGATCCGCCGCCCGCTTTGACGTGCTCGACGCAGCCTCAGTAAATTACGACTTCCACCGATCACCAGGATCGCGCCCTGCTGTCCGTCACTCAACCCCCAGCGGACGTCCGAGCCTCTCCGCTCTAACTCCATTGACATCCGCCGCTGAAAGGCCGCTGGACCGGCAACGCCGCTAAGGCGGGTCATAAAAGTCACGCTCTGGGGAGGCATCTTAGTCACTCCTGCGCCCGGCTTGCATCGAAGCGCTCATCTTGACCGAGGTGTAGGAAGCGAAGAATGGGTGAATCTAGGAGATTGCATCATTGCTGTTTTCGAGAGCACTAGTCAAGACCTGCGGTCGCGTTGGAGGGTACATCCCCGGTACACAGGCGCTTCCATTTCATACGTCTCGGTGTGTAGATCCGTCTGCGTAGATTCACCCTCTGCGGCCAATCGCGCCTCGGTGCGACGGGCCTTCTACGCAGATTCACCCTCCGCGGCCAATAGCGCCTCGGTGCGACGGGCCTTCTACGCAGATTCACCCTCTGCGGCCAATCGCGCCTCGGTGCGACGGGCCTTCTATGCAGATTCACCCTCCGCGGCCAATAGCGCCTCAACGATGCGCTCCGCGGCATGTCCATCGCCATAAGGATTTACGGCCATGGCCATAGCTGCATAGGCTTGAGGGTCATCCATCAGCCGGCGCGTCTCGCTTACGATTCGATCCTTGTCTGTACCAACCAAGATGGCTTTTCCTGCTTCCACGGCTTCTGGCCGCTCAGTAAGTTCTCGAAGCACCAACACCGGCGTTCCCAATCCAGGAGCCTCCTCCTGAATTCCTCCCGAGTCGGTCAGGATGATGTGGGCTTGCTTTATCAGATGCACCATCGGTAGATATGCCAGCGGCTCGATCAAATGGATGTTTGGCACCCCGGAAAGCATGCTCTTAGCCGGCTCCTGTACTTTGGGATTCAGGTGAAGCGGGTAGATCAGCTGTGCTTTCCCCGCATACTGCTGCGCGATTTCGCGCAATGCGGAAAAAATGCGCTCAAAGGGCTCTCCGACGTTTTCTCGGCGATGGGCAGTAACCAGAATGATCTTTTCGTGCTCAAGGCCGGCTAAGGGACCTGTGAAAAGGTCAACAGGGCGCTCGATCACAACGTTCAGCGCATCGATCACGGTGTTGCCAGTCACCACGATTTTTTCCTGGGGCACCGACTCCTTCAGTAAATTTTCCTGAGCCCACGCCGTAGGCGCGAAATGCAAGTCTGACACTGCCCCCAACACACGCCGGTTGATTTCTTCAGGGAATGGCTGGTACTTGTCACCCGTCCGAAGCCCAGCTTCTACGTGGCCGACTTTGACCCTATGGTAGTACGCCAATAGGGCCGCGCTCATCACCGTAGTCGTATCGCCCTGCACCAGCACCCAATTGGGCTCAACCGACTCAATTACGGGCTCGAGTCCTTGAAAGACTCTTGCCGTCAACTCGTTGAGCGGTTGAGCAGGTTGCATGATGTCGAGATCGTAGTCGGGTTGGATATCGAAGAGGTCCAGAACCTGATCCAGCATCTTCCGGTGCTGAGCAGTAATACAGACGATCGATTCGATGGTAGGGGATTCGCGGAGTTGCGTGAGGACCGGTGCCATTTTGATCGCTTCGGGCCGCGTGCCGAAGATCGACAGCGCGCGAAGTTCATCAGGCATCTTGCGTCCCGACTCCCAACACGTGTAGATCGAAGCCTGCCTCGCGCCAGGATTCCGCCTCCCAAGCACCCCGCAGATCCACCGCCACGCGTCCCGTCATCAATTGCGCAGCCACCCGCGGGTCGAGTTCGACGAATTCTCGGTGGTTCACGATGAGGGCGACCGCATCTGCGCCATCCAATGCGGCCTCTAAAGAGCGTTCCGCCACTGCGCCTGAGACGGAAGACTCTTCTGCATACGGCTCAATCGTGTGGACATCGGCTCCCCTCTCAACCAAAATGCTGACCACTTCGAGCGCCGGGCTCTCACGTAGATCTCCAACGTTCGGTTTGTATGAGAGCCCCAAGGCCGCGATGCGCTTGCCGATAAGTCCGCCTAATGCTCGATTGATAATATTGGCCGAATGCGCGGGCTGTCTATCGTTGACCGCCATAGCCTGCTGAATAAGCGGAGTGAGGTCTGGGCTTGCTTCAACGAGAAACCATGGATCAACCGCAATACAGTGTCCGCCGACGCCGGGTCCAGGTTGGAGGATCTCGACCCGGGGATGCTGGTTAGCAAGGTGGATGGCTTCCCACACGTTCACGTCTAGCTGCTCGGCCATTTGCGAGAACTCGTTCGCTACTGCAATGTTGATATCCCGATATGTGTTCTCCATCAGCTTGACCATCTCGGCCGTTGTGGCATCGGTCAGCAGGATATCTCCTACGACGAAAGCGCGATAAAGGTCTCTGCCCGCTTCCGCAGAGGCCGGATCAATACCGCCGATGACTCGAACATTCTCCACCAGCTCCTGCACGATTCGGCCCGGCAGTGCACGCTCAGGCGTATAGGCCAGGAGGAAGTCAGAGCCCGCCTTCATGCCGGAGCTCTCAAGGATTGGGGCTACTTGGTCAAGCGTGGTGCGCGGGGGGCAGGTCGATTCCAGGATCACGAGATTGCCCTCACGTAGGTGGGGGACGATGGCTCGCGCCGCTTGCACGACGTGCTTCAATTCCGCCTTGTTTTCCTCCGTGACCGGGGTGGGCACGGCGATAACGAAGGCCTCTGCGCTTTCCGGGCTATCGCTCACCGTCAAGGTACCCGACTCGAGTGCTCCCTGGGCCAATTCCTGGAGCCCAGGCTCGTGGATGTGGATCTGGCCCTCCTTCAGGCTCTTCAAGACCTGTGGATCGACGTCAACACCGGTGACCTTTAGGCCAGATTTTGCGAACAGGCTGGCGGTGGGCAGACCGATGTAGCCCAGTCCAAGCACACAAACGCTCTGGAAACGCAATTGCACCTCTCCCGGCAGCGGGCGCTTATTATGACATAAACCCCGTGTCCACAGGCTCCGGCGGGGGTTTCTCCAGTAGAGACTGGCTCTTCCCCCTATGGTAGAGAGTGCTGAGTGCGGAAAGATCCTCCGTTTTCCGGGCGCGATTCAACAACCCAAACGGATGTTTTGGAAGCAGGTGAATTTGAGAAGGCATGCAATAGAGACGATGCGCGCCACGCACGGGTGCGCAAGGAGATGAAAGGCAATGATTGAACGAATCAGACAGTGGCTCCTTCCAATCTTGATCGTCACTATGGGCTTGCAGTTTCTGCGGCTCTTTATCGGGAGCCTCACGTGGTATCTGCGGGATACGGTGGGAGTTTCCGCCGTCTCTCTTGCCCCCTACGCATTCGGCACCTTCCTGATCGCGTTCCTGGCCCCTCTTCTATGGCGAGTGGCCGGAGCCAAGTTAGCTCTCAGGATTTCCGCCGGTGGCGTTGCAGTACTGAGGCTCATCGAACAGGTTGTCACCCAACCCGAGCTTGATTTGTGGCTCAGCATGGCAGGCATGGTGGCATTCCTGCTTTTCTTACCCATTTTCCTAGGCCGGCTCAGATCCACCGCCGACTCTGCAGCAGGGCGTTGGGCTTATGGGTTTGCACTTGGTCTGGGGGTCGACACGGCCTTGCGCGGCGCCTTCGGCAGCGTCGACCTCACGTGGTTGGCCGGGACGGTCCCCCTGCTTATCACTGCACTCTTCTCTGCTGTTGCACTCTGGGCAATTTGGAAGGAACCGGCTCCCAACGCGGATGCCATGTCAGAGACCACATGGTCAGGAGCGATTCCACTTCTTGGCATAAGCTCTTTCATGCTCCTGGAGCTGCTGACCTTCCAGAGCCCGGGGTTGTTGGGGGAATTGAGCGGTACCGGTCCGTACGCTGCCTTTCTCATCGTTATGATCGGCAACTTGCTGCTGGCAATGGGAATCTTCTACGGCCTGGCGCGACCTGAGACCTTCCGCGCCACCTTGGCGCTTGCGGCTGGTGCTTATCTTGTGCTAGCGATAGCTACCGCCAACCGGGCAGGTATGGCGGTGCTGCTAACAGCTGCGGTGAGCCAGTTCGTGTTGGGTTGGGGCTGGGCACTCATCAGTGTCCGCGCAGGACCGTCCGTCCGCGACGGGCTTTCACGCACCGGCGTGATATTGCCGCTTGGCACTCTTCTGTTCTTGATACTTGTATTCGCCTTCTACGTATCCCTGGATATTGCGTTGCCGTTCCCAAGAACAGCCATCCCTCCCGCCTCAGCTGCCCTCTTTGGCCTGATGATGCTTCTCGGGACACGCGGACTAAGGGCTCCTGATCCTGAAGGCGACGCGCGCTCGGTATGGGCTGCGGGCGTGCTTGTGAGTGTGCCTTTTGTAGTGTGGATCTTGGCCGGCCCAGCCCCGGTCTCCAGTCCGCCAACAGGAGCGCCAACAAGGGTGATGACCTACAACATCCACTCGGCTTTTGGCAGCATGGGGCGCCACGACCCCGAGGCCATTGCTCAGGTGATTGAGGACAGCGGCGCAGACGTGGTGGCATTGCAAGAAATCACACGTGATCGGCTGCTAGATGGCTCCAGCGACCTGGTGACCTGGCTATCCCGGCGGCTGGACATGCCGATCGTATTCAACGGCACGGAGGAGCCCCATTGGGGCAATGCCACCCTTTCTCGCCTACCGATCTTGAACCACGGCTCCGGAGAGCTTCCGCGGGACGGCACGCTCATTGGTCGCGGCTATGCCTGGCTAGAGATTGATGTGGGAGCCGGAGACCAGCTTCTGGTGGTCAATACCCACCTGCATCAAATAGAAGATGATCACGATATGCGGCTACTTCAAGTTCCGGTACTGCTTGATTTCTGGGACGGACGCCCCAATTTCGTGCTCCTTGGCGACTTGAACGCCGAGCCGGGTGCGCCAGAAATGGCGATGCTCGAAGATGCAGGATTGATCGATTCTTGGATGGAATCCGGCTCGGGTCCCGGGCTGACCTGGAACGCCGCAGATCCACAAAAACGGATCGACTGGATCTGGCACTCCGCTGACTTGAACGGAAGTCAAGTCGAAGTCATTCAGACATTGGCATCAGACCATCTACCCGTGATTGTGCAGATCGCAGTAGCGCCCTGATAGAATCACGCCGATATGAAGATTTCTGTCGGATCCGACGAGCGAAATCCAGTCACGGATGCGGTGGTCGAGGAGCTCCAGCGCCGTGGACATCAGGTTACCCTGCACGGGCCCCTAAAGGATGAGGTTGAGCACTGGCCCGGGGTCGCCCGCCAGGTGGCAGAGGAAGTTGCCGGTGGACAGGCAGAAGAGGGCGTGCTCTTCTGTTGGACCGGTACCGGAGTCAGTATCGCAGCCAACAAGGTGTCCGGCGTGCGTGCCGCGCTCTGTCTCGACGCTGAAACCGCGCGAGGGGCCCGGATCTGGAACGATGCCAATTTGCTTTGCCTGTCTTTGCGCGCGACTTCTGAAGCAATCGCCAAGGAGATCCTCGAAGCCTGGTTTTCAACCGACTACGAATCAAATCCAGAGGATGACGCTCGACTGCGCGAGCTGGCAGAGATAGAGGCCGACCACCGTCCTTAGCCTTGATACACATTCACAAACGAGCTGGTGCGTAGCGGGCTCTCCGTTGAACCGCCGTGAGCAAGCCACCGGCAGTATCAAATCCCCCTTTGATCAGCGCTTCGTGAAGGCGTGTACAATAGCCGGGTTCTCTCCATGGCCTGGCGTGTACTGGTGACCGACGGCCTGTCTGAGGACGGCCTACGGCTGCTCCGAGATCAGGCAGAAGTGATCGAATCCGAGTCGTTGGATACGCTCGGGGAGAGTGACGCACTTATTGTTCGGGGTCGTACCAAAGTCACCGCTGAAGCGCTCGATCGGGCAGGCCCGGACTTCAAAGTTATCGGCCGCGCGGGGGTTGGGGTCGACAACATCGACCTTCAGGCTGCTGAATCTAAGGGCCTGATTGTGGTGAACGCCCCTCAGGCGGCCACCGCGGCTGTTGCAGAACTCACCCTGGGTTTGATGCTCTCGCTGGCTCGACACATTCCTGCTGCTGACGCCAGCATGAGGCGAACTGAATGGCACAAGTCCGAGCTCAAAGGTTCGGAATTATCGGAAAAGACACTGGGAATCATTGGGCTTGGCAGGATCGGCGCCGCAGTCGCGGAACGGGCCCATGCCTTCGGAATGCAGGTGCTGGGACACGATCCGCTGATAACCGATGAGGAACTTCGCAATCGAGGCGCGGAACCTACCGAATTCAACACCCTGCTGCGAGCATCGGATTACGTTTGCTTGCATTTGCCGCTCAATGAAGATACGCGCGGCATGATTGGCGACGCGGCCATTAGCAAAATGAAACCGGGAGCTCGTCTAGTATCGGCAGCCAGGGGCGGAATTGTAGACGAGCAGGCACTTCTGGCTGCTCTGGACTCGAAGCACCTGGCTGGAGCGGCGTTGGACGTGTTTTCGGAAGAACCCCCCGGAAAATCACCGCTCCTTTCGCATCCGAAGATGGTTTCAACCCCACATATCGGGGCTCAGACAAGTGAGGCGCAGGCCAAGGCTGGGAAAGATATAGCGGACGAAGTCCTGGCGGCGCTGAATGGCGAACCGCTGCGCTGGCGGGTCGTTTAGGCGAGGAGAAGGTATGGGAGAAAAGCTGGAAAGGCTTCGAGAATTGACGGGAAGGATCTTTGATCTCACATCCGCAGCAGATCTGCTCAGTTGGGACATGCAGACTAACATGCCACCCGGGGGCGCCGATGCTCGGGCACACGCAATGGCCACGCTCGCTAGCCTAGCCCATGAGCATTTTATCCGGGATGATTTTGGCGAGGCATTGGAAGCAGCTGAAACAGAGGTGAAAGGCTTTGATCCGGATTCTGACGAGGCTGGAATCGTTGCTCGTCTTCGGCGTGATTTCGATAAGAGCCATCGCGTACCCACCGAGTGGGTTAGGGAATCTCAGCGCACAGTGGGTCTGGCCTTTAGCGCCTGGGTCGAATCCAGGAAGGCTTCGAGCTTCCCCGACTTCAAACCCCATATCGAAAGGGTCTTGGATGTCAAGCGTTCGTACGTTGGCTTCTTCGAGCCCTACGACAGCCCCTATGATCCGCTTCTGGATGACTATGAACCAGGCTTAAAGCTGGCCAATGTGAGAGAAATCTTTGGCGAACTTCGTGAGGTTCAGGTCCCGCTGGTGCAGGCTATCAGCGAGCGATCAGAGTCCGTAGATGATTCCTTTCTGCGCGTCGAGTACGACGAAAAAGCCCAGTGGGATTTTGGTCTGGAAGTGATTCGCGAGCTGGGCTACGACTTCGAGCGGGGCAGGCAGGACAAAGCCCCGCACCCGTTCAGTCAAGCCCTCAACCGAGGCGATGTACGTATTACCAATCGTGTCAAGCTTGACCAATTTGGTCCGGCCCTATTTGGGTCCATGCACGAGGCCGGTCACGCTATTTACAGCCAGGGAATCCCTTCATCTTTGGATCGGATACCATCCCTTTCTGGCTCCACCCTCGAGGCCGCTCACAGCGCCTCACTTGGAATACACGAGTCGCAATCACGAATGTTGGAAAATCTTGTAGGCCGGAGCCGGGCATTCTGGACGGCATTCTATGCACGGCTGCAGGCAGTGTTTCCCAGTCAACTCGGGGGCGTCGACGTCGAGACCTTCTATCGAGCCATCAATAAGGTCGACCGATCGCTCATCAGAGTTGAAGCTGACGAGGCGACCTACAACCTCCACATTTTATTGCGTTTCGAAATTGAAGCCGACTTGATCGAAGGAAATCTCGAAGTTGCAGATTTACCGGAGGCTTGGAATGCGAAAGTCGAGGAATATTTAGGACTCACCCCACCGGATGACGCGCAGGGCGTGCTTCAAGATATCCATTGGTCCGACGGATATTTTGGATACTTCCCAACCTACACACTGGGCAACATCATCTCCGTACAGCTTTGGCGCAGTCTTAATGATGATATCCCTGACCTTGAGGCTCAGATCTCTCAAGGAGCATTCGGGGAACTCATGACCTGGTTGAATGAAAGGATCCATCGACACGGCGGCAAGTACGAACCGATGGATTTGCTCAAACGGGCCACGAGCCAGGAGCTAAGCGCAAAGCCTTATCTGGAATACTTGACTGAGAAGTATTCCGAGATCTACGGCCTGAGCTGAGCGCGAGCATGAGCCCTTCCCAAGAAATGTTCATCTCTCATCCTCAGCTCCCTGGAAATCGCGCCCACCTTTTTGGCAATTGTTGGCTCGATTTGCGATTCGGCGCATGACCCTAACCGAGGTCCACGCACGACTCGCATCCGCCATGCTGCTATTCCTGTCGATTGCCGGCGTGTGGGGTCTAGCGAACTTTTTTCTCCGACGCAGTATCGCCGGCAGCTACTGGGGGATTCTGGCTGCGGGCGAAATCCTGGTCATAGCGCAGCTGATCGTTGGGGTTATTCTGTGGATCAACGGCGCCCGCCCCGGCCGGACTATTCACGTGCTCTACGGTATCGTGACTGTCATCTCCATTCCCGGATATTTCGCCTACACCAAAGGTCAGGACGATCGCCGCGCGAGCTTGACCTACGGGCTTATCTGCCTCTTTCTCGTGGGCATCAGCCTGCGCGCGATAGGTACCGCGGCTTAGCGCCTAAATCCTCTTAACCCCACGAAATTCTCACAAGTGCGTCGTTTGAGACTATTTCAGAGCCGCACAGCCGCATATTTACATAAGTGCACATTACAGCCCTGCAGGCGAATCACGTCCCTGGCCCCCGACTTGCACCTTTCCATTGATCCGTGCTAGAAGTGCGGTTTGTTCATGATGCGATTGCTGCGCAATTGGATTGCCATACTTTTAATGGGGCTGGCACTGCCTGGATGTGCGCGCGCGACTCCCAGCCCGCTCAGTATGACAGAGCCAGCGACACCGGCTACTGTCGCGCCTAGCGCTGTACCCCCCACTCAAACTCCTCCCAGCGCGCCAACTCCGGCACCTTTTAATCTGGCGACTCCGGCGATCGTGATCGAGCAGCCTGAAGAGCCGATCATTCCCACGTTGATTCCATCCAGCTCGGTCTTGCCCGACGCGCGACTGGCGATCTATCGACCCGGTCCGGGTTCTCAGGTCACCAGTCCCTTTCAGATCGTAGGGCGGGGCGGTCCAAGCTACGACGAACGCGTGCATATACGCTTGCTGGGTGAGGACGGGCGTGTCGTATCGCAAATGACCACGATCCTGTTCGCATACCCAGGAAATGCCGGTAATTTCGCCACTCGCATGGAATTCGACACCCCGGCAGTTGCCGAGAATGCTCGCCTGGAGATCAGTACCGACGGAATCCGATGGGCGAGCATGGACCAGTTGGTCTCTGTTGATCTGGTGCTGCTATCCGAGGGCTTACCCCGCATTCATCCGGTGGAGCACGGACCCCAGAAACTGGCCATTCTGTGGCCGTGGGATGGAGGCGTGATTGAAGGGGGAGTAATGACGGTACGTGGCGCGGGGTGGACCGACTCTGAGCTGCCGCTTACCGTCGAGCTACTCAACCGAAGTGGGGAGGCGCTGGTCACCCATCAGGTGCAGTTGGACTCGTTGGAACCGGGAGTACTGGGAGCCTTTGTGTTCGATATCGCTTACGACATCTCCTACGCGCAGTATGTGCGCGTAGCGATCCGAGAGCAAAATGCGGATCCTCCTGGATTGCGCTACTTCTCTAGCGTGGAAGTCTGGCTCAAACCGTAGCTTGGACGCTCGCTGCTATAAGCTCAACGCATCCGGCGACTGTCGAGGTGAAGCCGCATTTTGGGCACGAGCTGCGTAAGCTCAGTACGTCAGATTGCAGTCCGGCCGAAGCCTTGCTCGTGCGCTGCCTACTCTGTGCTCAGCACCTCAGCAGGAAGCACAATCAATCGTAGCCTTACTTCCGGCCGCAGCTCCGCTTCCAATTCGTGCTGCAGTTCAGCAAGCTGAGCTTCGCTGATCGAGTGCTGCGAGTACAGCGTACCCAACAGCTCCACTGCACGGGGCTGATGGTTGATCTCCAGGGCAGCGATCTCGACCGCTCCCCATTCCGCGATCCGACGCTCTAGAATCTCCCGTGAACGCTGCTCGATGGATCCATGCTCGACCGAGCGCCACAGCAGGAACGCCAGGGGCAGGCTGACCGCTAGCAGCGAAAATCCGGTTACCATCACGCCTCGGCGGAGCCAGTGAGTCCTTCGCTCAGGTCGCACTCCAAGCACCAGGAACACGACTCCGGCCGCAAACACGATGGCAATTAGGTTGGTTACAAAGAGCAGCAGCGCTCCGCCCACAACAGACGCATCTCGCAACGCCACCCCCAGCCCCACGCTTGCCAGCGGGGGAAGAAGTGCTGCCGAAATCGCCACTCCAGGGAGAGCCTCACCTACTTCCTTGCGAGCGATGGCGTAGGCGCCGGCCATGCCTGAAGCGAGGGCAATCATCAGGTCGATCAGGCTGGGTTCGGTGCGGGCCAGGATTTCAGTCGTCGCCTGTGCGCCGGGGACAATCAAACCGATCACGATGGCAATAAAGATGGCTGCCATAGCCCCTTGCACTGTTGAAGCCAACGCCTCACGCAGGGTGTGCCCGTCACCAAAGGTCAATCCCGCAGCGATGGCGAGAATGGGACTCATGAGCGGCGCCACCAACATGGCGCCGATGACCACCGCGGGGCTGTTGATGAGCAGCCCAAGGCTGGCAATCACCGAGGAGAGGGTGATCAGCACAAAGAAGTGAACGCTAGGCCGCGCGGCTTCTCGCAGGTTTCGATAGAGTGCCAGTTGCTCCTCACGAGCAAGCGGAGGAATGATGTCTGACAGGGAACGCCAGGCGCGGCGCGCCACCAGCCGGGGCAGCTCGGCCTGGCCGCGCACCAGCAAAATAGGGACATCCGTACGTTCCGCCAGCCGGAGAGGGAGCTGCCTCCGGCGCTCGTCGTCGAGCAACGCCAACTCTCCCGTCTCCAACACCAGGAGATCGTGACCCTCCAGGCTCTCCAAGATCCCATTCAGCGGTGCGCCGGACCGAACCACTTTGGTAGCAACAGTCCCGCCGACATCAGCGGCGATGTCGCCCAGCATCGCTTCCGCCTCACGCTGCGTAGAGCCTTCTTCCAATACGTGCAGCAGCGTTACTCCGCCGCCTGCAAGCGAGCTGGCAAGCCGCGCGGCTTCGAGTCCGCGTGCCTCGGCAGCAGGAACCAGTGCCCGCGTGGGTTGAAATTCAACTCCAGAACGTAGCACCATTACTTCGCAAGCAGCACGGTCTAGCACGCTATCTGCGATCGAGCCGAATCCCGTCCTCCCTGCGTACTGCGGGCTAACATTCCCGCCTATGACCACCAGAGCAGCGTCCTCTTCCACCGCGGTTTCCAGTATGCCCTGGTCTATGGAGCGCGACAGGCGCGTGAAGCCGACGGCGGGCACACCGTGAGCTTCAGCTTCTTGCAAGGTGCGCTCGAGAAGATCGAGCTTGCGCTGTGCCTCGAAGCGCCGGTTATCCAGTGGGAGGTGCTCGGGTACTTGAATGACTTGCAGAAGGATCAGATGACCTTGCTCGCGATGTGCAATGTGCGCGGCCAAGGAAACCAAGGTAGAGGCCGTCTCTGGATTTGATATAGGAACCACCACTGGAAACTCGGAATCAACAACCGAGCTTTCGTCTATCGCTTCGAAGACTGTGATCCCGACCTGCGATTCACGCATGCGCCGTCTCCCGCCCCACCAATAGGCGAGGGCGGCTATCGACAGCCAGGCCAGCCCTAGCGCTCGAGCCCAGAATGGCAGTGCAAAGAAGAGCAAGAAACTAATGGCGGCGCTCGCCGCAGGTATTGCGGGATGCAGCGGGAGTCGGAGTATCGGTCGCGAGTTACCGCGTCTCTCATAAAAAATCGATGTCAGGCTCACGCCCGTCGCGAGGAGCAGGAACATGGCTGCAGCAACCTGGCCCAGAGCCAGGGCCGGCACATCGGTAAGCAACGCGGCGAGGGTCGCGGCCACCAAGGTCAGAAGTGATTGGCCAACGGACAATTTCCAGGCCGGAGCCAGGAGCCAGCTCGGGAGGACTCCATCCTCCGTGATGACTTGCAGACGGCGCAGGGAGAGCAATGACAGTGGACTCCAGAAGACCGCGATGATCAGTATTCCAACAGCCAATACAGATTGGGCGCCGTAGCCTGGAAGCGCTTTCTCTACCAGGCCTTCGAGGGTCAACGCTTTCGGCACGGCAATTACGACTGCCACAAGACCGCCCAGCAGGAATCCGCGCAGCGGAATGGCAAGATTGCGGCGCTCTGCACCACGATCGACAAGTACCTCAATCAGCCAACCCAGCCCGCCAAGTGCCGCCACCCCTGCGAACAGATTCCCGCTCCTCGGCACGGTTATTTCCGGCCCGAGGCCAGTGGTCAGCACTACAAGTACGGCCAGCAGCAGGCTCAGCCCGACCAAGCCGGCAACCCTCACCGCTAGTCTCCAAAGCGGCCTGGCACCCAACCCGCGCTGCAGGGTGGAAGCCACCAAGAAAATTAGCAGGATCGGGAGCCGAAGCTCCTCCGCTGCAAATAGCGGTTCCAGCAGCCGACCAGCGAAGTCCGCGAAGGTCCAGGCCATCAGTCCGCTCAACGCCGCCCATCCGAGCAGGTAAGCCCACCCGGACAGAAACTCCACGGCTGGGCGCTCCAGGGATTCCAGGAGACCGTAGCTCCCTCCACCGCTATGCACCCACGCTCTCAGTTCGGCAAACGTCAAGAGCGTGGGGACTACCAGGGCCGAATACATCAGGTAGGCAAGCGCCTTCTTCGCCCCTGCTAAGAGCACAACGCTATCGAATAGACCGAACACACCGATGCCAAGCCACACTCCCAATCCAAGGAGCGTGAGCTCCCAGGCATCAAGCCGAAAGCTGCGTCGAAAGGCGATCGTCTGAGGGGTTTCGTCAGCCATCGGTTGTCCTAGGTCCTTGAAAAGGGGTTAATTGGCGCGTTCTCGCACACTTGCGTTCCGCACATCTCAGGATGATATACTCCTCGCCCAATTTCGGCCGCTACATATGGAAACACGCACACCCTTGAAATCGATACTCCCCTCTTTGCCCGCTGCGCTGCTCGGCATGTCGCTGACGATTGGCTCCGTGTTCGTTCTCTTCATCCTCGGAACCCGGATGGCATATTCTGGACGGGCTCTGCCCGGAGTCTCGGCAGCCGGTATCGCTGTCGGTGGGCTTACCGAGCCGGAGATCGAGCTCGCACTTGGCGAGATACTCTCCTATCCACGAACAGGGACCGTGCTCATGACAGATGGCACCCAGCATTGGGTCGCCACACCGGCAGAGCTCGGAGTGGCTCTCGATATCCCCCGCATGGCTGACGAGGCGCTCGCGGTGGGACGGGAAGGTGGAGCCCTGCATCAGCTGACAGATTTCTTCAGCGCCTGGAGTTCTGGTTTTGATGTTGCAACTATGGTGCTCTTCGACCAACGCGCCGGCGCGGCCTATATGAACGAACTAGCCGGCCAAATCGATCGACCCCAAATGGAGGCCATGCTGGGCGTGAATGGCGTGCAGATTGTCATGCGCCCCGGTCAGATTGGCAGGCAGCTTGAAATTGCCACCAGCCTGGAGCAGTTGGCCCCTGTCTTCGGTTCGCTTCACGACGCTGAGATCCCACTATCGGTCAAGGAGACGCCTCCGATCGTGCTGGATGCCACCGAGCAGGGTCAGATCGCGGCTGAGATGCTTCGGACTCCGCTCACGCTCACTGCCGAGGATGCAGGCCCCTGGACCATCGATCAGCAAAGCCTGGCCGATATGCTGCGCTTCAACCTCAACCAGGAGCTGGGTGTTTATGAGGTCGGGATCGACGCATACGCCCTGTTTGCCTTTATCGAGCCCCTCGCCCCGGATTTACAGCGCGGGCCCGAGAACGCGCGCTTCATATTTAACGACGATACACGCGAGCTCGATCTCATGGCGGAAGCCGTTATCGGGCGTACGCTGGACATCCCGGCAAGCATCGAAGCCGTCAATCGGGGACTGGCTGAGGGGAAACACGAGATCCCATTGGTGTTCGAGCTTGAGTATCCAGCAGTCGGCAGCGAAGCGACGGCTGCCGAACTTGGTATCACAGAAGAGGTCAGCGTAGTCTCGAGTTATTTCTCAGGCTCCAGCGCGGGACGGATTCACAACATCGCCACTGCCTCGGCGCCCTTCCATGGGCTCTTGATTGCCCCGGGGGAGACCTTATCCATGGCAGAGGTCCTGGGAGACATCAGCCTGGACACCGGATATGCGGAAGCTCTCATTATCTATGGGGATCGCACCATCAAGGGAGTGGGTGGCGGTGTTTGCCAGGTGAGTACGACCTTGTTCCGTACCGCCTTCAATGGCGGGTTTGGCATCGTTGAGCGCCATCCTCACGCCTATCGGGTCGGCTACTATGAGCAGGGACCGGGCTCACCCGGGCCGGGATTTGATGCTACAGTCTTTGTCCCGCTGGTGGACTTCAAATTCACCAACGATACGGATCACTGGCTGCTGTCCGAAACCTATATATATGGCACGCAGCTGCTCTGGAAATTCTATTCAACCGGAGATGGCCGGCAGGTGCAGATCAGCGCCCCACAAATTTCCGGCAAGGTAGAGGCACCCAAGCCCCTTTACAAGGAAAACCCTGACCTCAAAGAAGGGGAGATCGAGCAAGCGGACTTCGAAGTGGACGGCATGGACGTGCTGGTGACGCGCACCGTCACACGCGGTGACGACGTGCTGCACCGGGACACCATCAAGACCCACTACCTGCCATGGCGTGCGATCTACGAGTACGGTCCTGGGACCGAGTTGCCGGACGACGCCATCACGGACGAGGACTGAGCCGGCAATCCTGGAGTCTCCGTTCAGGTAGCAGCAATCGCCTCGCCCAAGTTGCAGCCACTCGTCTGCCTCAATACTCGGCTCCTCCGCCGAGCACATCCATATGGCAAAACAGCGTCCAGTTGTTAGGGCAGAGATTCGATCCGTCGTCCGCGTTATCCCTGATGCTCTCGCGATGGTAGAATCACCGCCCCACTTGGGAGAGGCTGATGGTTAGCGAAGAACTGCTCGAAATTCTGCGCTGCCCCCATTGCGTTCAAGAACGCGAGGGGATGCTGGTTATGGTAGAGGACACCTGGCTGGTATGTCAGGAAGATGCAGATTACTGCGGCCGCAAGTACCCCATCCTGGACGACATCCCGGTCATGTTGATCGATGAGGGAGATAAGTGGATCTCAGTCGCCGAGGAGGACCTGCCTGTTCCGCCCCCTGAACGCTAGTGGATGAGCTCGAAACGCTGATCAGTGAATTAGCTTCTAAAGACGACGCCCGCGCTGCGCGGGCGCTTTCTCAAATCCCAAAGTACGGGGAACCGGCACTCGACTTTCTCCTCAATCTGCTTGATTCCTCCGATCCTGATGAACGCTGGTGGGCGGTGGTGGCGCTCTCGAGCATGGAAGATGCCCGCGCAAGCGCCGCGGTCATCGAATCGCTCGAAGACGGGGATCCGACCGTGCGCCAGTGCGCAGCGGCTGGACTACGTCAGCATCCCAACTCGGCGGCCATCCCGCGTTTGATCGAGGCATTGGGGGATGAGGACCGCTTGCTGGCCCGGCTGGCTTCGGGTGCACTTGCCTCAGCCGCCCCAGAGGCAATTTCCCCCCTGTCGGAGGCCATGCGATCGGAGATTCCTCAAGTGAGGATCGAAGCAGCACGTGCGCTAGGTCAAACCGGCGACCCAGATGCGATACCACCCCTGTTTGCCGCCTTAAATGACACTTCGGCCGTTGTGGTCCATTTGGCCGAAGTAGGACTCGAACGCCTGGGGGTCGGAATGCTGTTCTTCAAACCATGATATCTATTCCGGCCGTCAGGAGCCTCCTCTCAGCGACCCGTTCCCTTGTAAGCCCTTAGCGATCAATTGAGGGCGCGGCCATCTCACAGAATCCGGATAGCACGATAAAGACCAAGTATTTGCTGCAGGAAGCGGCCGTCTTCCTCGGCCTCAGCTATCTTGTGCTCCTAGGTGGGACGTTCAATGGTGTTGTACGGACCGACCTTCAAACGCTCAACCTCCTTCTGCTTGGAGTAGTCGGCTTCGTCTGGCTCGCTTGGAGGGTACTCTCCAAAGAGCCTTTCCCACGCTCCGGATTTGGTCTTCCGGTGATCCTGTTTGTCTTGGCCTACGGCATCGCTACGGTGTTATCGTCCGACCCTCGGCGCAGCGCTATATTGCTGAGCCAGATCATCTTCTACGCGTTACTGCTGTATTTTGTACTGGATCTTAGGCGGAATGGCTGGCCGCGGGACATTTTCGTCAAGTCCCTGCTTATCGTTTCTGTCTTTGTGATCTTTTTCGGGCTGCTGGAAACCAGAAACTGGTTGACCTCCTGGTGGGCGATCCGCGACGGAGGTTCATTACTGCCTCCAACCACGATCCGCATCCGGGCCTTCATTGGTCATCCCAACTTCGCAGCAGCATTCCTCAACCTCGTCTTGCCACTCGGGCTTATGCAGCTCTTCAACACGAATGCACGAATCCCTCGCTTTGCGCTCAGGGTGTGGACGGTGATCGTAATTGTTTTGCTTTACTTCACCTCCTCCCGCGGCGGTTGGCTCGGTACTGCTACAGTACTTGGTACAGCGGCGCTTCTTGTTGTTGTCGATCGACAAATCAAGCCGGCCCAGCTTTTGAAAGAGCATCGAAGACGTGTGATCGAACTTGCCGCGCTCACGATTGTGCCGGCGATTCTGATCACGCTGATCTTCCAGCGCCAGGTAACGCACCCCACGCACGGCAGCATAGCTGGTTCTCGAACCCTGATCTGGGGTGTGGCCCTTCAGAACTTCATGAGCGACCCGATCAGTGGAACTGGGCCTCTCACCTACGGCAGCGCCTACGCTGAGACTGGGATCATACCGCCAGGCTTACTGCTTGCTCATGCACACAGTGCAGTCTTCAACATCGCGGCCGAGACTGGACTCATCGGGCTGGCAGCACTTGGATTTCTAGCCTTCGGAGTGGCTCGAGAGACCTGGTATCGCTGGCGAGAGCATGCTCCGGGGGAACGGCACTGGTTGGCTGCGTTCATAGCCAGCCTCGCTGGATTGGCAGTGCACAGTTTGTTCGACACCCCCACCACCTTGCCCGCGCTGACCGCAATTGCTCTCGTTTTTCTAGCGTGGCTGCCTCGTAGCTCCGGAGCGCCCGTCCGACGTGGGCTGGGAAACGCGCTTGCAGTAACTTCGTGGCTTGCGATGCTGGCCATGATCGGTTTTGGCCTGCGTTCGTATCTCCCGCTCATGGATGGCTTGCGCGCGGCCGCGGCCGGCAACTGGGAGACTGCCGCACTGCACATTGACGATGCCGTCGAGAGAGACCCTTCGCTCGCCTACCACTGGTTCCAGGCCGGTTTCACAGACGGGGTGCTTGCCCTGGACGATGACGGCCAGCTCATCGACTCCTCCCACTTGTCCAGCGCAATTAACAAATACGAAACGGGGCTTGCGATCGACCCTAGCTATGCTGTTCACTGGGCAAACCTCGCAATGGTGCGGCGTGCGGGCGGTGATATCGATGGAGCGCTTTCCGATCTAAGTCAAGCCATTGAACTGACTCCCCTCCAGCCAAACTTTCACTTGACATTGGGTCAACTGCTTGAGCAGCAGGAGAATTGGGATGCCGCTCAGCATGCGTATCGCTCGGCTTTGGATTTGGATGATGCGCTCGCCGATGAACTATTTTTCACCTTAAGCCCTTTTCGATTGTCAGTGTTGGAAAGCTACAAGGCGGAGGAGAGCGCCAGTACGTCAATCGCGGATCAGGGCTGGCTAGCGCTCGAAGAGCGTAGCTTTGAAACCGCGATCGAAAGATTCTCTCTGTTGGATCCCTTAAATGATCCCACTCATCACCTCGGGCGCGGACTGGCCTATCTCGGGATGGGCCGCTTGGACGAGGCCAATGAGATGCTCACGATCGCTGAATTCATCGGTGGCATGAGCGGATGGACCGGTGCGCGCATACAGAACGCCCTTGGATTGGTTGCAGCCGGGCAAGACGACTGCGACTCAGCCCTCGACCATCTGGAGGGTGCAAGATCGATTCTCGATCAGCTCACCTCCTTCGGCTACGCTGCGGGACGGAGCACCGACTACGGGCTCTATGTATACAATCGTCAGGGGCTCTCACAGGATTTGCTACCGGGGTTTGCGCGGACCTCTTACTCAGAGGAAATCTTAGAGGGGATGGATATTCTGGCCGATTGCTATGAACAACTCGGGCAGGAAAGCGAGGCTCTTCCGATCCGCCTCGAATTACAGGAGGTTGAAGCCGGGCGTTAGCCCCAGACGACCCAGACTAACCACGCACCAATCATCAGCGCTCCAAAGCCTAGTTTCACCCCAAACGAAACACCGTAACCGATCCCCATTCCCAGCATCGCACGTCCTGCCTGGCGCCAGTCTCTCAAGCGCAAGAATTCGACAGCGAAGGTTCCTACCAGCAAACCGATGATCAGTCCGAAAGGTGGGAAGACAAAGAATCCGATCGTGCCGAGGATTAGCCCAGCGAAGATAGCTTTGTAGGAGGCTCCCGCTGCCCGCGCCCCCGCTCCACCAACGTAAGTTTCCGCCAGAATTCCCAGTACTCCAAGCAAGGTGACAAGCCCAAACAACCAAGGACCCCAATCCTCCCACCCGACCAATAGACCGTAGCCCAAAGCCGCGGCCCAGATCAGAAACAGATCTGGGAAGAACGGAATGAAGATCCCAACCAATCCTGCAACCATCAGCGCGCCGGCCAGTATGGTCCAAAGGTTGTCCATGAGACCCTAGTTTCCGATGCCTCTTGCGGGGAGTATCCCGCCGGAAAAACCAGATGCGCGGGGGGCGCCTACCTTCAAGCCGGTCCCCTCCAGATATTTCACTCGACAGCTGAGATGAGCTCAACGCCGCCCATCCAAGGGCGCAGAACATCAGGCACCACTACGCTGCCATCTGCCTGCTGATAGTTCTCCAGGACTCCGATCATCGTGCGAGGTAGGGCAAGACCCGAACCGTTCAGGGTGTGGACGTACTCAGGCTTGGCGCCCTTTTCTTTACGGAAACGAATCTCTGCTCGGCGCGCCTGGAACGCTTCGCAGTTGCTGACCGAGCTCACCTCCAGCCATTCTTCAGAACCTGGAGCCCAGATCTCAATGTCATATTTCTTTGCGGCCGTAAATCCGAGGTCTCCCGTCACCATTTCTACTACTCGATAGGGAATTTCTAACGCCCGGCAGACGTCCGATGCATCTTCCAGGATCTGCTCCAGTGCCTGGTAGGAATCCTCCGGATTGGTGAACTTGTACATCTCCACTTTATCGAACTGATGACCGCGCTTGATACCTCGCACATCGCGCCCGCCGGAGAACTTCTCCCGACGGAAGCATGGAGTGTAGGCCACATAATTAAGCGGCAAATCCTTCGCATCCAGGATTTCTTCCCGGTGCAGGTTCGTGAGCGGAATCTCAGCTGTGCCGACCATCCACAGGTCGTCCTCAGTGTCCCGGTAAATATTGTGCTTAAACTTGGGGAGCTGTCCGGCACCCCACATGCATTGCTCTTTGACGATAGCTGGAGGATAGATCTCGGTGTAGCCATGCTGCGTGACATGCAGCTCCAGCATCCATTGGATTAGCGCTCGCTGCAGCCGGGCACCGGCGCCTTTCAGAACATAAAACCGGCTTCCGGATATTTTAACGCCGCGCTCGAAATCCAAGATCCCAAGCTGGGGACCAAGATCCCAATGAGGTAGTGGCCCGAAATCAAATTTGCGCGGCTTAATCTCCTCTCGCAGCACAGCATTTTCGCTCTCGTCGGCTCCGATCGGTACGCTTTCGTCGGGCAGATTGGGTACTTCGTACATCGCCCGCTCTAGCGTACCTTCGACCGCACGCAGATCCGCTTCCAATTCCTTTATGCGGTCGTTGACGCCCCCCATCGAATCGATGAGCGCTTGACGCTCTTCCCCAGCCTCCATGCGGCCAATTCTTTCGGAGGTCTGATTTCGTTCTTGTCGCAAGCCCTCGAGCTCCTGCAGAATTTCCCGACGCTGCAGATCTAGGCCAGCGATCTCGTCAATTGGTGCTTCGGCACCTAGACTGGTGATCGATTCCTTGACCGCATCGGGATCCGAGCGGATCAGTTGTATGTCAATCATGGCTGCGTCTCCTCACAACGACATGCGCCCCCCGCCTGTGGGACGAGGGGCACACCGCAAGCGTGGACATTATAGAAGTCGGTAGCGCGCTGTCAAGCACTCGCACATTCAAGCTTAATTCGGCTGGGGTTTGACAATCCGAATATAGCAACTTATCCTCACGTTTGGACGGAGGCAGTCTGCGAATGGATATCTTCGATAAGGCGTTCAACTGGACCGAAGCGGATCTGGCGAAGGCGATGGGTCTCTATCCGTACTTCCTGCCGTTGCAAGACACGGAGGGGACCGAGGTGGTAGTAGAGGATCGCAAAATCCTCATGATCGGTTCCAACAACTACCTCGGGCTGACCACCGATCCGCGGGTTCGGGAGGCCGTCATCGAAGCCGTCCAGCGCTACGGCACCAGCTGTACGGGTTCGCGATTCCTCAACGGTACGCTGGCTCTGCATCAGGAAGCTGAGGAGCGGCTGGCAGCGTATGTGGGCATGGAGGCTGCGCTAGTCTTCAGCACCGGATATCAAGTGAACCTGGGAACTATATCCGCAATCATAGAGCGCGGTGATGTAGTCGTTCTCGATAAGGACGATCACGCTAGTATCGTTGACGGCGCCATGCTTGCGCTCGGCGAAACGCGCCGCTTCTCACACAACGACATGGACCATCTCGACCGCGTGCTTGGGAAGATCGATGAGGATACCGGAGTGCTGGTCGTCGTTGATGGGGTGTACAGCATGGGAGGCGATCTCGCACCGCTGCCGGACATTATCCCCATCACCAAAAAGTATGGCGCGCGGCTGATGGTCGATGACGCACACAGCATCGGTGTCATGGGCGGCGGTCGTGGAACTTCCGCTCACTTTGGCGTCACCGAGGATGTTGACTTGATCATGGGTACCTTCAGCAAGTCATTCGCTTCGTTGGGGGGATTCATCGCTGGCGATGCTAAGGTGATGGACTTTGTACAGCACCATGCCCGCTCCTTCATTTTTAGCGCCTCGATGCCGGCCGGAAATGTCGCCGCGGTGCTGGCTGCGCTCGAGATCATGCAGAACGAGCCGGAGCGCATCGACCGCTTATGGGAAGTGACTGAGCGAATGCGTACGGGGCTTACCGAAATGGGCTTTGAGATGGGGCCCAGCACGACGCCAATCATCCCCATCATCATGGGGGAGATGGATAAAACCCTCATGGCTTGGAAGCTGTGCTTTGAGGCCGGGCTCTACACAAACGCGGTCGTCCCTCCCGGAGTACCGCCTGACATGTGCCTGCTGCGAACCAGCTACATGGCAACTCATACCGATGAGCAGATCGACCGGGCGCTCAACATCCTCGGCGAGGTCGGCCGGGAGCTGGAACTGATTGAGTGACCGCGTACTTGTCACAGGCGCCACAGGTTTCATCGGGCAGCACCTAGTCGAAGCGCTCGTGGAGCAAGGCGATCAGGTCGACTGCCTCGTTCGGCCCACTTCTGACACATCCAGCCTTCCCATCGACCAATTAGAGCTGCGCCTCGGCGATGTGACCGATTCAGCCACTCTGGGACCCACAGTTGAAGGCATCGATATCGTTTATCACTTAGCAGGCGCGCTTGAAGCGCGCACCCTGGCGGAGCTCAATGGCGTGAATGAGGCGGGCGCGCGGAACGTAGCGCAAGCCTGCGCAGATCAAGCCACCCCTCCGATAATAGTGCTCTTATCGTCAATAGAGGCGGCCGGTCCTGACCCGGAGCGACATATCCGGACAGAGGAAGACTCGCCCTCACCCGTAAGCAATTACGGGCGAAGCAAACTTGCAGGCGAGCGTTCGATGAGAGAGTTTGCCGACTCTGTCCCTATCACGATCGTTCGCGCATCCGGGGTCTTTGGAGAGGGCGACGTGGAAACCTATGGCATTCTCAAGGCCCTACAAGTTCCCGGTCTCGATGTTTATGCTATTCCCCGCGCTCATTCAGCAAAGGTGTCCGTAATCCACGCACGTGATCTTGCCGATCTCATGGTGATGGCCGCTCACCGTGGTGAGCGGATCCAACTCGAAGCCGAACTGCATGAGCAGGGGCTTTATTACGGCGCCGACGAGGAGCAGCTGACGCTCGGCGAGCTGTTTGGGCGAGTAGCGGAAGCCCTAAGTGAAAATCCGGCCACAATCGTGGAAGTCCCGATTGGATTTGCCTGGGTCACAGCAGGGATTGTGGAAGGGTGGGCCAGAATCCGGGGTCGCTCGCCTGGAGTGATCACTCTGGACAAAATTCGCTCATTCGCTGCGGGATCTTTCACTTGCTCACCCGAGAAAGCACGGCAGCAGCTAGCATTCAAACCGACTCGCCCGCTCACCGATCGCATCAAGCAGACCGTCAACTGGTATCAAGCTCAGGGATGGCTGTAACGCCCAGCACTCGGAATTCGAAGCGCGGACAAGCTCGCACCAGCGACTGATTCCATTAGCGCTGCATCGGAAGGCGCGATCCATGACTCAAAGACATACCGAGACCTATCGCATTCGACACGATGAATGCGACGCGTACGGCGTCTTGAATAATGCAGCTTATCTACGTCTGGCTCAGGAGACTGCATGGCGACATACGATCGCGACCGGGTTTGGTTATGACTACTATGAGGACTTGCAGCGGGCATGGGTCGCGCGTGATACCTCCATCGAGTACCTACAGCCGGTGACCTTCGGGAACGAGCTCTCTGTGACAACTCATGTTCCCAGCGCCCGCCGATCGATTGCACGGCGGGTTTTTGAGTTTCGGCTTGATGGGGAACTGGTCGCTGATTCCCGAACGGATTACGTGTATCTCGATATCGCAAGGCAAGCACCAGCGAGCATTCCTTCGGAAATCTTCGATGCTCTTTCTACTGACGATGATCGACCTGCCCAGTTGAAAAGAGAGCCATTTCCAGAACCTGCGTCAGCTCCGCCTGGCGTCGTCACCTGGAAGCGTCGAGTCGAGTGGCGAGATGTCGACTCGTTCGGGCACCTCAACAACGCCTCCTATCTCTCCTACACACAGGAGGCAGCTATCGAAGCCGGAATCGCCTACGGCGTTACACATGCTAGCTCCGTGGAAGCGGGGTTGGGTTGGGCTTTGAAACGCAGCCGGATAGAGTACCTGCAACCGGCGCTTCCGGACGAAGAACTGCAAATCGAAACCTGGCTCACTTCGCTGAGGCAAGCCAGCGCCGAGCGTTTCTATTCCGTGACGCGTCTCTCAGATGGAGAACAGTTGGCACGCGCCAAATCCCACTGGTTGACTATGGATATAGATTCGGGAAAACCGCGCCGTCTTCCGAAGTGGATGCGCGAAGCCCTCGCACCGAACCTCAGCAACAGAGGATAAATGGGCGATCCTGGGGACGCCGGCATGGAAGGTTGGAAGTCTGCTGCTGAGTGCATCTATCTACCCGCGGGAGATCAGTGGACCGCTTCCACCTATGGGACCAAAAGATCAGGGGCGAGTTTGCTGTCTGGAGCATATGGTGTAAAGGAAACCGGCGCCGTGCCGGCTTCCGTGATAGACTCGCCGGCTCCCCAATCGAGGCTGCGACTTTGGCCGTCGAAGTCCAAGAAGCCAATCAGAATACTCGCGAAATATGGGCAGCTGCTCTCAAAGCCGCTGCCGGTGTAGCGCGCCAGTCCGCTTCCAGTGAGGAAGAGCTGGTTCAAGCCGTCACTAAAGAGCTCAAACGACTTGATATGCGGGGCGCCGTCGCATTGCTGGATCGAGAGGGGCAGCTCGTCCTGCAAAGCCGCGCTCTCAACCGCACGGTTGAACGACAGCTAAAGAAGATTTCCGGCCTGACCATTGAAGGCTTCCGGTTCGACCCTCAGGAAGTGGATATTTATCGGCGAGCACTCGAAGACTGCAAGCCCGTATTTGAATCTGACAACAGCGACACAATAACCCAAATGGTCCCAGATGGATTGGGTTCGCTTCTTCCGCGGATCATGCAACTTGTGGGATCTCGCCCGGTTATCGTGGCGCCATTAGTCCTGGAAGATCAAACTCTCGGCACGATAAACGTCACCGCGAGTTGGCTGACTCCGGATGACATCCCCATGGTGGAGGCGCTCTCCGATCATGTTGCAATTGCTCTGGGTCACGTGCGCACCCGCACGCGGATGCACGAAGCCTTTGAACGAGAGAAGCTGCGCAATCAGGTCATCGAGGCCGTAGCGAGCTCGCTCGACCTCTCTGATGTACTCAAACGGGTATTGGATCTTTCGGTAGAAGTGGTGCAGGCAGATGCGGGTGCGATAGGCTTGATCGCGCCTGACGGTAAGTCCCTGAATTACCCCTATTTGATCGGTGTGCCTGGCTCCCTGAAGCGTGAACGCACGCCTAAGGGCGAGGGCCTTGCCTGGCGCCTCATTGAGACGCGAAAACCGATCCTGCTCCACGAGTATTCGCATCATCCGAGTGCCCTCCCGCGATGGGTCGATGCAGGTGTGCACTCCTTCATGGGGGTTCCGCTGATCGCGGGGGATGAGCCGATTGGCACCATGGGACTCTTTATCAAAGAAAAGGACCGTGTGTTTGCGGAGGAGCAACTAGAGCGAGCGCAAGCGGTGGCCACAATGGCCGCCATGGCAGTACACAATGCACGATTGCTCTCCGAGGCCAACCAGCGTGCTGAGGAGGCACAGGCACTGATCCACACCGCCCGATCGGTCTCCGCTTCCCTCGATCAGGAAACCGTGCTCAATTTAATCGCCGAAAAAGCAAAGGACTTGCTCCAGGCAGACGGCAGCCGCATCCACCTTCATGATCCCGAAGCGGATGTGCTGCGTTGCGTGATCGCTCTGGATGAGGCTTCCGAAGCATTTCAGGCGGTTGAGTTGAAGCCGGGCGAGGGGCTCGTGGGGCATGTGATGGAGAGCGGAGAGCCGCTGCTCACCAATCAGCCTTATGACGATCCACGCGGAATGCAGGTTCCCGGAACGCCGGAAGAAGAGCCCGAGACCTTGATCATGGCTCCGCTCAAGGTTCGCCAACGTACGATGGGGGTAATGACCGTACGGCGCATCGGTAAGGAGCGACCCTTCCTTCAAAACGATCTGGAGATCTTGATTGCCTTCGCCGCCCAGGCTGCGGTTGCGCTTGAGAACGCGCATCTGTACGGACAGATTATGTCGCAGGCGCATAGGCTGGAGATCGAGGTCAATGAGCGCACCCGAGACTTGGCGCTCTCTGAAGCCCGCTACCGCGCCCTGGTAGAGACTTCAGTGGGCGGAATTTTCCAGGCTGACCTGGAAGCTCGTTTTGTATACGTTAATCAAGCGTTCGCCGACATGCTCGAATACAAGGTTGACGAACTCCTCGGCCAACCAATCACGGTCTGCTTGCCAAAGGACGTGGGTCCAGAGATCATCGAAACCTATCAGGCCCGGCTGCGCGGGGAACGACCACCGCGCGAGGTTTACGACACGATTTTCCTCAGCCGGAATGACGTCCGAATACCCGCCATTGTCGCGGTTAGCCTCATCATGGATGAGCAAGACGAGCCGCAAGGCGTCAGCATCCTAGTTTTCGACATCTCAGAGCGTAAGGCGCTTGAGGCGGCGGTAAAGGCTGAACGCGATCGGCTGACGGCAATTTTGGCCAATGTTGGCGACGCCGTATTCGTCATGGACCGGGAGGGGGGCATCGAATTTGTCAACGCCGCCTGGGAACGGCTCAACGGCTATGAATTCAGCGAAGCGATTGGTCAGACCCCCAAGATCATCAAGAGCGGTCACCACACGCCCGAATTCTATGATTCGATGTGGGACACAATCCTGAGCGGAGAAACATGGACTGGCGAGGTGGTCAACAAGCGCAAGGATGGTTCCACCTATGAGGCGGTAATAACGGTTCAGTCAGTCTTAGGAGCTGAGGGAGAAACCATCAACCTGGTAGGCGTAGAGCATGATATTAGTGCACTGAAGGAGGTGGATCGTCTGAAATCCCAATTTGTCTCCGACGTCTCCCACGAATTGAGGACCCCGCTTACCAATATTCGGCTGTACCTGGATCTACTGGAAACGACGGATGATCATGCGAAGACGGAGCGGTACTTAGAAACGCTCACCCGTGAAAGCGAGCGGCTGGCTAATCTGATCGACGATTTGCTCTCACTTTCACGCCTGGAGGCGGGTGCCACGCCGTTTAATCCTGAATCGGTCGATGTAGGCGAGTTGCTCCTGGCCCTCGTCGAAGACCGCCGCAGCCTGGCCGCCTCACGCGGACTGGAACTGTATATGGAATCAGACACATCATTGCCCAAGGTTTACGTCGATCGGCGTTTGATGAGCCAGGTATTTACCAACCTCTTGACAAATGCCATGCACTACACTCCAGAGGGCGGGCATATCACAGTACGCTCGACCGTCCCGCGCGGCAAAGGCAATGGATGGGTCACTGCGGTGATCGAAGACAGCGGCATTGGGATCCTGCCTGATGAACAGCCGCTAATCTTCGGGCGTTTCTATCGCGGTCACGCGGGCGAGAGTTCGGGAGAAGCCGGCACCGGGCTCGGCCTGGCGATCTGTAAGGAGATTGCTGACCTGCATGGGGGCCGCATCACAGTTGAGAGCAAGGGATACGAGGGAAAGGGGTCCAAGTTCACCGTCTGGCTCCCCGAGTACTTGGAAGAGGAAGCTGCTGAAACATAGTCTCTGACAAGCTAAGCTATGGAAATGCAAAAGGGGCATTTCGCCCCTTTTTGATTTGATTAATCCGGTTCTTTGATCAGCCGGGGCGATCTGTCTTTGGCCGATCCTTCCCCAGCAAACTGAGGCAAAGGAACAGTTCTCCACGGTGGTGAATTTGCTGTTCAAGCACATGCCAGAGTATCCAGCCCAGTTTCGGAGTGCCGTCACCGGGAACCTGGACGATACGATTGAAATCCTCCATTGGGAGAGTGGCTAGATATGCTTCAGTGTCTTGATGCGTGCGTGTGATCTCGGCTTCGATTGCGCTCACCGAAGTCAGGCGACCGTCGTTCTCGGGTGGCCACTCATCGAGTTCGCGTCGGACGCAGTAATGAATCCATCCCTGCTCGAGATTGATGATGTGGCGCAGAATATCCCCCACAGTTCGGTCGTAGCGCTCCGCAGGTCGAAAATCAAGATCCCCGTCTTCCAGGGTAGCGACTGCTCGTAGCAAGTCTCTCCTCACCTTGTCCCAGTGGTCAAAATACTCTGCTGCGTTCATGGCTTTTCCTCCGAGCGCCCTGTCTGCTTAGCCCAACGTTTGGCCACGTCCACTTGAGGCCGAAAAGACCCTAGCCGCTCCAATAGTCTACTCGGCTCACTGTCGCTGATAAGCAAATCTGCCTGCTTAACGAATAGAAATCCTTCTGCACGTGCATGATCCAACATGGATACGAGTGGATCGAAATAGTCGTTCGTGTTGAGTAGGCCGACAGGCTTCTGATGGTACCCGAGCTGCGCCCAGGTCAGGCCTTCCATCAGTTCGTCAAAGGTGCCCAGTCCGCCTGGCAGGGCTACGATGCCGTCTGAGAGATCCAGCATTTTGGTCTTGCGCTCCTGGAGATTATCCATGACGTAGAGTTCCGTGAGGTTACGGTGCCCGAGTTCCATCGAATTAAACTGCTCGATGGTCACTCCGATGACCTCTCCACCATTCTCCAGGACCGCATCCGCCACCGCGCCCATCAATCCGGTTGCCCCGCCCCCGTAGACTAGCGAAATTCCGGACTCGGCGAGGGAGCGGCCCATCTCGCGCGCGGCATCTAGATACACCTGTGGCACATCCCCGCTGGAACCGCAATAGACAACGATGCGCTTCATTCACGCGTCCTTGGGGCACACGATAGAAGGCTGTCGAAGTGGAATATCCCTTGTCTTAGTCTAGCTTGGGGCAATGCGAGAGCGGATTCTACCATGCGCTCCGTTTTTACCTTGGAGGCGATGGAGGCGATATGTTTTCCGAGCGCAACCAGGGCGACCCCCTCTGCAGTACGTCTCCGCCCCCTTGAGTCCCGCTGGGAAGTAAAATCAGGTCCTAAATGAACGCTCTTATCAGCTTCCTTTTGACCTTAATGGCGACCGCAATCTGGGGTGCTATGCACAGCTTGCTTGCAGCTCCACGCGCGAAGCAGTGGGTGCGCCATCGGATTGGCCCATCCTCAGACCGAGCATATCGCCTCTTTTATAACGTGACTGCGGTCGTGACCTTGCTTCCGGTATTGGCGATTGCGGATCGTTTCCCGGGCGCGACGCTCTATCAGGTTCCCCCTCCATGGGTCTTCGTCACGACTGCAATTCAGGTCCTTGCATTGCTGATCATCGGATTGACTCTGCTGCAGACCGGGGCTTCTAGCTTTCTCGGTCTTCGCCAACTTTTCGGAGCCGGAGAGCCTGAGAGAGCTCAATTGCAGGTAAGCGGCTTCTACCGTTGGGTGCGGCATCCGCTCTACACCGCAGGACTGGTGTTCATTTGGCTGAGCCCGATTGTGACTACTGCCACGCTGGCGCTTAATCTGGCTTTCACTCTCTACATCGTTATCGGAAGCCGTTTCGAGGAATTGCAGCTGGCCGCGGAGTTTGGTCAGCCCTACCTAGAATACCGGCGTAAAGTTCCTTCGATCATCCCCCGGCCGTGGAGGAGCTATTGAGCTGGGCAACTCTAATCAATTGATGGCTATGCCCGTTCCTGTGCAAACTCGCCCCTCACCTCGCTGCACCCGCGCCTCCCTATCCCCTGCAACCTGGTCACCTGCTCTCTTGATCTCCTACGCCACCGCCCAATAGTCTTCGGTCTCCACAAGCTCCATCTCATTGAGTCGTTCGCGGATTAGTTTGCGCGCCCCTCTCGAGCCAACCGCTGCGAGAACCACGGGATCCCGGTATTGTTGTAACAGGGCCGACAATTCGTCTGCAGATATGATGGGTAGACCACGCTTAGCGCTTCCGATCTTCTTCGGATCGATATCCACGAACGCCACAAGCGATGCTCCACCGCGCTCCAAGTGCTTGGAAATCCTTCGCCCCATCTGCCCGGCGCCCCAGATAATCACGGCTTCACGATCCGCCAATGGCCCCATACACAAGTAGTGCGCTTTGGCACGCAGAAAGTTCTCGACCGAGTAGCGCCCGTCCATGCGTGTCAATCGATCGGGATGTTCGCGCCATTCGAGCAGCACTTCGGGCACCTTCCCCATCCGGGCGCCGGCTACGTGCATGCGAAGCCAGAGGTCATAGTCTTCCGGCCAGCCGTGTTCTTGATAACCTCCCACACGTTTCAGCCAATCCGCACGAATGATCGTAGAAGGGTGAGCCAAGGGGCTCTCGACAAAGATGTCGCGCGCGATCAGCTCAGGCGTATCCAGGCTATTGAGCCACTCCACATATCGCATAAAGCCTTCCTGAACCTGGTCAGTAGGAAAAGTTTCAACATAGCTGCCGACAACTGCGATGTCGGGATGTTCTGTCAGGAATTCCATTTGCTTTGCCAGGCGTTCGGGATACGCGCGATCGTCTGCGTCCATACGAGCAATCAATTCCGCGCGGCAGGCCACGAGACCCGCGTTGAGGGCCTCGATAATCCCTCTGTGAGGAAGGCTCAAAACCCTGACCCGTGGATCTTTGCCGGACCAGTCCCGCAAACGGTGGGCAGTGTTATCTGTGGAGCCGTCATCCACGGCTACTAGCTCAAGATTGGTGAGGGTCTGCTCCAAGATGGAGCGCACGGCGTCGTCCAGCGTACCCTGCACGTTGAAGCACGGC
>JBHIBY010000007.1:0-54534 GCA_046759305.1 Anaerolineales bacterium
ACAGACTGTGAGCATCCGGAGACGGAGCTCGACCCGCGGTTCGCCGCGTTGAAGTCGCTGCTACAAGATTCTTAACCTTGCAGGGAGGGCAAAGATGGCAGTAGCTAAAGATCGGTGGCAGAAGCGAGATGCTTTTGCCGCCCTGATGGAGAAGGGGGACTATCAGGGCTACATTACTACCGAAGATATCGTTACAGTATTCCCCGAACTCGAGGAGTCGGAAGACCGGTTGGACAGGCTCGAAACCTTCTTCCGAAGCTCCGGGGTAGAGGTCTATGAGCATCCTTCGCAGGTGCCCGCCCATCTCCGCCCCGAATCCGCTTACGACCAGCCAGAAGCATTCGATCTAAGCGCGATCTCCAGCGACGATACGGTTGGATTGTATCTAAAGGAGATGGCCCGTGTTCCGCTGCTGACCACGGAAGAAGAGGTCGATCTGGCCATGCGCATCGAGCGCGGAAACGAGTCTGAAGCGAAACTGCGGAAGCGCAATGGCAACGGTTCCTCCAAGCATCGTGTGGAACTGCAGGCCGACGTGCAGGACGCCAAAGCCGCCCGTGATCACCTCATCAAAGCCAACACGCGCCTCGTTGTAAGCATTGCCAAGAAGTACATGGCGCGAGGGGTTCCTTTCCTGGATCTGATCCAGGAAGGCAACCTGGGTCTGATGAAGGCCGTGGAGAAGTTTGACTACCACCGCGGGTACCGCTTCAGTACCTACGCCACGTGGTGGATCCGCCAGACCATCACGCGCTCCATCGCAGACCAGGGCCGGACTATCCGCGTACCGGTCCACATGTCGGACCGCATCCGGCGCTTGTACAAGGAGGCGCGGCAGCTCGAACAGGAACTGGGACGTAAGCCAACTCCGGAAGAGATCGCAGAGAAGATGGATCTGGACCCGCGCAAGGTGCAGTGGATGATGCGCGTTTCCTGGCGCCCACTTTCGCTCGAATCACCGGTTGGCGAAGAGGAAGACTCGGAGCTCGGCTCCTTCGTTGAAGACGAAACAACGCCTACGCCAACCCAGAGTGCATACCAGAATCTGCTGCGGGATAAGATCGAAGAAGTGCTTACAAGCTTGAGCCCCCGTGAGGCTCGCATCCTGCGGCTGCGCTTCGGTCTGCATAACGGTCGCTCCTATACGCTGGAAGAAGTTGGGCAGAAGTTTGGCTTGACCCGCGAGCGAATTCGTCAGATTGAAGGTAAGGCGCTACGACGATTGCGCCATCCCCGTCGCTCACGCCAGCTGCGAGACTACTTGAGCTAAGTGTCGAAAGAGATTAAGTCGCCTCTCGATGAGGCCCGAAATCACCTGGCTGGCGCACCAGGCGCCAACTCCCCGTCTCGTCCGAGCTGGCCAGCTCAAAAACCCGGTCACCCTGGACCATCACAAGGTAGTGACGTTCTCCATTGGCTTCCCACGTCCGACCTACGGAGTTGATCTCCCAGCGGGTTCCTTTCCAGACGAATGCGAGCGGGCGAGGTTCGGAGTCAAGCTCCACACGCTGCTCAACTTGAAGGTCGTGCTCTTCCCTATCGTTCATCATAAGCTTAGACCTTACCTCCAAGGACCTTCAACAGCAGGGTGAGAGCTGCATTGGCAGCGGCCTCTTTATTAGAGCGGCGCTCGCCCTGTAACACATGTCGTTCTACCCACTCGCCATCCGGTGTAATGGCGGCAATGTAGGTTAGACCAACGGGCTTCTCGTCGGTGCCGCCTCCCGGCCCGGCAATACAAGTAACCGAAAGCCCTACGTCGCTACCCATCGCGCGACTGGCTCCGTGCGCCATCTCCCGCGCGGTCTCTTCGCTAACCGCGCCCACCGCTTCCAGGGTCTCACCTCTTACACCTAGAAGGCTTTCTTTGACGGGGTTGGAATAAGCTGTCACACCTCCTAGGAAGTAATCGGAAGAGCCGGGAATATCCGTAATGCGATGCGCGATCAATCCTCCCGTGCACGACTCGCCGAGGGCGAGCGTCCACCCCTTTTCTATGAGCACCGAGCCTACCTTAGCCTCAAGTATTTGATCCATTTGCCGACCTCTGTCTCATTCCGCGCATTATAACTTTCGGGCAGCTTACTCACCCCGTCGCGGCGTCTGTCAGGTTTAGAGCGTATGAATCGCCGCCAGCCGTGCAGGTCACTCTCGCGCCCTGCCTCGCGACCATCAGGTTGACACTCCCTTTAGCGCCAGTTATGCTTCGCGACATGAGCCAGCTCTCAATCCTCGGCTTTCAAAGCACCATTTGGTCGCCTGCGGAGCTGAATCGGCACGTTCGACAGCTCATCGAGAGCGACTATCGCATGGGGGATCTGTGGCTGGCGGGAGAGGTTTCAAACCTATCACAGCCCTCCTCCGGGCATCTCTATTTCAGCCTCCGGGATACTGAAGCTGCCGTAAGATGTGTGATGTGGAAGCAGGATGCGGGGCGCCTACCTCGAATTCCCCAAGACGGAGATTCGATCGAGACGCATGGGAGCATCAGCGTCTACGAGGCAGGCGGGCAATACCAGCTTTATGCAGATGAAATCCGCTTAGCTGGGGAGGGTGAGCTCTACCAAGAGTACCTCTTGCTGAAAAGCCGCCTAGAAGGCGAAGGCTTATTCGCTCTTGAACGCAAACGCGTGCTGCCAAAATGGCCCAGACATCTAGGGATTGTGACGTCACCCTCTGGGGCCGCATTACGGGATGTGCTGAATGTGCTGCGGCGCCGCTACCCGTTGGTGGAAGCGACGGTCTCTCCAACTCCAGTACAGGGCGAGGCGGCTCCAGATCGAATCGTCGCAGCCCTGCAAGCCGTAAATCAAGAGATCGAACCCGATATCGTGTTGTTGGTGCGTGGCGGGGGCTCCGTAGAGGATCTATGGGCCTTCAACGACGAGCGAGTAGTGCGTGCTGTGGCAGCCTCGACGGCGCCCGTGGTAACGGGAATCGGCCATGAGACCGATGTGCTGCTAGCAGACTTCGCGGCCGATGTGCGTGCTCCTACCCCTTCAGCCGCGGCTGAGATCGCCACGCCGGATTCGGATGAGCTTGAGATTGAAGTGAAGGAGTTGCAGTTAGGACTCGGCCGAGCTTGGTCCGATTATCAGCGTCGGCTGCTCTCAGCATTGCAGGTGCAGCAGACCGGCTTGGAATTAGTATCTCCGAGGGCGCGGGTGGACAGCGCTCGCCAGCGCGTGGACGAACTTCTGCATCGGGCAACTTCGGCCGTCAACTATGAAGTTTCACTCCAGACCGCAGCACTTGGTGGAATGCTCCAAACCCTACAGGCCGTTGGGCCGGATACGGTGCTGGCTCGAGGCTATGCGATCGTGAGGGCTCCAGTTGACGGATCCATCATCCGATCGGTCAAGCAGGTGAGTACCGGTGATGAGTTGAAGGTACGTGTGAGCGATGGAGAATTCGGCGCTCAGGCTACGAATACCTAGAAGGACCAACAATGGCGGAACAAAAATCACCGGACGAGATGCGCTTTGAGGAAGCCTTCGAGGAATTAGCCGCACTTGTTGGGAAGCTTGAGTCCGGCGATCTTGAACTTGAGGAAAGCCTCGGACTATTTGAGCGCGGTCAGGCCTTGGCGGACCGCTGCAGCCAATTGCTTGAGGAAGCCGAGCTTACCCTCCGTCAGCTCGAGGTAGAGTCCGAGAGCGATTTGGAGTAGCAAAGCGACGAAGAACGCCTGGTAGAGATCGAGCCTCCGGGGCCTTTAAAATGAACGCGGCCGTCCAGTAGATGGCGGCACCAAGAATCACTCCTCCCAAACCCACCAACCAAACAGAGCTCCCGCTCATCCTGTCCATCCAGAGCACGAGGAACACAGCCAACACAACCGAGGCCACCACGGTAATCAAGAGCCCGCGCCCCACGCGAGGGAACGCAAGACTACCCAGCCGCTCCCGCATCAACCAGAGCAATACGACTGCTTCGAGCCCAGTGGCAAGGGTGTTGGCTAGAGCCAATCCTCCAAGTGGTGTCCACCCAACCCTTCCGAATGCAATTGACAAGGTCAGGCTCAGGACCACGTTGAGACCCATCGCCGCAGCCCCAACCAGCACCGGCGTGCGAGTGTCTTTCAGGGCATAGAAAGCGCGGGAGATAATCTCTACCAGCGCATGTCCCACGAGCCCGGCTGCGTACCAGAGCAGCGCCCAAGCAACCAGATCGGTGGAACGGGAATCAAATTCACCGCGCTCAAAGAGCATCGATACGATCGGCCGCCGCAGCAGAAGCAGGCCTATGGAGGCGGGTAATGAAAGGAATACCACTCCCCTCAATGTCGTTGCCAGCGATTCACGCATCTGAGATATCTCTCCGCGTGCTACCTGAGCCGAGAATGTGGGCAGAGCCGCAATAGCTAGAGCTTGCGCGATCACGATTTGCGGCATCATCATGATTGCAAATCCCAACGTGATGCCGGTAAGGCTGCCGCTGACCATAGTCGAAGCGAGAATGATGTTGACGAGAAAGTTGAGCTGCACCACCGCCACCCCGAACACTCTCGGGATCATGAGTCCCCCGACTTGCCGCACCGCCGGGTCTCTAACACCGAGCGTCCACCTGTGGTGCACATGAAGTCCGAGCAATCCAGGCAGCTGGATCAGAAGGTGGAAAAGCGCGCCAAAGACTACTCCCCATGCCAGGCCATAGATCCCGAGTCGAGGGACGAGCAAGAACAATCCGATGATCCAGCCCAGCCAGTTGAATGAAGGAGCGAGGGCCGGCAGCACGAAGCGTTGATGAGCGTTCAGAATCGACATCACAAGCCCGCTGATGCCAAACAGTACCAATGCGATGAGCTGGATACGCAGCAAATCTATGGTCAGCTCGATCTGGGTCGGGTCGTCGTATCCGGGCACCAACAAGTTGGGTACGATCCAAGGGGCAGCGATCCAGACCAGGGCGGCTGCCAGGCCCAATCCCAGGACTAGTAAGTTGCCAATGCCTGAAGCCAAGCGCCAGGCACCCGAACGATCGCTCTGAGTGAGGAAAGTGGCAAAAACGGGGATGAACGCAGAGGCCAGCGCCCCGCCGGCCATCAAATTGAACATGATGTCAGGGACCCGGTTAGCGGAGAGGAACGCGTCTAATGAAACCCCGGTTCCGAAGACGCCCGAGTACAGCATCCGGTTGAGCAAGCCGAGCAGGCTGGAGAGGGCAAATCCAGCCATCACGATGCCTGCGCCACGAGCAATTTGGGCTTCAGCGGAGCGTTTCACAGCGCTGGATTATACAGGCGCCCTGCGGGCGTAATGCGAGTCACACTAGAACCAGCCCGGCATGTGGATAATTCTTGGGTACACGCAATGCTTACTCGACTCTCTACTCGGTTATCTGGCCTGAGAAGTCCGGTGGTGGCAACAGGATTGCTGCTCGGCCTAGGAGGCCTCGCGGCCGCATACCTCTTACGCTTGGTCGTCCCTGGGCGCTTGCTGGCGGATCCGCTTCCGCTGGCGCTGATGCCGGCAGCTTTGATGAGTTCATTGCGAGAGGGCTTTACCTACTTCGATCTACGCTCACCGGCCCTGCATCTGTTTTTTGCGACCAGCATTGGTGCTGCTGCCGCGTGGGTGATCGTGCGCCTAGGAAGAACCCCCGAGCAAGCACGACAGACGGCCAGGATTGCCCTGGGCCTGAGCGTTCTCGCAGCCGCTGTGCAGGAGGTGGACGCGGTGGTTGTGGCGTTTTACTACGGCCTATCGGCCTTTGTCAGTCTATCGATCAGCGCGGTCGTAGCCGACCGAGTTACGCGTCGTCTGCTACGTCGCCTGCCGACGGTGATGAGTCGAGGCCGTTGATGGCGCGCTGGTCTTGAGCACAAGCTAGGGGCCTCCGAACTCCGAGACCGCTCTTCATCACCATCCCCCGAAATAGACCGTCTACAACACGCATGATCGATCCTAATCATCCCCGCGGGTAAACGAACAGTTGGATCTTCCTGTACCCAAGGAGCGTCTCAAGCTAAAAAGTAAAAAACGACATTAAATCGAGAGAGCCGAGGACGCCGACCCCGGCTCTCTAGTAAGGAGGAGAAGAAGAGATTTCCACCCTTCCGACTTTAGATTACACGGGGGGATGACTCTGTGCTGGTCGGAATCGCCACGGGAATCCTACGTGAATCCTACGGTTGAGGATTCTTTCACAACTCTCTCAGGATGCGCTGTCTTTATGGAGTCGCTTTTAGGGTGATGCTTGGGTGGACCTGATGATGCGTGGCAATCAATCCGAGAATCAATTGCCCAGAATCTTCTGCCTACATAGCGATTGCGTTCGCTCCCAGCAGGAGAAAGCTAAGCTTGAAGAATTCATCTTGCCGCTCGGCAAGTTCTACGGCCATCCTTCGATCCAACAGCCGTTCGTGAAGGAGACACCCAAGTGGTAAAAACCTGGCTCGACGATGTCGAACACCCCAACCACTGTCTTTGTATCCCCAGGATCAATTTTACGATTGCCCTTATTGAGGGGACCAGTGATGGTCGGCGGAAATGGATTACCAATGTCCCAGATCACACTTCCGTCTAGATCGAACTTGTAATGGAAGTTGATTACTGGCGGTAAGGGCTCTGGCCACTCAAGGTAGACCTCTTGGACTTCGATTCTGGATACCGAGCCATTGTAAATGTCCCCCCATACGATATTTCCGCCCTCTTCAGCGTCCATACCAGTGAACTTGATCCCCTCACAGAGATCGAGCGTGGGCGGAGGAGTCATGATGGCAGTGGTTGTACTAGTAGGGTCGAACGTTGGGCTCGGAAATGGCGTACTGCTCGGGAACGGGCTAGAGGTCGGCGTCTTGCTTGAGACCGGTGTCTTGGTCGCTGTGGGTGAAGGCCCCGGGCTTGGTGTATGAGTAATCGTCGGTGTTCTGCTCGGAGTCGGCGAAGGCCCCGGCGTGGGAGTCTTAGTCGGGGTTTTGCTGGGGGTCGGCGATGGACCCGGCGTAAAGGTCTCTGTGGCGGTCGGTGATGGCCCTGGAGTTATGCTGTGAATCGGCGTCGGTGTCCCTTCCAGCTCACTCAAAACCTCAAAGTCACCCTCTAGCGTGGCCATGACTGCGGTCTGGATCTGTTCGGGTGACTGTGTCTCATCGCCCCCGGCGCCGGCAAGCTCAGTAGAGAGTGCTTCGATCGTTCCGGCCAGCGCGGTCAACTGCGGCCCGCTCATGTCTTCCGGAGACAACCCGCTGCCCTCCGCAGGATTGGCCGCACTGTCCATCATTTCCATTATTCCCGAAGCGGCCACCGGGCACGCCAATAGGAGCAATAACAGCACCGCAGCCGCGGCGGCGATATGTCGCACACGGCTACGCTTCTTTTGCTGCGGCTCTGGCTCGTGGACCACAATACTGGCTGCAATTGATGAGGGCGGCACTTCGATATTCGGCGCCGGATTGTTGAAAGGATCCTGTGTATGAGCCAGCGCGGATTGAAATGCAGAGTTCATCTCACCCAATGAGCCAAATCTCTCTGCCGGATTCTTTGCAGTAGCCTTGAGAATCACTCTCTCAATGGCTTCGGGAACGTTGGGGCTTCTCAGGCGAGCGAGTGGAATGGGCTCGTTGATGTGCTTAAGCATCACGGCCATGGGTGTCTCGGCTTGGAAAGGCAACTCACCTGTGCAGAGCTGGAACAAGATGACTCCCATCGAGTATTGATCGGAGGCCGCGCTCACCTTTTCACCACGTGCCTGCTCTGGCGACATATAGGCGGGAGTGCCCAACAGAGCCGATCCGGTCAGACTAACCGACGCGTCGTGAATACGAGCCAGGCCGAAGTCGGCCAGCAGCGCATTTCCCTTCTCGTCCATCAAAATGTTCGAGGGTTTTACGTCTCGGTGAATGACGCCCTGATCATGCGCGAACTGTAGCGCGCCGCCCAGTTGGTCCATGAGCATGCCGCCCTCAGAGGGCGTGAGCGGTCCTTCCCGCAGCTTATCTGCCAAGCTGCCGACCTTGAGCAGCGGCATCACCAGGTAGGCGTGACCCGCGTCTTGCCCAAAATCCACCACCGGAACTATGTGGGGGTGCTTCAAGCGGATTACTACTTCGGCCTCTCGCTCGAAGCGCTTCGTGAATTGGGAATCCTGCGCCATCACCGGCGACATAACCTTGACGGCCACTTCCCAGCCAGTTTCTGAGTCGACCCCCTTAAATACAGTGGCCATTCCGCCCTGACCGATCTGCTCAATTAGGCGATATTTACCGAGCTCTTGAACTGGTAGCTTGGCTTCAGCCATGGCCTACATTCCTGCCGCGCTTATAAACCGACCGCCGCAGACCCGAATGAACCGCGAATGCCGGCCTCCATTTCTGGAGCCCTCACATTGCACTATTGAAGCGGCCGGTGTGTTATCGATGCAACAAAAAGCTGGCGATCACCAACCCGTTGTAGATGGACACTGAGTGCGAATTGACCGCCCAAGGTCCGCCATCTAAAGCTTCCATGGCGGGTACCAGGTCCTGCTCGATCTTGGCCATGACACGCGCCACTTCAGGCGCCTGGTCAGTCATCGTTTCGAGTAGGCCCGGCATCTTCAAACGGCGGGTCAACACGAGCATCCTATACTCGGGCTGGCCGTTCGATACAGCAATTGTTGCCGGCGCAGATACGGCTGTTTCCTGCTGCATATTTTTCAGTGTAGCGGGCTTTGGAAAGGGATGACCTTACGCTATGCTTACAGCGACCAATCCAGCGCGAATCCCACACAAATCTAAGCTTTTTCCCACAATTGACCCCCTACTCTGGATGCGATACGATCCGCAACGCTATGTCGCAACCACCAGCTATTCGCACAGAGGCCCTGGGGCGCGTTTACAAAATCAGCGAAAGTAAGAAAGACGAGCCCAAGGAGCTTGTGGCATTAGGGAATGTCAATCTCGAGATAGAAGCGGGAGAGCTCTTTGGCCTACTGGGTCCCAACGGCGCCGGAAAGACGACCCTGATAAAGGTCCTTACCACCTTGCTTGCTCCAACGAGCGGGCATGCGTGGGTGGTTGGCTTCGACGTTTTTGAGCAGGCCGACCAGATCCGCCCGAGGATCAACATGGTATCGGGCGGTGAGTCCTCTGGCTACGGGCTGCTCACGGTGCGCGAGAACCTGTGGATGTTTTCCCAGTTCTACGGCATACCATCCAAAGAGGCGGACGCTACGATCCGCCGCCTGCTTGAAGTCGTTGGTCTGGAGGACAAGATCAATACGAAGACCTCTGATCTCTCCACCGGCATGCGCCAGAAAATGAACGTGGTGCGCGGCTTTATGACCGACCCGAGTGTGATTTTCCTCGACGAGCCTTCGGTGGGCCTGGATGTGGGCGCGGCGCGCGACGTGCGGCAATTTGTGCGCAATTGGTTCGAGGTCTTTCTTCCGCTGCTTGCCGTATCGGCTTATGTCTTTATCTATCAGGCTATCGGCGCGCCGGCGGCTTACGTCGGATTCGTCATTGTCGGTGGCGCGATGACTGCGTTCTGGGTCAATGTGCAGTGGACGATGTCCAGCCAGTGGTTCTGGGAAAAAGAGATGGGCAACCTGGCGTTGTATACGATCGCGCCTGCCTCGTTGATGGCGATCCTGCTAGGAATGGCGCTGGGCGGCATGACGGCCACCCTGCTCAGGGCCGGTGCCATTATTCTGTTGGGCGCATTTTTCTTCGATGTTCAGTTCACGGTTTCGTCCTATGGTCTGCTTTTTCTTACATTTTCGCTGACCATGATCGCCCTTTACGGCCTGGGGATGATGCTTTCATCCGTGTTCCTGCTGTTGAACCGTGAAGCCTGGCATCTCGCAAACTTGGCTCAAGAGCCGGTCTATCTGGCCTCCGGCTTTTACTTCCCCATCCGCAGTTTCGGATTCTGGATCGCACTGGGAGCCTCGTTCCTGCCTATGACCCTCGGCTTGGATGCCATGCGGCAGTTGTTCTTTCCGGTAGAAGCATCGCTAGGATTCCTGTCCGTCCCGGTTGAGCTAACCATTCTGGCGGTGCTGGCCGTGGTCTTCTTGATTTGTGCACGCTACCTGTTGAGCTATATGGAGCGCCTGGCCATTCGCGAAGGCCGCCTGACGGGCCGCACGCGGTGAAGTTGGGGAGCATGGGAACACGAACGTCTTGAGCAAGGTAAGGAGAATGCCGCGAGGGTCACGGGTGGCTAGTCTGATGGGATCGCACAAGTCCAATGAATAACGCCATACGTTCGTTCCGCACGGCGGCCTGGTTGGGCTGGCAGATAGAATCTAACTGGACGGACCCCTTCTTATTTGCTGTCTATTCAGTCATCAAGCCGATGGCCGGGGCGGCCATCCTGGTGGTGATGTTCGGGATCATCACCTCCGGGAACTTCGACTCTCCTCTGTTCACCTACATCTTTATCGGCAACGCCTTCTACATCTATGTGGCGCAGATCATGACCGGCATCTCATGGGCAGTGATCGACGATCGCGAACACTACCGGACTATCAAATATCTCTACATCGCACCTATTCGCATCACGTATTACCTCACCGGCCGTGGAGCGGCACGTTTCATTACCGGAACAATTTCGGTGGCGATTACGATGGCAGCGGGGCTGCTCTTCCTGAACCTGGAGCTCGATCCTGCCGGTATCAACCTTCCAGCCTTGCTGCTGGCTCTAGCGATGGGCGTCGTCATGCTGGCGCTTCTAGGGCTGCTCCTGGCGGGTATAACGCTCCTGGTCACCCACAACGTTCACTACATCGGTGAAACCGTGGCAGCTGCACTGTATCTGTTCAGCGGAGCAATCTTTCCGCTCGAGGTACTGCCTGTCTGGCTGCGCTGGATTGGCTACATCAACCCGATCGCTTATTGGCTGGAATTGATCCGCAGATCACTGCTTGGCTTGGCAGCAGATGCCTTTCCGACATTCAGCAGCCTCAGTGACATACAGCTCTTTGCCATCTTATTCGGATTGAGCGTGGCCTACGGTGTTCTCTCGATCTTTACTTTCCGGCGCTGTGATCACATCGCTCGGGAGCGGGGATTGATCGACCGAGTAACGAATTGGTAAGTCTCTCGCAACAAGTGTTTTGGAGCGGGACCGCACAGCTTCTCGTGCTCCTGATCCTGGCTTCGTGCGCGAGTCCTGTGGAGAACACCCCTTCAACCGGGCAAACCCCTGCCCAGAGCACAACTGACGTAATCTTGCCGTCCCAGCCCGCACGGCTTCCCAACGATTCGCCATCGGGCTGGCGATTTGGATCCCCCATGCTGACCCCGCGCTCCGAGATGCCGGCGGTGGAGATCAACGGAGTGGCCTACGTGCCCGGGGGTTTCTCGGGCCCATTGGGGACAGCCAGGCTTGAAGCTTACGACATCATCCAAGACTCCTGGCAAACGCTCAAATCGATGCCAGCTGCGCGACACCATTTGATGATCGCTGCGCATGATGACATGCTTTATGTTTTTGGCGGCTCGTCAGCCGTTGGATTCAGCGCGACCTCCACCGCATGGCGGTACGACCCCGAAATAGATGAATGGGAGGAGTTGCCGCCCATGCCTGAGGAGCGAATGTCCGGTGCTGCTGTAACGCTAGGTGACAGTATTTATGTAATGGGGGGCGTTGACGGTAGCGACCAAATGCTGGAGTTCGACCCCGCTCAAGTCAGCTGGCGATCGTTGCCTGGACCACAACAGTCGCGAGAGCACACGGCGGCGGTGTCCTTTCAAGGAGAAATCTGGGCCATTGGGGGACGTTGGAATGGAGTTGGAGAACTCAGCAGCGTGGAGATCTACAACCCGGAAAGCGGTGCCTGGAGAAGTGGCCCAAGCCTCCAAATTCCGCGCGGCGGATTTGCGACAGCAGTTGTCGGTAACCGAATATTCGCAGCTGGCGGCGAAGTGATCATGACCGGGCGAGCTTCGCTAGCCTCGCTCGAGATCTACGACCCTGAACTTGAGGCCTGGGTGGCGGGGCCGAACCTTCCGTTCGCGGTTCACGGATTGGGTGGCGTGGGATACGATGGACAGTTTCTGATCTTCGGAGGATCAGATCGAGCAGCAGGGATCGACAACGAGGGGCGAGTCCAAATCTATGCTCCTTGACTGGACGCTGGCGGCACTGCCAGTGGTCACCATCCTGGTATTGATGGTCGGATTTCGCTGGGGTGCCGCTAAGGCTGGGCCGGCGGGTTGGTTGGTGGCTGTCCTACTAACAGCGGTGTACTTCGGGGCTGGGGCTGTGGTCCTTGCCGCAGCTCAAGTCAAGGCGTTACTGCTCACCGTTGACGTACTCTTCATCATTTGGGGAGCTTTCTTGCTCTACCGTGTGTCAGACGAAGCCGGTGCAATCGAGATCATCGGGAGGACATTACCCAGTTTGATCAAAGACAAAGGCATGCAAGCGCTGTTAATCGGATGGCCCTTTGCCTCCTTCCTTCAGGGAGTTGGCGGTTTCGGCGTCCCGACAGCCGTCACAGCGCCGCTGCTTATCGGCCTCGGCTATGCACCGCTCACAGCAGTAGTCGTGCCCTCCATTGGCCAGGCCTGGTCGGTGACCTTCGGCTCGCTGGGTTCTTCATTCAACGCCTTGATGGCTGCCTCCGGAATGGGATGGGAGCAGCTGGCGGGGGCCTCAGCAATCTTGCTTGGGATGCTCGGATATGGCTGCGGAATCGGAGCCGGACATGCCGCCCAAGGATGGCGCGCGGTGCGCCGCTTGGCGGTCGTCATCCTTATACTGGGAACCGTGATGGGGCTGACGCAGTATTTGCTGGCCACGAACGGGCTGTGGAATTTGGCGGGATTTGGCGCCGGTCTGGCGGGAATGGTCGTCGGGTATTTCATAGCCTGGGAAGGTAGACCTTCGCGAGCGCTGCTCCTGGCCATGTCTGCTTATATCGCGCTCATAGTCATTACTGTCGTAGTGCAACTTACTCCGATGGTGCGTGAGACACTGGGTGGCTCGCAAATTCGGCTTGAATTCCCTGAGTTGAGCACCGCACGGGGATACACAACTCCAGAAGGACCGGGAAGGGTGATACCGATTTTCACCCATGCCGGCGCGCTGCTGTTCTACGCAGCGATCGTCGCGTATTTCATTCATCGTCGTGCCGGGCAGTATCAACCCGGTGCAGTCAGAAGAATTCTGGTGGGTACCATCACCCGCGTCATACCATCCAGCCTGGGGATTGCGGCGCTTGTTTCGATGGCAGTCATTATGGCGCACGCTGGTATGACTGAAGCATTGGCTCAAGGTTTGGCGCGCGCGTTTGCGGGTGTCTATCCCGCTCTCGCGCCGTGGATCGGGGGCCTCGGGGCATTCATGACCGGATCGAATACCAACTCGAACGTGGTGTTTGGCCAGTTGCAGCTGCGCACCGCCGAGCTGCTCGGATACAGTATCCCGCTATTGCTAGCGGCACAGACCGCGGGTGCGGCCATCTTATCGGTGCTGGCCCCTTCGAAGGTCGTGGTGGGAGCCAGCACAGCCGGCATGGGAGGAAAGGAAGGAATCATCCTGCGACATTTGATCCCGTATTGTGGGGCGCTACTTGTTGGGCTGAGCATCGTCGTGTGGTTTGTAGCTCAGAGATGAACCGGGTTCCAGGCGCTTGCATTTGGGTTGATTATGCTCCCCTCGCTTGCGCTGTATTGGGCAGATGCAGTGTGGCTTGTTTGGGGCCTCCTGGCTTTGATATCCGCTGGTATGGTTATTGGGCTTCGGGTGTCCTGACGGAGGCTGCAGCATGAAACTTGAGGGTGAAGTGACCATTCAAGCGGACCGGCAGAAGGTGTGGGATTTTCTGACCGATCCGGAAGTGGTTAGTCAGTGTGCTCCAGGGCTGGAATCGATGACGATCATCGAGCCAGGCAAGCAATTCGAAGCTACCGCCGCGATTGGTTTTGGTACAGTGAAGGTTCGGTTTTCCAACGTCATTAATTGGGTCGAGATGGACGCTCCAAATTTCGCAAAGATGGCTGCCCACGGCACCGCACCCGGTAGCGCAGCCGACGTCACCGGTGAAATGAAGCTGGAAGACGCTGTGGATGGCGGGACGCTCATGGCTTGGTCAGCTGACGTCATGGTGTCAGGCACCATCGCCAGCCTCGCTTCGCGTATGATGGGAAGCGCTAGCAAAAAGATAGCGAAGAGTTTCTTTGATTGTGTAAAGGGGTATCTCGAAGAGTAAAGGCTTAGACCCCGAGGATATGGGTGATGATGGTAGTACCCGCACCCCCAACGCTCTGCATCATGCCGATTTCTGCCCCACGAACTTGATTCTTGCCCGCTCGGCCTGTTAGCTGCAGCACGATCTCAGATACCTGATAAAGCGCCGTTGCCCCGATCGGGTGGCCTCTGGCCTTGAGCCCTCCCATCGTAGTGATTGGAATTTCGCCACGCAGCGCGATCTGCTTCTCTTCAGCCAGACGCCAACCCTGTCCCTGATCCGCAAATCCGGCGGCTTCTAACTGCATGCAGGACATGATGCTGAACGCGTCGTGGACCTCGAAGAAATTGATGTCTTCTCGATGGACGTTCGCCTGCCGGTAGGCTTTGGTCGCACTTTCCTGTGCCGCCTCCAACCAAAGGGGATTTGGCCGGTCACCTACTCTAAATCGATCTGTTGCTACACTGCTGGAAAGGATTCGCACTGGATGCGGGCTGTGCGCGCGGGCTTCTTCTGCAGGGGAAAGCACTACCGCCGCTGCGCCGTCACAAATTGGCGAACAATCGAGCAATCGCAAAGGATCATGAACCATGCGTGACTTCATCACCGTCCGCGGCTTTACGCTCATGTCCTTGAATAGCGCATTGGGGTTGTTTCGCGCATTGCGATGTGCTGTAACCGGGAAGTTTACGAATCCATCCTCTGGAACATCGTACCGTTTCCGGTAAAGCCGCATCAGATCGGCGTTCTTGCTGATCAGCGTGGCGCCGTCTTCGACCTCCTTTGAGTCCAGGGCTTTAGAGAGCGCGGGGGTTGCCAAACCTTCGCTCATCTTTTCGACACCCACTACCACTGCCAGGTCCGCTTCCCCACTTCCCACCGCTAAAAATGCCATGCGGAGTGCAGCCGAACCGCTAGCCATAGCAGCTTGAACTTGAAGCGCCTCAATTCCCACCAGGCCGGCCTCATCCGCAACAAGCGCTGCGATGTGCTTCTGTCCTTGCAGTTCATCTCCAAGCATGTTGCTGGCAAACAGTGCGTCCACCTGCTCGACGCCCGCCTCTTCCATAGCGCCGTGCACGACCTGAGCGCCAAGCTCACGAAGCGTTTGTTGAGTCCCCGACTGGACGGGTACTTGAGAGGTTCCGACGATACTTACTTCGCGCATGCCTGTTTCAAGTTCGCAGAACCCTCCTCATAGCCGAAGCTTTGGGAGGTGATTCGAGAGAGAAGGCCGAGGGCGGTGAAGCGTGCGAGATGGGAGTGAACCTTGAGAGAAGGCCGCGGCCTGCGACTTGCGAGAGGGGGCCAATAACGTTAATTTGTAACCGATTGACTCTGAGATCCATCACACGACGCCTTCACTGCGTAGGCTCTCGATCTCTGGTGGGTCGAAGCTGAGCAATTCCGATAAGATCTCGTCGGTATGCTGTCCTAATGTTGGAGGCGGGTAGCGCACTTCGCTCGGTGCGCTGGGAATGTTTAGTGGCGAGCGGATGAGCGGGACATTGCTTCCGGTTTGGTGCGGAACATCCATCACTAGCTCGCGTGCAAGTACCTGGGGATCTGAAAGCACATGCTCCATGCTGTTAATTGGGCCAACGGGAAGGCCGATGCTGTCACAGAGCGCGATCCAATGCTCAATGGAATGCGTAGAGAACAGATCGTTCAGAAGGCTCACCAGTTCGGTTCGATTTTCTAGGCGGGCGGGGTTGGTTGCATACCGCTCATCCTCGATCCACGCCTCGCGATCAACGGCCTTGCAGAATTTTGCCCACTGTAGATCATTGCCGGCTGCAAAGGCGAAGTAGCCATCCTCCGCCTCGAACACTTCGTAGGGCACGATGTTTGGGTGGGCGTTGCCGAAGCGCTGGGGCTGGTTTCCAGAAACCAGATAATTGCTTGCCACATACGACATCAAGGCTACCTGACAATCCAGCAACGAGATATCGATCCGTTGGCCGGCCCCAGTGCGTTCACGTGCATACAAGGAAGCGAGTACCGCATTGCTTGCATAGATACCGCTGGCCAGATCTGCGATCGCAATACCGGCCCGGAATGGTTCTCCATCTTCCGGTCCGGTGACGCTCATGAATCCCCCCAGTGCCTGGACAATGAAGTCATATCCGGGGCGATCGCGGTAGGGCCCCGTGTATCCGTAGCCTGTAACCGTACAGTAGATCAGGTCCGGTTTCAATTCCTGCAGTTCTTCGTAATCGAATCCCCATTTCTCCAGCGTACCCACCCGGAAGTTCTCGATCAAAACATCCGCCTGAAGGATCAGGTCTTTCAATATTGAGAGCCCGCGCTCAAATTTTAGATTCAAGGTTAGGCTGCGCTTGTTGCGATTCGTTGCGAGGAAGTAGGCTGATTCGCCTCCTTCAGTGAAGGGCGGTCCCCACTGTCGTGTGTCATCGCCACGGCCAGGGACCTCAATTTTGATGACATCCGCACCGAGATCGCCCAGCAGCATGGTGCAGTAGGGCCCAGCCAGGATGCGGGTCAGATCAATGACACGCACCCCGTCGAGAAGCTGTTGAGAGCGATCCGGGAGGCTCGTCATGCTGGGGCGCGTCGAATTATAGTACGCGCACAACCGAGTAATGGGAATCCTGTTATACAATTCGTACCCCACAATGGAACCTCGTACTACACAATGAAACCACCCCCATTCAAATACATCCCCGCTGAATCTGTAGAGCATGCCCTCGAACAAATGTCAGCGCATGGCGATGCGGCCAAGCTGCTGGCAGGCGGCCAGAGCCTCATTCCCGCCATGAATTTTCGAGTGCTTCAACCCTCTGTGCTTATCGATCTGAATCGAATCGGGGATCTTGAGTACATTCGCCCTTCCGATGGTGGAGTGCTCGCATTCGGTGCCATGACACGCCAACGAGATATTGAGAGAAGCCAAGACGTGGAACGGGCCGCGCCGCTGCTCTACGAGGCTATGCCACATATCGCTCATCCGCAGATCCGCACGCGTGGCACGATCGGCGGCAGCTTGGCCCATGCTGATCCTGCTGCAGAGTTACCGGTAGTTGCGATCGCCGCTGGCGCCAACATGAAAGCTACTGGACCAGATGGGGATCGGATGATCGAAGCCAAAGACTTCTTCGAAGGAATGTTCTCAACCGTGCTTGGACCGGATGAGATGCTGGTGGAAATCTCGTTCCCTGTCATCAGCGCCAAAACTGGATGGTGCTTTGAAGAATCCTCACGACGAAGAGGAGACTACGCCATGATGGGTGTGGCGGTCGAGGTGGAGCTGGACGATGAGGGGGCGTGTAAGGACGCGCGTCTGGTTTATTTGAATGCTGGAGATGGACCAATTGAGGCTGAGAGCGCGGAGGCCATGCTCAGAGGAGAGGCGCCCAGTCAAGAGGTTATCGCTGCCGCAGCGCGCGAAGCGGCTGAGACCGAAATCGACCCCATGGGCAATGTGCACGCTACGGTAGATTTCCAGCGTCATCTGGCCCGGGTACTGACGGAGCGCGCGCTGGCTAAAGCGTTTTCTCGTGTAGGGAATGCGAACGTGTGATGGAAACTCATGCTATCACTCTGACCATCAATCGCGAGGACTACCAGAGTGAGGTAGAGCCTCGCATGTTGCTCAGTGACTACCTTCGACACGAACTCGGGCTGACCGGTACGCATGTAGGTTGTGAGCACGGAGTTTGCGGCGCATGCACAGTGTTGCTAGATGGTCGGCCTGTGCGGTCTTGCCTGATGCTAGCAGTACAGGCGGATGGCCATGACATTGCGACGGTCGAGGGGCTCGCGAGCAGCGACAAGGACTTACACCCTCTCCAGCAGGCATTCTGGGAAGCACACGGTCTTCAGTGCGGCTTTTGTACTCCTGGATTCCTCATGACCTTGGTGCCGTTCCTGGAGGAGAATCCAGATCCCTCGGAATTGGAGATCCGCGAAGCAATCTCCGGGAACCTATGTCGCTGCACCGGCTATCAAAACATCGTGGAGGCCGCGCGGCTAGCGGCTGAAAGGATGCAAAAATGAGTTCATCGAGCACTCGTGCTGATGCAACGACTTCAATCCCTGAGGTTCTGCAACTGCTTCAGAACGAGCCCGAGACCTATTTCGAGCAATTGGAAGCAAACTTCGAACAGCGGGAGTCTCAGGTCCAGGCTTTCATGCCAGAGGAACAACGCTTCGCGCGGCTGCGGGAGGATTATGAGATGTTAAAGCAACTCTATTCAGAAATTGATAGCCGACCGCCACTGTTCGGCCTCCCCATCGGTGTTAAAGACATTTTCCATGCAGACGGGTTCGAAACTCGCGCCGGGAGCCGCCTACCCGCAGATAGACTTACCGGAGAGCAAGCCACCTGCGTGACACAGCTGAAGGATGCAGGAGCACTAGTTCTTGGCAAGACAGTCACAACTGAATTCGCCTACTTTGCTCCTGGTCCTACACGCAATCCCCACAATCCGGATCACACACCAGGAGGTTCAAGCAGCGGATCGGCAGCCGGAGTCGCGGCAGGCTTGGCTCCTTTTGCATTTGGAACCCAGACGGTCGGCTCGATCAATCGCCCGGCCGCGTTCTGTGGAGTGGTGGGTTTTAAACCAAGCTATGCCCGAATCTCGACGGCCGGCGTGATTCCCCTCGCTCCATCGTTGGACCACGTGGGCTTCTTCACAACCGATGTAGGGGGAACTCTAGCGCTTGCGCCGTTGCTGCTTGCCGATTGGAACCCAGAAGAGCTTGATGCTCGGCTAGGCGATCTTGCCCCGGGAACGATCACGCTTGGAGTACCGAGCGGCCCTTATCTGGAAGGCGCCTCCGAGGAAGCCATCGCCCACTTCGAGAGCGTGAAGGTCCGCCTCGAAGTGGGAGGGTTTCGAGTAGTCGATGTGCCGGCAATGCCCGACCACGAAGCGATTAAGCAGCGACACTATCTGATATTAGCCGCCGAGGCGGCCGTGGTTCATTCGGAATGGTTCCAGAAATACGGCGATCTCTATCACCCGAAGACGGCAGCACTCATGGATCAAGGGCGAGGGATTTCGGACGATCAATTAGAAGCGGTACTCGAGGGGCGCGGCCAGTTGCGCGATCAACTTCAGGCATTGATGGAGGAGTACCGCCTCGATGCCTGGATCTCTCCTGCGGCGCCTGGACCCGCCCCTGAAGGCATCGAAAGTACCGGTGACCCAGCCATGAACTTACCCTGGACTCACAGCGGTCTGCCTACGATCGGGATACCTTCCGGATGGAGCTCCAACAATCTGCCGCTGGGAATTCAAGTGACCGGTGGTTGGTACAGCGACGAGCGGCTGCTTGCAGAGGCCGTCGCCGTGGAACGTGGGTTGGCTGAAGAATGAAGAGTTTGTTGCGCGGCAGCGTAACCGACACCGATCGCGCAGAGAGCTGTTGCGGAGGGGCCGCGTAGTATGCCCACCTCGTATGAAATTCGCCCCGGAGCCTATTACGACTCAATCGTGCTCATGCAGCTTCAGCGCGCGCTTGCCGGCCTTCCAGATGTAATCGACGCGGGGGTGGTCATGGGGACCGCCGCAAATTTAGAGCTGCTCGCTCAGAACAACTTGCTGCCCGCCGACATACAGGCTGCCCCAGAAGATCTCGTGATTGTTGTCGACGCGGAAACCGATGCGGCAGCAGGGGCAGCCTTGGGGCAAGTAGATGAACTGCTTTCGCGTCGAAGATCAGTCACGGCCAGAGCATACCGTCCGAAATCCTTGGAAGCCGCCGCCGAGATGCTCCCGGCAGCAGGCTGGGTCTTAATTTCAGTCCCGGGACGCTACGCAGCAGGCGTGGCTCGCGATGCGCTCGATCTAGGAAAGCATGTATTTCTCTACAGCAATAACGTCACCATCGACGACGAAGTTGAGTTGAAGGCGCGAGCAGAAGAGCACGGACTGCTCGTGATGGGACCGGATTGTGGGACGGCGATTGTCGGTGGAATCGGCTTTGGATTTGCCAACCGCGTGCGACGCGGAGCGATCGGGCTGGTCGGAGCCTCCGGCACGGGTTTGCAATCCATTACATCCCGCATCCATCAGATGGGGCAAGGGGTTTCCCAGGCGATCGGGACTGGAGCGAGAGACCTCAAACAAGACGTCGCGGGGGCCACGGCAGCACGCGGTCTCGACTTGCTGGCCAGCGATGCGAAGACGGAAGTGATCGTCCTGGTTTCCAAGCCGCCTGACCCTGCGGTGACTGCTCGACTGCTCCAGCGAGCTTGGGCTGCCGGCAAACCGACGGTGGTCAGTTTCATTGGGTATCCGTCACCGGCCAAACAACTCGGCAACCTGTACTTCGCTAGTTCGCTTATCGAAGCGGCGGACCTGGCAGTCGGATTGATTGGCGTGGAAATGGCGCCAGCGAAAACTCCGGAGCTGCGTCCGGGCGCCCGCTACTTACGTGGATTGTTCTCCGGGGGAACGCTGGCGGCGGAAACGCTGGCTGGGTTTCAAACGGTGCTTGGGCCGGTCTACTCCAACATCAGTGACCCGCGCTTGGACGATCCGCTCATCAGCAAAGAGCACACTCTACTTGATCTTGGAGAGGACGTATTCACGGTGGGTAGATTGCACCCCATGATCGACAACGATTTACGAATCCGCCGCCTGCGACAGGAGGCGGCCGACCCGATGGTGGCGCTCATTCTGCTGGACATTGTGCTAGGCGAAGGTGCGCATCCTGATCCAGCTTCTGAGTTGGCACCGGAAATTAGAGACGTGCGCAAGGAGCACGGTGCCGAGGTGGTGGTCATTCTCATCGGGACCGACGAAGACCCTCAGGATCTTGAAGCACAAGAGCAACAACTCCGAGAGGCAGGGGCAGTGGTTTTCACGGAGACTTCTGGCGCAGTGGCCTATACAACATCGCTTTTCACGGAGCGTGAGGTTAGGACCGTTGAAACCGAATTCCTCTCACACCCGGTGGCTGCTATCAACGTTGGTCTGGAATCCTTCTCCGACAGTCTTCGCGACCAAGGGGCCGAGTCCGTGCATGTGGATTGGAAGCCGCCTGCGGGTGGCGACGAACGACTGCAGGCAATCTTGCAGAAGATGAAGAGCTAAGGAAAAAGTAATGGATATCGAAGCCTCAAATCAAACCGCGGTTGAGCGAATGATGTCGGCCCGTCCGATGCTGACTGGGCTCGCTCCCGCCCGCGATGTGATTCCCGACATGGCGGACAACCTAATCCTGCATGCTGGACCGCCAATAGAGTGGGAGCGGATGTCGGGGCCCCTAAGAGGGGCCGTCATCGGTGCCTTGCTCTTCGAAGGCTTGGCGAAGGACGAAAAGCGCGCCATGGGTATGGCCGAGGCAGGGGAAGTCAATTTCGCCCCGTGCCACCACCATGATTCGGTAGGCCCTATGGCGGGAGCAATTTCGGCCTCGATGGAGGTGTACATCATCGAGAATCCGACCCATGGAAATCGGGCATATTCCAATTTAAACGAGGGGTACGGCAAGGTGCTCCGCTACGGAGCCTACAGTGAAGAGGTTTTGGACAAACTTCGCTGGATGAATAGCGCGATGGGTGACTTGATGCGGGAGGCGCTCGAGCAGACGGACGGTCTGGATATTCGAGCGCTACTAGCGGAAGCATTGCATATGGGTGACGAGGGCCATAATCGGAACAAGGCCGGCTCGCTGCTCTATCTTAAGCTGCTCTCGCCGCTGATTGCCAAGGTAGCCAGCGATAAGGCGGTGGAAGAGCAGGTGCTGCAATTTCTCGGCGACAATGCATTGAGCGTTCTTAATCCGGTGATGGCGGCCTGCAAGGCGATGGTGGATGCAGCTCACGGCGTTGAGGGCAGCACGGTGGTAACCGTCATGGCCCGCAATGGGACCGACTTCGGAATGCGCGTCAGCGGCTTAGGAGATGATTGGTTTACTGCGCCGGCAGAGATTCCTGACGGACTTTACTTCTCCGGTTTTGCAGCCGACGATGCTAATGCGGACATCGGGGACAGCACTATCACGGAGACCGCGGGCATCGGTGGCTTCGCTATGGCCGCCGCTCCCGCCATCGTTGCGTTTGTGAGCGGGACGCCGCAAGATGCACTGAACGCAACGCAGGAAATGTACGAGATAACGGTCGCCGAGCATGAACACTTCACGATTCCACCATTGGACTTCCGCGGCACCCCCACCGGAATCGATATACGTAAAGTGGTTGAACTCGGAATTACACCGCGCATCAACACCGGCATCGCGCACAAAGAGCCCGGGGTTGGGCAGGTCGGAGCAGGGCTAGTGCGGCCGCCGAAAGAAATATTTGAGCAGGCGCTTATTGCATTTGCCGAACGATACGAACTGTAGACTTCGGTGAGGAGCTACTCCAGGAAGAGGAGAGATCAATGAAGATTTACGACCTATCGCAACCCTTGAATCAAGATGCACCCTTCTGGCCTTTCTATCCCCCTTTCGAGGTCAAGTACTTCAAACGTAAGTCAGAGCACGGAGTGAACGCGCAATACATCAAAACCTCGAATCACATGGGCACGCACCTCGACGCCCCACGCCATTTCGTCACGGCCGGCAAGACCATCGATGAGCTGCCCCTCGATTGGCTCTACGGCGAGGGAGTGATCGTAGACCTGAGTGATGAACTCGACGAGCTTGACTTGTTTACGCCAGAGATGATCGAAGATCGGGTGGAAGTGCGAGACGGTGACATCCTCTTTATTCATACCGGGTGGCACAAGCATGCCCAATTCGGTGAACAGCCTGATGAGGAGAAGTACATACACAGACACCCCGGTCCCCATTTTGGAATCGTTGATTGGCTGCTGGAGAAGAAAGTTCACATGTGGGGCGTGGATATGGTGTCGACCGATCACCCCATGAATCTGCCTATTGGACGCTTTTTAGGAAAGGGCGGCTTGGAACACTGGAAGCGGGTCAGCCAGCAGTGTGAGGACAAGTTCGGCGCGGACAAAATGGATGAGCTTTTCCCAGAGCGGGCTTACCAACTGACTCATAACGCACTGTTTCCGCACGACTGTTTCCACGTGGAGAACATGGGCGGCGACATCGGCGCGCCCGAACTACAGAATAAGCGGCTGACCGTCGGTGCTTTTCCGTGGAAGTTCAAAGGAGGCGAGGCGGCTTTCTGTCGGGCGGTAGCGTTTGTCGAAGACTAAGCGAAGCTGGTAGAAGACTAGTCGGAAGCAGTCGAAGACTGATCGAAGGCTGTAGAAGATCAAATGAAGGCAACTAAAGACTAGTCGAAGGCTGCCGGAGGATATTTGAAGCTTGAAAGTAACTGATGGAAAAACTTAGGCTTGTGGCAGAGTTCAGTGCCAGCCCCCAAAGCATCTACGAAGCCTGGCTGGACAGCGAAGAACACACCGCATTTACTGGCTCGAGCGCTTCAGTGGAAGGACGCGTTGGCGGCGAGATGACGGCATGGGACGGCTACATTTCAGGTGTATTTCATGAACTCGAGCCTTACGGCCGGATTGTGCAATCCTGGCGGACCACCGAATTTCCAGAGGGGAGCGAAGCTTCTCGATTGGAAGTTCTACTGGAGGCGCTTGAAGACGGTACGCGCGTGACGCTGCTGCACTCCGATATCCCTGATGGGCAGGGCGAGATGTACAGTGAGGGATGGGAGGACTATTACTTCCGTCCGATGCGCGCTTACTTCGAGGGCTCGGTAGACTAGGAGTCAAGAAAATGTCGCGATATGAGCTGACGCGCTGGAGCGGTCTTGCAGGCCTCGTTTCGGGTTTGCTGATTATCGCGGGAGCGATCGCCCTGCAATTCACAGAGCCAATCGTAACTGGAACGCTTTTCGCATCTGGGCACATCCTGCTCTTTTTCTTGCTGTCCGGTGTGTACTCCGTCCAGTACTCGGCTACCGGATACGTGGGTTTGCTCGGATACGTGATAGCGACAGTTGGAAACGCGCTGTTAATAGCGGCTGCTGCGTCATTCATGCTATCGAGGGTCGAGATCGCGGAAGAGATATTTCCGGTTGCCTCCCCAGTGACAGGGATCCTATTTGCGATCGGATTACTGCTCTTGGCCTTAAGCAATTCCAGGGTGCGCGCGCTGCCCTCATGGCCAGGCTGGCTGATGTTTGTCGGCATAGCTTTGGATCAAATCCTGGTCCGGCTGCCAGGCGATCTACCCCAGCTGGCTTTAGCCGCCCCTACGCTGCTGCTTGGACTTGGCGTAGCTGGCTTCGGATGGGTGATCAGAAAAAATTGATGGCCACCCAATACTTCGGCCAGCGCATCAAGCGCAACGAAGACCCCCGACTGCTGACCGGGCAAGCTTTATTTGTCGATGATGTGAATTTACCGGGCATGCTCCACGTGGCATTCCTGAGGAGTCCCTATGCACACGCAAGAATTCGCTCGGTCGATGCATCGAGTGCCCGGGAACACGAAGGAGTAGCAGCCGTCTACACTGCGGGAGATCTAGGCGACTACTGGTGCAACGGTCCGTTGCTGGTTTCTCCTCCGCCGGTCGAGGGAATCGTCTTCAATGAGTGCACACAACCCATCCTGGCCATGGACATGGTCAGACACCTTGGAGAACCCATCGCGGTCGTGGTGGCGGAGAGCCGCTATTTAGCGGAGGACGCGCTGGCCGATATCTTGGTCGACTACGAGCCGCTGTCCGCAGTCGTCGATCTCGAGGCAGCAGTGAAGCAAGATTCGACGATGGTACATGAGGATGTAGGCTCCAACGTGGCGGCGCACGTCGTTCAAACCATCGGGGATTACGAACAGGCAAAGGCACGTGCTCATACTGTGATCGCACGGCGCCTCACCTACGATCACGGAACCGCTGCTGCGCTCGAGAACCGCGGTGTTGTCGCCGAGTGGGATGCACGCAGCCAACGCCTGACAGTCTGGGATACGACGCAAGCCCCCAACCCGATCCGCAATGGCTTGGCAGACATGCTCGGCCTCTCTGGGAACCAGGTGCGAGTGATCGCACCCTTCATCGGGGGCGGCTTTGGACCCAAGATCATGATGTTCTACCCGGAGGAAATGCTCATTCCCTGGGCAGCCATGCAGCTTGGGCGTCCTGTAAAGTGGATCGAAGATCGGTCTGAGAACTTCGTGGCTACCACTCAGGAGCGCAGTCAGATCCATCAGGCCGAGATCGCGCTCTCCGAAGACGGCATGATTTTGGGCGTTCACGACACCTTTCTGCACGATTCGGGCGCCTACGATCCATACGGGTTGACGGTTCCGCTAAACGCCCAATGCACGCTGCTAGGTCCTTACAAGATCTCCAACTACTACAGCGAATTCACGGCGGTGTTCACCAACAAGACCATAGTGACCCCCTATCGGGGTGCCGGTCGCCAGCATGGCGTGTTTGTGATTGAACGCTTGCTAGATTTGGCCGCCAAGGAGCTGGGAATCCCGAAGCACGAAATCCGTCGCAGGAACTTCATCCCGCCCGACGAGTTCCCCTATGACAACGAGATTATCTACCAGGACTTCACGAAGCTGGTGTACGACAGCGGGGACTACGAGCCCTCTCTGGACGGCGCGCTGGAAATGATCGGATACGATGAGTTTGTATCCGAAATTCAGCCAAAAGCCCGAGAGGAAGGTCGCAAAGTCGGGATCGGCGTTGTGGCCTATGTGGAGGGCACAGGCATTGGCCCATATGAAGGAGCCCGGGTCCAAGTACAGCAGAGCGGCCGGGTCTCCGTTGCGACCGGAATCGGTACGCAGGGGCAGGGGCATTTCACCAGCTATGCGCAGATCGTGGCCGAGCAACTACAGGTGGACATTGACAAGATCGATCTCGTGACAGGCGACACCGATCAATTTCACTGGGGCACCGGGACCTTCGCCAGCCGTGGGTCTGTCGTGGCAGGCAACGCTATCAACGAAGCAGCCAAGGATGTACGCGTCAAGATCTTGAAGGCCGCCAGTGAGGAGTTGGAGGTGGCGGAGGAGGATCTTGAGCTGGTAGACGGGGAGGTGCGCGTGGTTGGCGCGCCCAGCCGTTCGATAGCTCTAGGGGATCTGGCAGCCAACGCCAATCCTCTGCGTGGGGCCGTGAAGCCTGGGACCGAGCCTGGACTGGAAGCCACCAACTACTTCGGGCCGGAACGTGGAGCGACTGCCAATGGTGTGCACGCTATGATCGTCGAAGTCGACCCCGAAACCATGGCGGTGGATATCCAGAAGTTTGTAGTGGTGCATGATTGTGGGCGTGTGATCAACCCAATGATCCTGGACGGCCAGGTTCAAGGTGGGGTGGCGCAGGGGATCGGCAATTCGTTCTATGAGCAACTCATTTTTGATGAAAATGGCCAGCTGCTCAATGGATCTTTCATGGACTACTTGCTCCCCACTGCATTGGATGTGCCGAACGTGAGCGTCGGTCACGTGGAAACACCTTCACCTTTGAACCCGCTGGGCACCAAGGGCGCTGGAGAGGCAGGAGCCATTCCGACAGGCCCGCTGTTTGCCCAGGCTTTGGAAGACGCGCTGCAGATGGATGGACTGGAGATCCTCGAGATCCCGTTAAGCCCGAGAAGATTGTGGGAGCTTGTGCAATCTGCGCTAGGGGAATAGGTAGACTGCACCTCCCAGCCTAAGCTCCGAGCGCAGGCCGGGGCGAAGCCCGAGGGGCTTTAACCGCTGGCTCGATAGTGATTTCCGAGGAAGCCACGCACATTCCACCAACCCCAAAGGTTCAGGATATAGCCAAATGGTGGGGCAACAGAAATGATCCTAGTTACAGGAGCGGGTGGCAAGACTGGCCGGGCGGTGATCGAAGCCCTGGTTGCTCGGAAAGTGCCGGTTCGTGCTCTTGTTCGCCAGCCCGCACAAATAGAGGCAGCCAAGGCCAATGGAGCCGTCGAAGTTGAGGTTGGTGATCTTCTGGATCTCGATTCCTTAGAACCAATCTTTGCCGGAATGCGTGCGGTGTACCACATCGGTCCTAACGCTCACCCTGCGGAAGAAGAGATTGGTAACAACGCGATCTCATCCGCGCATGCAGCGGAAGTAGCCCACTTCGTGATGCATTCAGTGTTACATCCCCAAATTCATGCCATGCCACACCATTGGAGCAAACTCCTGGTTGAGGAGCGGCTGATCGAATCGAACATGGGATTCACGATCCTACAGCCTGCTAGCTACATGCAGAATGTTCAGGGAGCGTGGGATTCGATCGTGCAAGGGAGCTACCCGGTTCCCTATCCGACGGACGTGCGATTTAGCCCGGTCGATTTGAAAGATATTGCAGAACTAGCGTCGCAAATCCTCAGCTCGCCGGGCTATGAAGGGGCAATCTATGAACTGGCCGGACCGGAGCTACTGACGCCTGAGCAAATGGCGCGTCAGATGGCAGAGGTAGTTGGTAGCCCTGTGAAGGCGGTGGAGATCTCTCATGATCAGTGGCGGCGAGACACTAAGCTGGACCCGGAGCGTGCCGAGATACTTCTCAACATGTTTGAGTACTACTCCGAACACGGATATTGGGGGAACCCACGCGTGCTGGCCGGCTTGCTCGGTCGGGAGCCAACCACCTTTCAACAGTATCTTCGAAGAGAATTCGTGAGGGAGCCGACTGGTGGCAAGTGAGTTGGACATTCTGATTAGAGGCTGTCGACTGCGCAATCGCCCGGGTGAGACGGTCGATATCGGAATTGGCGAGGGTCGGATACAGGCCATTAGCAGTGAACTTGACAACACCGCTGTGACAACAATCGAGGCCCAAGGAAATTTGGCCACCGAATCGTTCGTCAACCCGCATCTTCACCTGGACAAGGTCTTTACCCTGACCATGCTTGACGACGCGGCTATGCTCGACTACCACGGCGACTCGATGGGTAAGGCCATGACAGCTATCGAACGCGCATCTAAGGTAAAGGAAAACTACGAGCAAGACTGGATCCTCGAAAACGTACGCACCGCACTGCGCTGGGCTGCTCAGAATGGGAACACGCATATTCGAGCGTTCGCGGATGTTGACAGCAAGGCGAAATTGGAGGGGGTCAAGGCACTCATTCAGGCGCGACAAGAGTTCAAAGGCAAGGTTGAGCTGCAGGTGGTGGCGTTTCCACAGGATGGCGTTGTCCGTGAGCCGGGAGCTGCTCAATTAATCCGTGAAGCCATGGAGCTTGGGGCAGATCTGGTAGGCGGAATCCCATGGATCGAATACTCAGACGAAGATGCCAAGGGCCATATCGACCAGATGTTTGCCATTGCGGTGGAATTCGAAGCGGGGGTTTCGATGTTGGTTGACGACGCCGGGGATCCGGGCTTGCGAACATTGGAAATGATGGCCCTGAAGACACTCGAGACCGGCTTGCAGGGTAGAGTTCTTGCCCACCACGCCCGCGCCATGGCGCTCTACCCCAAGCCATACTTTCAGAAACTGGCGGCTTTGCTTCAAAATGCTCAGATTGCGGTTGTTTCCGATCCCCACACTGGCCCACTGCATGCACGAGTGACCGAACTGCGTCAGGAGAACGTGTTGGTCTGTCTGGGACAAGACGATATCTCGGACGCTTACTATCCCTATGGCCAGAACAATATGCTCGAGGTAGCGTTCCTGGCTTCCCACCTGTTATGGATGACAACTCGGGAGGACATGGAGGTTCTCTACGATATGGTCACCATCAACGCGGCCACTGCTATGGGGATCGAACAGCATTCCCTGGAGGTCGGTTCCCCTGCAAATCTGGTGGTGCTCCGGCAGCCGGATGTGCTCGGGGCGCTACGGTTCCATCAACCTCCCATGGCTGTCATCAGCGGTGGAGCATTGCTCGAGGATTCGAGCGAGTAAGCAGATTATGGTCCGCCTGCAGGGCGAGCTGATTGCCCCGAGGGCGCTCGAGTGGCTGGCCTCAGCCTCTAATCCACGTATTCACAGCCTTTATCGACAATCGGTCAACCTCATCGATCCACGACAAGATCTTTTGTCAATCGTGCTGCCAGATCTTGGCGCTGGCCCATTTGCAGTTGTTGCTTCTCCGGGTGAGAGGTCCTTCAAGGGTTTCGATACGCTGAACCCAGAGAACCAGGTGATCATCCGTGGGTACAGCATTAAGCTCGGACACATCCACATCGACTGGGAGGGTGCAGAGAATTGGCAACCGCGTCCGAACTGGCTGCAGTTCGGGGAAGAGCTGAATGAAACTCGGATTTCACAGCTTATGATTCTGCTCCAGCAATTCGCCCCGCAAAATAGCTTTGCCCCATTAGCGGATGACTCGCTGCCGGAGCCTGATCAGACATTCCAGTCGAAGGCAATGCACGCGGCAGCCGGCCCGGCTAAGCAGCTGCAGGCCAGCCTAGGTGATGGCAATCTGGGTGGAGTAGAGTGGGCTGTAGAGCGACTAGCTGGATTAGGTGGGGGGGTGACGCCATCCGGAGATGACTATCTGCAGGGAGCTATTCATGCGCTGTGGTCTAGGGTGGACAAAGAGCAAGCCTGGTCGATCAGCAGGGTGATCGTGGGCGCGGCTGTCCCGCGTACGAACGCTATCTCCGGCGCGTGGCTCAAGGCGGCCGCTCGGGGAGAAGCCGGAAGTGATTGGCACCTGTTGGTCGAAGCCTTGACAGTGAACCGAGGGTTGGATGAAGTGGTGATCCAGCTGATCCTTCGCGGACACACCTCTGGGGCGGATGCCCTGGCTGGGTTCCTCTCGACCCTGCCCGCACTACGATGAAGCTTCCGGGCGAGGTCGAGACGAGAGTGGATATATCAGCTGATGCTTCCAGGCGAGGTCAAGGCGATGGTTGAGAATTCAGATGAAGCAATCGGGCGATGGCGCGGAGCGAGTGGTACTCTCAGTTGGTGGTCGCAGAAGCACTCGAGTCGGTCGATCGATGTAAATGAAAAGCGGCCTGTCGAGGCCGCTCTGTCATTCGATGCAAATCAATACCAATCGTCTAGCTATCTGTAGTTGCTGTTCACGGGCACAGGGCTGGGCTGCAGTTTCCCGGCGCTTCGCTCTTCCGTTTCTTCTCGCATCCGCTCGAGGATCTCATCGTCGGGGATGAACGGATAAGAGGTCATGCGAAGCATGTTGAGCGGTCGCTTTGGTTGCTTGTGGATCTTGATGAGAAGGTCCACGAGGGCCCAGCCGAAGCCGGCGATCAGTACTCCGTAGACTACATATCCTAGAATTTCCATCTCTAATTCCTTTCCGGATTCCCCTTCCGGTCGCTCGTGTTACTTAGACCGATTATTGCACCGAACTCTTACGTTGCGGTTAATCTGTAAGCCGTGTGTAAGATGAGTATTTGGAGAGTGTTAGCGCTGATTCAGGCGCCATTAACGCGAAAGAGCCGGGTTGAGAGCCCGGCTCTTTCTTCGTATCGAGGAATTTCAATCTGCGGCTGAGGTCGCTTCCATTGGCACCTCTGCTGCCTTTGGCGGTGCGAAGATCAAGAAGATCGCGTTCATGAGTATGCCGAGCACGGCCGCAGTTGCGATCGCGGGTAGACCATCAGGGAACACTTCGCCGACGGACACGGGGATGAATCCGCCAAAGCCGATATTTCCCCCGATGCCGACCACCATGATGGTGGCACCCACCGCAAGGTTGCGAGGATTGAACATACTGACGTTGTGCTCCTGCATCAACGCGATACCCTGCATACCGATCACTCCGAACAGATAGATCGATAAGCCCCCAGTCACAGCCAGCGGCACCATAGCTACCAGGGCGGCCAGCTTACCTACGAAGCCAAGCAGGATAGAGATCACGCCTGCGGCCAGCAGTGCTGGGCCGGAGTAATTGCGCGTGATCGCCATCAGTGAGTTGTTCTCACCATAGTTAGTGCCAGCGGTCGCTCCTAGGAGCCCGTTGATGGAGTCGCCTATGCCGTCGAACACCAGATTCCAGCCGATGTACTTATCCAGCCCATACTTCGGCTTGCTGGTCTCTTCGGCGAAACGATCTACATAGAGGCTGATCTGGTAGAGATGCGCCGTCGATTCAGGGATGGTAGCGATCGCCATGATGGAAACGCTCACAATCGCAACCACGAGATATTGACTCGATGCGTTCCACGGGAATGTGAAATGCGGCATCGCGAACCATGCCGCGTCCACGACGCCTGCTGTATTCACTGATCCCGAGTCGACGACAGCGGAGAAGATGATTCCTGCAATCGCCCCCAGCAATACCGGTAGCATTCCGATAAAGCCGCGGCCCTGCAGATACACCGAGAACAGCACCGTGATGAGCAACGCAAACAGCGCCACCAACCAGTTGGCATTCGCCAGGTCCAGTGCTGCAAACGCCAGGCCGAAGCCGATGATCGCTGCAACTGATCCTGTCACCACCGGCGGTAGCACCTTGTCGACCGCCTCCTTGCCTACTGCCCGGATCACGAAGCCCACGATGACGTTCAGGATGCCGGTGACGACGATCCCGGCCTGCATGGTGCTGAGCACTTCGTCGGGAAGTGGCACACCGAATGTCGGTAGCTCGCCGGTCATCGAGACTGCGACCGCTAGATAAGCGGCGATGTAGCTAAAGCTAGAGCCGTAGAACAGCGGAATGAAGCTCCCGATGCGATTCTTCGACAGGAGCAGCGCCACGATGGTCGAAACGCCCGAGGCTAACAAGACCGTGCCGACGTGGAACCCGGTAAACGCGGCCACAAACACAGTGGCCGGGAACATCGTCAGTACATGCTGAAATCCAAGCAGCACCAGTCGGCCCCACGGTGGGCGATCGTTGGGAAGATAGCCCTTGATTGTTCCTTGAGTTGCCATACAGAAATCCTCCTAGTTCCAAATAAGATCGAGATGCCCAAGATTCGGGCTTGGGACCCCCAATTTGCTATTTTTGTTTTCGCACGCACCTCCTTTCGAGAATAAAAAATCGCCTCCACTATTCTGGAGGCACTACACCAACAAGGCGCTCACCCGAAATTACCATCGAAAAGGTAAGGAAGGTGTCAATCACGAGCGCCGATGAAATAGGGATGCTCTTCTGCATATCGAGTTTGGTACACAGGAAATAACACCTTGAACCGTACAAGGTGACGTTGGTGAAAAATCGCACAAACAGCTGAGCAACCAGCTCAATTTTGAAGCTTGACGCTTTGATCTACAGCGTAGCGAAGGGGCGGAACCGCCAAAGAAGCGACATCCAAGTTTAATAAAGACTATCCTGATATTGATTCGATTATTAGCTGATTGCCATATGTCGAGCGAATCGCGTCGAAGTGGTGCATGGGGAGGTTGAGCGTCCTGTCATATGGCAAATGAAAAGCGCGAGGCATGCTTTTGGAGAATTCGGAAGCTCAGCTATGTACTGGTGAATCAATTTGCGGATCTACAGCTCCGCTAGAATGGAGCGCGCCTCTTTGCCCTGGACCTTCAACACGTCGTCCTGGTATTTGAGCAGCGCACCCAAGGAGTTGTCTACCAATTCCGGGTCCAGCTGCTTCTGATCCAGCGCCCAAAGCGCCTCAGCCCAATCCAGAGTCTCAGCCACGCCGGGAACCTTATATAGGTCGGCCTGGCGTACCTTCTGCACGAACGCGGTGACCTGCTGCGACAACTCCTCGGGCGCCTCGGGAAGCCGCAGTCTCAGGATCTCGTATTCACGTTCAAATGAGGGGTAGTCGATCCAATGATAGAGGCAGCGGCGCTTCAGTGCATCGTGCACCTCACGCGTTCGGTTGGAGGTTATGACCGCGATAGGGGGTCGCTTGGCGCGAATGGTTCCAATCTCAGGTATGGTCACCTGGAACTCGGACAAGATTTCGAGCAGGAAGGCCTCGAATTCCTCGTCGCTGCGGTCGAGCTCGTCGATTAACAAGATTGGAGCACGATCGCCTTCCCATTCGATGGCCTGCAGGAGAGGCCGGCGCAGAAGGAATTCAGAGCCAAACAAATCCTGCTCTTCCGGCCGCTCGCCTCGCGCCTCCAACATGCGGATATGCAGCATCTGACGCGTGTAGTTCCACTCGTAGACCGCGTGGTGTACATCCAGCCCTTCATAGCATTGAAGCCGGATCAATTCCGTATTGAGCGAGCCAGCCAGGGCCTTTGCCACCTCGGTCTTACCTACCCCTGCCTCACCTTCCAGGAAGAGCGGTCGTTCGAGTTTTAATGAGAGGAAGATGGCAGTGGCAAGTCCTCGATCCGCCAGATACATCTGGCTTTGCAGTCCGGTTTCGAGCGCGTCAATCGAATCAAAGGTCATGGTCATCTAGTTCAGCAGCGCTTCGGCGAATGTGCGCAATGCATTCATGTGCTCCGAAGGGTCGTTCAGACGACTGCGCATGGTATTGAGGCCGATATGCGTCGCGCCGGCCTCCCGCCAATCCTGCATCAATCCACCCATACGTTCAATGTCGCCCTCTCGATAGTGGATCCGAGCCTCGAGCCCGAACTCGCTAGACGTTCTTCCGGCATCGTCCAAATACTCTTGGAGCTCAGCCAGATGGGGTTTGGCGTCGTCTACCGATAGATAGGTAGGCAGCCATCCATCGCCCAGGCGCGCCGCGCGGCGAATAGCCGGATCCGCGTGACCTCCGAACCAGATTGGAATCGGCTGCTGAATAGGAAGCGGGTTCATCCCGGAATCCTCAACCCGATCCCACTGGCCTGAAAAATTCACCAGCGGTTCCGTCCACAAGATCCGCATCAGTTCGATCTGTTCTTCGATTCGACGGCCCCGATCGTGAAAATTCTTCCCAAGGGCTATGTATTCCGGCTCATTCCAGCCTATCCCAACGCCAAGACGTAGCCTTCCGCCGCTCAAGACATCTAGCGTTGCAGCCTGTTTGGCTGCCAGCACGGTCTGGCGCTGCGGCAGGATAAGAATACCGGTTAGAAAGGAGATTCGCTCGGTGATGCTGGCCCAAAAACTCAAAAGAGAGAAGGGCTCAAGGAACGGGTCATCAAGACCGTAAATCCCTTTCCAGCCTGGACGATTGGGATCAACTCCTAAAACGTGCTCGTAGGTCAAGATATGGGAGAAGCCCAAATCCTCTGCGACCTGCGCAAATTCACGGATTGCCCCAGGGTCGGACCCATATTCTGTCTGAGGGAAGATAACGCCAACGTTCATATCGGAGTCCTGCCGGAGGACCGGCGTGGACGAGAGGCAAGTATAGCCGAGTCCTAAAGTACAATGGCTCAGATGGCCGATATCCCCGTGCTCATCACCGTGGATATGCCTGAGGCGCTCCTGGATCGGCTGCGAGCGGTCTCACCCCACATCCAAATTGATCTCCTACCAACCGGTGACGCATCCGATTTCACCGACGATCAGCTGGGGGAGATGGTCGTGCTGTATACCCGACGAGCACTTCCAGAACCCGAGCAGGTGCCCAACCTGCGCTGGATCCAATTTCACTGGTCGGGCATTGATGAATTTGTCGATCAAAGTTTGCTACGTTCGGACGTAATCGTGACGACGCTAAGCGGCGCCGCCGTTCCACAAATGGCGGAATTCGCACTGACCATGACCATGGCGCTTGGCCACCATCTGCCGCCGATGATGGATGATCAACGAGCGAAAATCTGGGCTGATAACAAGTTCACGCGCTTTCGACCTCAGGAACTACGCGGAAGTACGGTGGGGATCGTTGGTTATGGAAATATCGGCCGTGAGATCGCACGGTTGTGCCAGGCATTTGGAGCACAGGTGCTGGCCACAAAGCGTGACCTGAAGGCACTCGAGATGGAGGGATATGTTCTTGATGGAATGGGGGATGCACAGGCGGACATTCCGGAGCGCTTATATCCCCCTCAGGCATTGCCTTCAATGGCTTCCGAGTGCGACTTCCTGATCCTCACAGTACCGCTCACACCAGAGACGCGTGGGATGGTAAACGCCAAGGTGTTCGATGGCATGAAGAAATCTGCATACCTGATCGACGTTTCAAGGGGGGGAGTGGTGGATCAGGGCGCGCTAGTAGAGGCCTTGAAGGAAGGAGAGATCGCGGGCGCGGCATTGGACGTGTACCCTGTGGAACCTCTGCCGGAAAGCAGCCCGCTCTGGGGGATGCCGAATGTCATCCTTTCACCGCACGTCGCGGGCACCTCCGGACAATATCTAACCCGTGCTGCTGGTCTCTTCGCGGAGAACCTTCGCCGCTACGTCGCGAACGAACCACTGTTGAATCGCTACGACCCCAAGCGGGGATACTAGTTAATCCCCGTTCCGATTTCACATTTTTAGCTCTGAAGAGTCTTAGATTACGGAAGTGACCGTGAGTGCCTCAAAAAAGAAGCCACAATTCGATGTTCTTGTGGATGCACATGCCAGAGAGATCTACTCATATCTATGGCGCATGCTTCAAGACGAGCAAGATGCGGAAGATTGCCTACAGGATGCATTCCTCAAGGCCTATTTAGCCTACGACCGGTTGGATGGAACGGCCAACTATCGGGCCTGGTTGTATCGTATTGCAGGCAACACCGCTCGCACCTGCCTCAGGGGACGACTGCGTACGGGGGTTCTGCTCACCGAAAACATCGCAGATCCGGGTCTCCCAGTCGAACAGCAGGCACAAAATCGACACCGATTAGGAGCCGTGAGAAACGCGATCGAGGCCCTGCCGTACAAGCAGAGGGAGTCTCTAATATTGAGGAAGTATCAGGGGCTGACCTATGAGGAGGTGGGTTCGATCCTTGATACCAGCGCTGAAGGCGCCCGGGCAAATGTCTACCAGGGGCTCAGAAAGCTAAGGTTGCAGTTTGAAGACGGCGAATCCTTATCCGTACCCAATATGGCCGAAGAAAACAGCGAGGTTGGCTGATGATGGAGAAAATCGAAGAGACGCTGGATATGCTCTACAGCACACCTCCGGCGGATTCCGACGTTATGGATCGGCTCAACCACAGTGTACATCAGTGGCAAGAAGCCATATGGTTCGACGGATTGCGGGACAGCGCCATCGGCCCCCTGCTTGTGGCGGTCAGTGATGAGGGGGTAGTTGGCATCGAATTCGGTACGGATGAAGCAGAATTTGTACGGGAGCTGGAAGCGAGGCATGGGGTCACAGCAATCCGTTCGATGGAGCGGGTCAGCGAAACCATGAGTCAGATCCTGCAGTATTTGTCCGGTGACCGCAGGTCGTTTGAGCTCGATATCGATTTGCGGGATTCAACGGAATTCCAGAGGAAGGTATTGGAGGCGGCGGTCGCGGTCCCGCCGGGCTATGTAGCCACCTACGGAGAGATAGCGTTTCGGATTGGAAAGCCCCAATCCTCCCGAGCAGTCGGGCAAGCTTTGGCGCGAAATCCAATTCCGATTATCGTTCCCTGCCATCGGGTAGTGGCCGCGGACGGATCCCTTACCGGATATTCGGGCGCGGGTGGGATCGAAACCAAAGCGCACCTGCTGAGGCTGGAGGGGGCCACGATCGCGTAGTACTAAGCACTCAAGAGGACGTGCGCGTCCTCCAGATCGGGGGTCCGAACCCCCTCATCGAAACGACTGTAAGCCTTACTTAGCGCATCTCGATACGTGTGGCGCCGGCCCTGGTCGGTACGGAGCCGACACAGGCTAGTCAATATCCGAAGCTCCATAGTGTTAGATCGCTGCGCACGGGCCGACCGTAGAGAGTGCTTGAAATGGTCATCCGCCTCGTCTGGTGCATCGGACCGAAGGAATTCGCCCCGCAGGCGCAGTAACTCGGGCTTACCTATTAGTTCACGCGAGTCATCCGCCAGCTGCAAGGCGCGATCAACCGTCTCTTGGGCTGCCGCACTGTCCCCCCAGTCAAATTGAGCTTCGGCGAGCATACCCAGATAGGTAGGTAGGCCCAATCCGGCCCCGCTGGCCTGCCAACCTTCCAAACCATCAATCAGAATCGTGGGGCCTGATTCGTCCCCGAGCTTTGAGAGAGCAGCACCCCGTGCGATCCTACCCACCGCCAACCAGAGTGGGAAGCCATGTCGCTCGGAGATCTCAACGGCTTTCTCGGCAAGCGACAGTGTTTCCGACCACTCCCGTCGGGAATAGTGCAGCATAGTAGACAGAGCCAACGCATAGGCCAAACTGTGCGGATGATCGATAGCCTCCGCATAAGATAATGCCTGGCGCTTGCCTTCTAGCGAGGGCTCTGGATGGCCGAGAGCCCAGAAGGCAAAGGCCAAACTGCTCATGCATGCTACTAGTGGATTCTGACCATAGTGGTAGGTGTGTCCCGAGTGATACCGGGGATCATAGAGCTCGACTCCTTTTTTCAAATGCCGACTGGCCTGGCGGATCTCTCCCATATAGAGAAGCGTTGAGCCCAACGCCCGATGTGCTTCCAGTAAGAGTCCAGGCTCCCGTCGCGCAATTTTCCGCAGCTGCCGACCGAGCTCGAGCGATACCGAATGGGAGGCACGCACGATATGGAAGCTCCACAGCCCCCATAAGGCTGGGAACAGCTGTGGGGCCTCCCCAAGGCCCTCACTTATCTTTCGGGCGCGATCGAACGCGGCTTCGACTTCTGGAGCTGCGTAGCCCTTGGTAGCGATCAGCGCTGCGCCCAACGAAATCATCAAGGCTAGTTCATATTCATCGCGTATTCGGCCGCCGGGCAAGTCACCCAACAGAAGCAGGCCCCGCCTGAGGTGAGCTACCGCTTCAGCATTCGCCGATAGACGCCTGGCCTGCTCTCCCGCCTGCTGAAGATAACGAATGGCTTTAACTGAATCTCCGGATTCCGCAAAGTGTCGAGCCAACTGAACTGCCACCTCGCCGGTTTGTCCGCCGTATAGGCGTTCTAGACCCTTTCCAATCGCCTCATGCAGGTAGGTCTTTTCGGCTGCATCAAGCCGACCGTAAATGTGTCTCTGAAACAACCGGTGTCGAAAGCTGTAGAGAGAAAGGCGCCGCTCATTGAGGCGGCCGATACCCTTTGCCACCGTCAGTTGGTGACGCTTGTCTAGCTCTTGGCTCAAGGCTCGGATGAGGACACGTTCGTCAACACCGACAACTGGTGCTACGACCTCGGCGGTGAAAGTCTCGCCCTCCACGCTAGCAACATTCAGCACATCCAAAAGACGCGGTTCCAGGCGTCCCACTCTTTCCTCGATCACCCCTTCTACTCTGGCAGGCAGCTTCTCCCAATCAAGCGAGGCAGTCTGCGCCCAGCGGCCCTCAGAATCTTGAACCAGATCCTCCCTTCCCTCCAGCTCGCGCATGAGCTCGATCGTGAACAATGGATGTCCACCCGTCTGCTCGTAGAGCGCGCTGCGGAAGGTCTCATCCAGATTGTTTGGTTCGCTGTCGATGAGCGCGTCGACAAACCCGCGATCTTCGCTAGGAGACAGTTCGATCTCGATCTCTCCAAATTCGCTCTTGAGCTCTCCCAGAACCTTGCCCAGCGGATGCGGAGCCCCGTCACGGCCAAGAGCAATCTCGTCGGGGCGGTATGCACAAAGGACAAATATTGGATGCGATACGATTCTTCGGCATAGATGAAAAAGCAGATCCAGGGAGCCAAGGTCGGCCCACTGGAGATCATCGAGAATGATTGCTAGAGGTTGCTCCGTCGCGATTCCCCCGAATATCTCAACACATTCGTCGAATAGTCCCGACTGAAGCTGCTCAGGATCCGATTCGCCGAGTGCATACGCGTGCTCAATATCCCACTTCAGGCGGTCGTCCATCGAATCGTGCATCGGCGCCACCGAGGCCAGCCACGAAAGAGAAACCAAGCCACCGACGATATCCGGCCCGTTCTCAAGCAGCGATCGTGCAGAGTGAGGAAGGGCGTCCCAGGCTCTCTGGGCTTCGGCAGTCGTCAGCGAACCTCTCGACCAGCAAGCCTCGAGATCACTCATCACACAACTGAAAGCGCTGCGGAATGGCATATACGGGTCACCTGGACCAGTTACTGCATTACAGTCGCCTCTAGCCACCAACAGGTCTGCGTGTTTCACGTGTGCGTGGTTTGTAAGCTCGCGCAATAGGGCGGTTTTTCCGCTGCCTGCCTCACCTGCAACAAACGCCACTTGCCCGGTACCTCTGACGGCGATCTCCAACAGCTTATTGAGTCTCTCCAGCTCCTGGCCGCGAGCAAAGAAGGGGGATTCGTCCACATCCGATGGGTCCCGCAGAAAGGCGGGAAGTTCGCCGGCTGGCACAGGAGCTGCGGTGGGCGGCTCGCGCTCCCCGTGCGATATTCGCTCCAGAAGTTGCTTTGTTTCTACCGATGGCTCAACCCCGAACTCGGCCAGGGCCTCAACGCAGCGTTGATAGGTCGCAACCGACCTGGCGCTATCTCCCAATTCGAAATGCGCGCGCATGATGGCGCGAAAAGCCGGTTCGAGCGCCCCGGCTCGCGCGTTCAGGCTTTCGCCCCAGTCAAGCAGCTCGCTCCAACGTCCTCGTTGCTCCAGATGAATTAGTAGCTGCTCGCCTCGCTGTTCAAAAACGATGCGCAACCGCTCGCGTTCTGGAACTACCCACTCTTCGTAGAAGCCAGGCAGCAGTTCACCCTTGTAAACGGCAACCCATTCATCAACCCCTTCCAGCTCCTCCATCAAGACATCGACGTCCAGCCAGATTTCCGCTTCGGGATCGAAGCCCACGTGAAATCGGTCGGAGGTCAAGTATTGGTGCTCCTCATCCTCGATCGAGCTTCGGATTCGCCATAAGGCCTGACGCAGATTGTTTCTGGCGCTGGACTCCAGCGAATCAGGCCAGAACATGCCGGCAAGTCGTTCGCGCCGGTGTTGGATACCCGAATTGAGGATCAAATAGGCGAAGAGGGATTGTGCCGGGCGCGAGGGGATCTCAAGACGTTCACCTTCACGATGGAGACTGAATTGGCCGAGGAGCCGGACTTCTAACATTTTGGGTTGATTGAGATGGGAAGCAGTGAAAGACTAAAGTTGAAATTGAGGATCAAATCAAGCGCAATTATTGAGCGAAGGGACGGTAAAAGCATAACGCAGCCGCAGATATCTAATTGACGCATTCTTGCTAATCTCGTGGTCAAGCAGTCTATCCCTAGAAACACGGATTCGTGGCGCGAGTGGCGTCGGGTTTTTCTGAGAGAAGTGGAGCATGGGTCAACCAAGAAGCTTATTTCCTTCGATGTGTTATCAGCCAGGGGGAATCCTGCTGCTTTTATCAAGGGAAGCGACAGAGCAGACCAGGGAACGGGGTGCGCACCCTCTACTCTCACCGGTGGTTCTTAATGATGGGAACGATCGGATCAAGCCCGTTCCCTGGTTCCCTCATACACTCGCCCACCCATACATCCCCCATCGTGCATGAGCCAGCTCGATGCAGAGTAAAACAATGCAAGAAATTCTCATACCAATTCCCTCCAAGCACCGAAAGGAATAGCGCATGGATCCAATTCTCGAGTGGGGCATAGATGTCATCGTCGCAGTTCAAACCGTTCGATCGCCCTTCCTTGATGCCTTTTTCCAGGGCGTCACATTCCTGGGCAACGCCGAGTTTTATTTGTTGCTCGCGCCCATCATCATCTGGTGCGTGAACTACAGGCTTGGAGCCCGCGTCGGCATTCTGCTGCTGCTCTCGAGCTACACCAATGAAGCGCTGAAAAACATCCTCATGCAGCCGCGCCCTTGTGAACCCAGACCCGACGTCTGCATTAACCAAGCGGATAGTTACGGCCTCCCAAGCGGACACTCCCAGAACGCGATTGTGTTTTGGGGCGTCATCGCCCGGTGGATCGGAAAGGCATGGGCTTGGATTGCAGCCATTCTCCTGATGCTGCTCATCGGAATATCCCGTATATACCTTGGAGTCCACTTCCCTACCGATGTGTTCGTAGGTTGGGCGCTCGGAACCGTGATCCTGGGAATCTTCTTGGTTGTCGGTAAGCGGATAGAGATTTGGCTTAGTGGACTGTCGCTGACCGTTCAGATCTTGCTAGCACTGATCCTGCCGCTCTTGTTCCTAGCGATACAGCCAAATGACGTTACGGTTCAAGTGAGCGGCGCCTTCGCAGGTCTTGCCGTCGGTGTGGCGCTGGCGATCCGGTACTTGGATTTCGATGCCGGCGGCCTGATATGGAAGCGAGCAGTGCGTTTTCTTGGAGGGGCCGCAGTGGTTGCGGCGATTTTTTTAGGCCTTCGGTTTATCTTCCCTGGTGAAGGCGAAGCGCTGTATGCAGTCTTTCGGTTTATTCGCTATGGCGTGGTTGGGCTGTGGATCAGCCTTGGAGCACCCTGGCTCTTCCTGCGCCTGGGATTGGCTGAGACTAAGACCGAAATCGTATCTGAGATGAGGTCGGGAGGTGGGTGATGACTTACATAATGCGCTTCAGCGAAGTGGGTAAGGATCATATCCCTCAGGTGGGAGGTAAGGGGGCGAACTTAGGCGAAATGGTCAGTGCGGGGTTGCCTGTTCCTCCTGGATTTTGTGTAACCGCTCAGGCGTATCAAGATTTTCTCGTGCAGGCGGCTCTTCAGGACCCGATCGACAAGATTCTTACCGATATGCAACCAGACGATATGGAAGACGTGGAGGCCCGAAGCCAGGCCATCCGGGATCTCATCACCCAATCCGCCATGCCGGCCGATATTCAGCAAGGCATCACCGATGCTTACTTGGAGCTATGCGAAGAACTGGAGCAGCCAGAGCTGCCGGTAGCCGTTCGTTCGTCCGCGACCGCTGAGGATCTCCCAGGAGCCTCCTTTGCCGGACAGCAGGACACCTTTCTCAACGTTCGTGGCGTGCCCTCGTTGCTGGAACATAGCCGCCTTTGCTGGGCATCGCTATGGTCGCACCCGGCGGTCACTTATCGTCACGAGCAAGGGTTCGAACACGACAAGGTGTATCTCTGCATCGCGGTGCAGGCCATGATCGAAGCCGATGTGGCAGGAATTCTGTTCACCGCTAACCCGGTGAACGGGGATCGCGACGAGGCGCTGCTAAACGCCAGTTGGGGATTGGGCGAAGCAGTTGTCTCGGGGTTAGTCACTCCAGACACAATCACAGTGCGGCGTTCCGAAGGACGGATTCTGGATTATGCGATCGGATCTAAGGAGATGGCTATCCGCTACGCAGACGGCGGCGGGATTCTGGAAATAGATACTACTGAAGACCAAAGGAGCAGCCAGGCTCTTTCCGATCAGCGCGTGCTTGAGCTCGCTGAAATTGGCGGGAAAATCGAGACACACTATGGGTCCCCTCAAGATATCGAATGGGCGCTGCGGAGAGGAAAGTGGTACGTGCTCCAGTCTCGACCGATCACCACTCTGCGCGAGCAGGCCGACCAATACAACCGATCGATGTTCATTGAAATCTTTCCCGATCCACTCTCGCCGGTTTTTCTTTCGGTGATCGCACCCCTGTTCAAGTCTATGTTGGATTTCACCTTTCAATACTGGGGCTTTAACCTACCCAAGGACCGATCCGCGGTCGGGGTTTACTACAACCAGCCGTATTTCAACCAGGACTACATCGAGGCCGCCTTCTCCTCGCTTTCGCCAGAGGTGCGCGAGCCTCTGGTTTCTGCGATCACGAACCCATTCGGTCGCCATGGGGCTGAGACCAAGCGCGAACTCTCGTTGCCATACATCCGGATGGCGCTCAACACGTTGCGGTTCATGATCCGCTTTCCGAAGCAGATGCCGGGCCTCATCGCGCATTATCAAGACCAGGTGGACGCGCTGGCAAACATGCCATTGGAAGATGCCTCCGATCAGGAAATCATCGATAGGGTCAAAGAGCTGGTCTTTGACGATGCCAGCCCGCTGGTGGACTACGACTTCCTCATGATTGCGGTCATCGGACGTACCTACGAAACGCTGGGTACCTTCCTGGAACCCAGCTTTGGCGAGAAGACTGAAGAGCTGCGGGCAAAGCTCATTTCGGGTGTCACCGGTAATGTGACCATGGAGACCAATAAACGCCTATGGGATCTGGCGCAGACGGCGAAAGCCTCACCAGAAGTAAGCCGTGTCCTACGCGATACCGACGAGCGGGAGGTCGACGTGGCGCTCAGGGACCTGCCTGAGGCAGCGCCATTTCTTAGACAGTTTGACGATTTCCGTAGCGATTACGGCCATCGCGAGATTCGCATGGACATCCTCTATCCTACCTGGGGCGAGGATCCCACACCCGTCTATAGCTTTATCCGAGGCTATCTGGATGCGGATGAGTCCCAAAGTCCGCATGCTCAGCAAGCGCGATTGGTTGCGGAACGAATTGAGCTGACGGAAGAAGCCCTGGCTAGGGTCGAGCGTGGCCTGGTCGGCCGGTACTTGCTCTCACCGATCTTCCGCTGGGTGCTCCATCAGACGCAGCTCCATACCCGAGAGCGTGACACGATGCACTTCGAGCTCACGCGTGTATTTCCCCCGGCCCGTCGGCTGTTGCAGGAGCTTGGTCATCGTTGGGTGCAGCGCGGTTTGATCGAACAACTGGAGGATGTTTATTTCCTCTCCCTGGACGAGCTGGAAGAAGTGGCCCAACATCAGGATTCGGTGAAAGACAGGATCCTGGAGGCGCGCCAAGAATACGATACCAACATGCATAGGCCGTGGCCCAACATCATCCGCAGTGAAGAAGAAATCTATCCACAAATGGAGACTACCGAAGGCGACTTGCAAGGAATTTCGGGGAGTCCGGGAGTGGTATCGGGCCCCGCGCGTGTAATTCGGGGGCCAGATGAGTTCTCCACTTTAGAGAAGGGAGAAATTCTGGTGGCGCCGCTCACCAATCCGGTCTGGACTCCGCTATTTGCCATCGCGGGTGCGGTGATCACCGAAGTGGGAGGAATCCTCTCTCACGGCGCTATCGTGGCGAGGGAGTATGGAATCCCGGCAGTCATGTCAGTGCCTGGGGCGACCCGTGCTTTGAGCGACGGTCAAACGATCACGGTCGATGGTAATCGAGGGGTGGTGCTGGTTGAGGGAGTCGAAAGGTGATCCTTCAGCTGCTTGGATTAGCGATTGCTGGATATCTGCTCGGATCGATCCCTATCGCTTGGATCGTAGCCAAGCTGGTGACCGGCAAAGACCTGCGCACGCTGGGCAGCGGCAATGTCGGTGTGATGAACGTAGCGATAAGTGTCACGCGCTGGGCGGGCCTGCTGGTTTTCCTCGGAGAAGCGGCCAAAGGAGTACTTGCTGTCTATCTAGCCATCACCGTTTGCGGATACCCTGGGGGCTCGATTCCACTCCCATTGGCATGTCAGCTAGCCATCGGCGTGACCGTGCTGGCAACCGTTGTCGGCACACGTTGGATGGTTTGGCTGCGACTTGCAGGCGGCCGTGGAAACACGGCCGGGCTGGGAGCCATACTGGTGATGTCCTGGCAGACGCTGGTAGTCGGATTCTCGATCTGGGTAATGGTCCGCCTTTTTAGCAAAAGTTCATTCTGGGCTACCCGAATAAGCTTGGTTTCGTGGCCCTTCGTCTTCGGCTTGCTCACCAGCTCGTGGGTCTTTCTCGTCTTTGGCCTGGCATTGAGCGGTGTGTACCTGACAACGCATGAGACCGTGGCGGATGACCACACTATTCTCAAGGAGCACTGGCCGAGCCTTTGGGCCTTTTTGATAGGACCTAGACGGCGTTGATACCAGGACGTAAACGGACGCGGTGAGCAGTATGAAGAGGGATCTGTCCGATCCCCCTATGATGGAGTAAAGATGCGAAGCTCAGACAGAATTCTTATCGGCATAGTGATCGGAATCATTGCTCTCGTACTGATCGTCTTCGCGATCACTCTGCTACGCCCAGAAGCTGAATATCAGTCAGAGGAGGATCCTGAAGGAGTTGTGCACAACTATCTTCTGGCCCTACAGAACGGCGATTTTGATCGAGCGTATCAATACCTCGCACACGATCTTCCCGGACACCCACGATCACCCGAGCGCTTTGAGCAAAATGTAGATAGGTATTCGTATTCATTTCATGAACGCACAGATAACACGCTGTCGGTTGACACGGCTGACATTTCGGGTGACCTCGCCACTGTCAAGGTGAGGGAGACGCGCTTCTATGAGGATGGTCTTTTTGATAGCAGCCAGAGAGTGGGTGTATTCGAAGTGGAACTCCGTAAGGAGGAGGGAGAATGGAGAATCTATGAGGCCGACGCCTATTTTGTTAACTGTTGGACGGATGACGATGGATGCAGATAGCTAACTAGGAGAGAATCATGTCTACTCCCAGGCGAGTCTACATATACGCGGTAGCGGCAATCAGTTTGTACGCGGTTAGCTGGAGCCTGATCGATTTACTGCAGGGGTTGTTCTTCACGAGGGGCGAAACCGATCCTGCAGCAATCGCCTTCCAAATCGCTGTCATCGTGATTGGGCTGCCTGTATTTCTAGGCCACTGGCTGTGGGCTCAACGCCTCGCGAGGCGTGAGCGCGAGGAGCAGGAGTCCGTTGCGCGGCAGGTCTTTCTCTACGGAATGCAAGCTGCCTACCTGGCCCCTTTCATATATAGCACTCAGCAGATTGTGCGTAGAGTGCTTTCCTTGGTCGCTGGTGAATCCTCGAATCGGTTCACACCCTCGCTCGCAGTCGGCGAATTCATCCTTTACCATCTTCTGTCCATGGTGGTTGTGGCAGCTCTATGGTTCTACCTTGAGCAGGTGCGGCGGGCAGACCATTCGGAAGATATGGAGCACGGGGGGCCTGCAACTGTCCGCCGGCTCTACGTGTTTGGGTTCAGCGCGGCCGGCCTTTATATGACGGCTTTAGCTGTCCAAGACCTGTTGTATTGGCTAATGCTCCAGATCGGATCGGAGCCAACCAGCTCCAGCGGAGCCGTGGGCTCGACGGCACGCTTGATCGTCGGATTCACGGTCTGGTTGTCCTTCTGGCGGTGGGGACAGCGGCTTTTTGCCGGGCTACAGGAGGAGGAACGAAGGTCGGTACTGCGCAAGTTTTACCTCTTCTCAGCCGTCTTCTTCTCCGTCATGAGCGCTGTCACTAGCGCCACTTTCATTCTAGCGGGATTCTTCAAACGCATACTGGGAGTGAGTGGTGTATCCGACGGCGATATCAGACTTCCCATCTCGATCATAGTCGTCAGCGCCGCTGTATGGTTCTACCACTCCTATGTCATAAAGAACGACATCCGCATCAGCGGAGAGGATCCCGGCGTTGCAGGCGTGAGACGCGTTTATTTGTACCTAGTCGCTGGGATAGGCCTTTCTGCGGTGCTCACCGGTTTGAGCGGAGATGTCAGCGTCCTAATTCGCTCGCTGGAGCAAGGAGCTTTCGGTTCCGGCTTGAGTGAGGAGCTCGCATGGTTCACGGCAATACTCATCGCCGGTTTGCCGGTGTGGGCTATCCCTTGGAGAGAGGCACAAGGTGGTGCGGCCGAGCCGGGAGAAGAAGGGGATCGCAAGCGCCAATCGGTCGTGCGGAGAATCTACCTGTACTTCTTCCTATTTGTCTCGGCTATGACCGTGTTGGGCAGTGCGGTGTTCCTAGCTTTCCAGATACTGGCGACAATCTTAGGCGAACCAGCACCCAGCCTGAGCGAACTAGGTCAGCCGATCGCTTTCAGTCTCATCGCGGCGGGTTTGTGGGCTTATCACTGGACGGTCCTTAGAGCGGACGGCAAATACCGCCGCGAAGCCAAGGCTGAGCGGCTTCAAGCTTTCAAGGCTCTTGTGGTAGATACGGAAAAAAATGAGCTTCCGACGAGCCTTATCGACCGGCTGGATCAAGATTTCCCGGAGCTGGCTTTCGAAGCGTTAGTGGTTTCCCAGACAGGCCTGAGCGAGCGTACTTCAGCCGATATTGACGCTCAACTGAGCGGTGCACAGCTGATCATCGCGCCTTGGACCATGACCATAAGCAGCTTCGAAACCGGCATGGATATCATGCGAACTGTAGGAGCCAGCTCTGCTCAGAAATTGCTGCTGCCGATCCGAAGTAAGGGATGGGAGTGGGCGGGCGTAAACCCATGGACAAACAACGAACTCGTTGCGCAGACAGTACGTGCCGTAAGGCAGATCATCGAAGGTGAAGAGGTCAAACCAGGCCGGCAGCTTGGTGGATGTGCCATCGCAGGGATTGTCATCGCCTTCTTAATCTTCGTGCTGGTCGTGCTTGGTTCCATAGGTCCGCTGCTAGGGTTCATGCTAGGTTTCTAGACGCCCTATCACAGGTAATACTCACGGGGTCGCCAAGAACACACCGGCGACCCTGTTTGCCGTCCAGGTGGATCGCCAACACGCTGTGATAGTAACTGGTGTGCCCAGGACTTGTGCGGGCAAGACATAGCGTTAACGACCCTGTGGATAAAGGAATAACGCAGCACTGCTACCTTGAGCTCGAAACCAGATGACAGGAGAGCTCAGATGGCACACAATCAAACTTTAGAACTCAGTAACTCACTGTGGACAGAAAATCGACTATGGCGCGGGGCCTATGCGCTGGTCAATGGACTGGCGAATGCCCTGGCCCGTTTTTTGGTGCGGCGAGGACATTTCCAGGGACTCCGATCAAACCTGGCAGTGATCTATGGTCTCCCGAAGGATTCGCCAGTTCTTGAGAAGCGGGTCATAGAGAACCTGCGTAATGCCTTCGTTTGCTACGTTGATTTTTTCATCATCGCTTTGCGTGGTCCAGAAGCGATTGAAGCGGCTTGTGACCTGGATCCAGCCAGCCTAGGTCTCATCAAGGAGCATGTCGCTCAAGGCAGAGGGATTGTGCTCGTGGCTGCCCATTCGAGCAGTCTCGATGTCTTCATGCTTGCGATGAGCAGGCATTTTCCAGAGATACAGGCCCTCACTCTTGCGCAACCACCGCTCAATACTCGGATCATGAACCGGCTGCGAGGTAAATATGGGATGAAGCTGACTCCCATCACCTCGGCCAGCCTGCGAACCGCGGTTCGGCGACTGCGAAACGGCGGAATTGTGGGCATTGCGGCCGATGTACCGACGCCGTATGGCGCACCACTCAGCCTGTTTGGGAGACCCTGCCGGCTTCCCATCGGACACACGCGGCTAGCGACCGCTACGGACTCCGCAATCGTGGTGGGAATTTCACAGCGTGTAGGTCCCGGAGAATATCAAGGTTTTGGTATCGAAGTGGGTCGGAAAGATGGCGGCGAAGAGGATTGGGCAGCCTCCATACTGGAAGTTCTCGAACACTACATCGTTGCTCGCCCGCAGGAGTGGTTCATGCCGCCGCCGCTCTGGCCCGCGCCGGTTAAAGCACCCCTGCTCTTTCAGCACCGACTCCCTCCGGCGTTGACAAGCCGCCTGATTCGGGGATAATCACGCACATCGGCAGTGATGGAGGAAAGTAGGCGAGCAGAACTCGCCAGGGAAGCGGAGGCGTGACTGGGACCTCCGCCCGAGGGGAGCCCGCCGAAGTTCGCTCCTGAGCCGCCCGTGGGAACGCCCCTGGATCGTCTGAGGGTCAGTAGTTCGGGCCGGAAGCCAGCCGTTATCATCTGGATACCGATCGACATGGATCGGAGCTGAGAGAGCCAACATGGCTAACAAGGGTGGTACCGCGGGTTCTCCCGTCCCTTGAAGGGCGGGAGTTTTGTTTTGATCAAGGAGTAGGCCGCATGCAGGAGCAATTAGACAAACTCGTACGGCAGGCGCAGAAAGAGCTGGAAGATGTGGCTGGATCGACGCAGTTGCAGAATTGGAAAGTCAAACACCTGGGTCGTTCGGCAGAAGTTGGCAAAATCCTTGAGGGCATACGCGAACTTCCTCCTGAGGACCGACCTGCGGCCGGTCGGCAGGTTAATGAAGCCAAGACTCAATTGGAAGCAGCGTACGCTGCAAAGAAGGATGCCCTGCGTCGCCTGGAGCTTGAGCGCTCGCTGGCTGCGGAAGGGCTGGACGTAACGCTCCCAGGATTATCCCCAGCCCGCGGGCGCATTCACCCTTCTACTCAAACCATGCGCCAGATCATCCGTATTTGGGCTGAGATGGGGTTCCAGGTCTATCAATCACGAGAGGTAGAGACGGACGAGTACAATTTCGGCTTGCTCAACTTCCCGCCCCACCATCCCGCACGCGATATGCAGGACTCTTTCTATACCACCGATCCAGAGGTTATTTTGCGCACGCATACCTCGCCGGGGCAGATACGCGTCATGCGCGAGCGCGCGCCTGAGCCGATTCGGGTGGTGCTGCCGGGCATGTGCTACCGCCACGAGCAAATCACCGCTCGCTCCGAAATTCAATTCAATCAGATTGAGGGGCTGGCTGTGGGCTACCACATCACGATGTCTGATCTTAAAGGCACGCTCATTGCATTTGCGCGTCGTTTCTTCGGGCAGGATGTACGCACTCGATTCCGCGGATCCTACTTCCCCTTCACTGAACCTTCAGCAGAGCTTGATATTGAGTGCTTTGTGTGTGACGGGGAAGGGTGCCCAGTGTGCAAGCGCACCGGATGGCTTGAGATTCTTGGAAGCGGGATGGTACACCCCACCGTCCTCGAGAACGGTGGCTACGATCCATCCGTCTACAGCGGGTTCGCCTTCGGTATGGGCCCGGAGCGCATCACAATGCTGAAGCACGGGATCGAAGATATCCGCTATTTTTGGGCCAACGACCTGCGATTCTTGGAGCAGTTCTGATGTTCGGCCTCAAGAACGGAAGGAAAGCTAGATGAAAATCCCACTGTCGTGGCTGAGAGATTTCGTCGACATCGAGGTCTCTGTTGCGGAGCTAGCGCGCAAGCTTACGCTCGCCGGGCTTGAAGTCGAGGAGCTCCGATACGTCGGGCTGCCCGTATCCGATGAAGCCCACCCCGATACCAAGGTGACCGGCCTGGCCTGGGACCCGGAAAAGATCGTGGTAGGTGAGATTCTGGAGGTTATGCCGCACCCCGATGCAGACCGCCTGGTGCTCACGCGGCTCAGCGATGGAAACCAAGAGCACACGGTGCTCACTGGGGCCCCTAACCTGCTGGGACTGAAGGACACCGGGCCTTTGGAGACACCCATAAAGGTAGCCTATGCTAAAGAAGGGTCCCAAATCTATGATGGGAAGCAGGCTGGATGGGAACTCATGACGCTGAAGCCGGTCAAGATTCGCGGCGTCGAATCATCATCCATGGCCTGTTCCGAGAAGGAGCTCGGGATGTCGGACGACCACGGCGGGATCATCGTCCTCGACGCAGACGCTGTACCGGGTATGCCGCTAGCCGATTACATGGGGGATGTCGTTCTCAACCTGGATATCCTTCCAAACATCGCAAGAAACGCAAACATTCTGGGAGTCGCTAGGGAGACCGCAGCGCAGCTTGGCGTTCCACTCAAAGAACCGTCATACGAGGTCAACTGGAGAGGTTCCTCGATCGAAGGACGGGTGAGGCTAGACATTCGGGAGCCTGATCTCAACCCACGCTTCGTGCTCGGACTCATCGAGGATGTCAGCATCATGCCTAGCCCATTCTGGGTCCAGCGCAGGCTGCGTCTGGCCGGAATGAGGCCGATCAATAACGTGGTGGACGCGACCAACTATGTGATGCTTGAGGTGGGCCAGCCGCTTCACGCATTCGACTATGACGTGCTGGTTGAACGGGCAGGCGGAGCCTCTCCCACCATCATTACGCGGCTCCCAGATTCCGGGGAGACGCTGACCACGTTGGATGAAGTGGAGCGCCAGCTTGATGACTTCACAATCCTGGTTGCCGATACTGCTGGTGCGCTTTCCATTGGTGGTGTGATGGGAGGAGGGGAATCTGAGGTCAGCGAGAGCACTACGCGAGTGTTGCTCGAAGGAGCGGGCTGGAATTTCATCAATATTCGAAAGACGGTGGCAGCACAAAAGCTGTCGTCCGAGGCAGCTTACCGCTTCGAGCGCGGCGTGCATCCTGCCATGGCAGAACGCGGCGTACGCCGGGGCCTGGAAGTCATGCGAGAGCTCACAGGGGGCACGGTGTACGAAGGGTTGATCGATGAATATCCACGCCCACCGGCGGTGCCGATAGTGGAGATCACCCAATCCGACATTCAGCGCTGGCTCGGGGTCGAATTCGAGCTGAGCCAAGCAGCTGCGCTGCTGGATCGGTTGGCTTTCTCAACCGCGGTTGAAGGGACAACCCTACGAGTCACTCCGCCGGACCATCGCCTCGATATAGGAAGCGGCGTGGCAGGGCGGGCGGATGTGATGGAAGAGTTGGCTCGTGTCTATGGCTACGACCGAATCCCGGAGACCCAGATCGCGGACCGCATCCCTCCTCAATATGCGAACCCACGACTGGAAGCAGAGTCTCAGGTGCAGGATCTGCTCTCCAACATGGGGTTGCAAGAGGTGGTCACATACCGACTGACGTCTCCCGAGCGCGAGGCGCAAGCGATCACCTCCGGCGGAACGGAATCTCGGGAGTACATACGCCTGGCAAATCCAATCGGCGGCGACAGGGTGGTGCTCAGACAGGATCTACTGGCCAGCGTACTGGAGGTGGCTGCGAGCAATGTTCGCACACGCGAGCGAGTAGCACTCTTCGAAATCGGACCTATCTTTCTACCAAACAGTGGGGAGCAACTACCTGAAGAATCCAACCGGCTTGCGATCGTGATGCGTGGCCCACGAGATCCGCTTAGTTGGCAGGGCGGCGAGTCGAGCGAGATGGATTTTTACGATATGACGGGTGTAGTAAGCGCGCTGTTGAACGGGCTACATGTGGGCGATGCCCTGTACGAGGCGGCTGCACACCCGACGTTCCATCCCGGCAAATGTGCAAACATTCTTGTAGACGGTAAGGCACTTGGAATCACAGGTCTTGTGCACCCCATGGTGGCTGAGCGCTACGAAAGCCCGGATACAGGGATCCTTGCAGCCGAATTGGACCTAACAGCTCTATTCGACAACATTCCAGAGCACTATCCAGTACGACCGGTTCCCGCGTTTCCGCCGGTGCTCGAGGACTTGGCTTTTGTTGTCGATCAAGAAGCGCCGGCAGAGCACCTCAGGGCACTGATTCAGGAGACGGGGAATCCCTTGGTGGCTGAGGTTTCCTTATTTGATCTGTACCAGGGAGAGCAGGTGGGGCAGGGAGTGAAGAGTCTTGCTTTTTCGGTAGTGTATCAAGCGGACGATCGCACCTTAACCGACGAAGAGGTCGCCTCGGTGCGGAATAAGATAGTCAGTCGCTTGGAGAAGGAACTTGGAGCGGTACTGAGGGATTTCTAGGTCTTCGCGGCCTCTTCCGCTTCTTCTGCCTCTTCGGCAAAGGCCTCCGCTCGACTCAAGGCAACACTGGCAAGATGGCCCACGATCATCAACAGGTCGTGGTCCACATCTGAGAACTCGCGGTCATAATTCTTAGTGATGGCCTCCAGCGCTCCCAGCACTCGATCGCCGTCTAGTAAAGGGACCGCAGCTAGAGAGCGTGTATGAAATCCAAAGGACTCGTCGATCTTGGGATACCAGCGTGGATCGTCTCGAACATTAGTGAGGAAAAGCGGCCGTTTGTTCTCCGTAACCCAGCCTGCAATTCCCTTCCCTTGAGGAAGGCGATAGCCCGAGAGCCGCTCGCGTGCCTCGCCGTGAACTACGGCGAACACCAGTTCATTTGTATCTTCGTCTAGCAGCAGGAGAGACCCATCGCTTGCGCCTACAACGGCCACGGCTGAAGCTAGAAGATCATCCAGGAGCACCAGCACGTCTGTGGTAGGAGTGATACGCTGAATAATGTCCTGGAGTGCGCTCAGAGCCCGCACAGACGAGTGAAGAACCTGAAGTTCGTCCTTCAGATCGCGGTTATCGTCCGTCAGGCGCGCCACTTCCAGCTGGAGGAAGCGGACTGGATCACGAGTTTCCATAACGAAAACATAATAGCATGAGTCGGGATCACGGACAAAATCTTTAGGAGGTTTGGACCTGAATCTCTACTTCGCATGCTCATTGACCGGTGGCCGGGTGGATGAAGGGGCATATAGCGTCATCGTGCAGCACCTAGAAGGTGTGGGACACGAAGTACCCACCGCCCATTTAGCGGACCCGGGTGTGATGGATCTTGAAAGAGTCACTGCAGCCGATGAGATCTACCAGCGCGATGTACGCTGGATCCAGGCTTGCCAGGCGCTCATCTCAGAAGTTAGCACGCCTTCACACGGTGTCGGATATGAGATCGCATACGCATTGAGGCTCGGTAAACCAGTGCTGTGCTGCTATCGAAAGGGTGCGTCGGTCTCCAAGATGATCCTGGGCAACGACTCTCCGGGGCTCGTAATCAAGACCTATCGTAGCGAAGGCGAGCTGCCCGCACTTCTAGATGATTTCCTATCCAACCTGCCAGTTGCGTAGGGCCGAGCTATTAATCCTTAGGTCGGGAGCAGCTACTCGGTCCGCAGGACTTGGGTGCCTAAGGCGTAGGGGAGGGAGTGTCGCTTGGGGTCGGTGTGTTTGAGGGAGTCGGAGTATTGGTTGCGGTTGGGCTAGGAAGCGGAGTGAATCGTAGATTCGTCCCGGCCCCGTCCGGCAATTCGTGTCGAGCGATACGCTCACCTCCCTAGACATCTCAGAACAAACGCGCAGTTTTTAAAAATCTACGTCGACTGCTTGCCGGCGCGTTCATGGTGAGCTAGTCGTCGGGAAGCCGGAAGTAGGCCACGTTGGTGACGCAATCACCCCCCGCATTATCCTTCGTGCAGAGTTTGATGGTTGCCATGGCGTCGTTTCCGTCCTTGTAGGACTTCAGAGGAAGCACGAGGAACGCGGCTGCACCAGGCGGAAAGAAATTGCTGTGGTCCGGTGGGCAATCGTGTGGAACCTGCGCAAACGGATGGCGGTCGACCCTCGGTCCATGAATGACCACGGATTCGGTAATATCATCGACGCGGGTCCTTCCAGACATAAAGGTGGCCCCGCTGTCATTCACCACAGTTAGCACCACAAACTCTTCGCCGCACTCGAAGAAGCCGTAGAGATACGCTGTGAAGCCGATTCTAGGCGTTGGGGAGGGTTCTGGCGTAAACACCGGCAGGGCGCTGGTGTCCCCATCCACAGTCGCGTACTCTCCCCAGAGCCAGCAGTACTCATTGGGATTCGACGGATTGGCCACATACCAGTAGCCCTCCGCATCGCTCCTTGCCACCACCTCGGCAACCTCCCCTGGCATGACGGACGTGACCAACCCGTAGAGCGTGCCCGGGCCGGTCCGGCAGTTGGTTGCCGATGAGACGCTTGCCAGCAATGGCGCTGGAGTTGGAGTCTCTGTCTCGGTAGGAATGGGTGTGTTGGATGGGACCGGGGTCTGGCTTGGAGATAGCGTCTCTGTAGGCGGGGGAACCGTGACCATCGCCTGGAGAGTGCCTGCAACAGCGGCTTCGATCGTCCCTGATTGATCAGAAGCCTCAGCAGTGCAGGCGGTCAAAGCGAGCAAGCAAGCAGGCGCCGTGAGAATTGCGCGCGATACGCTCATTCTTCAACTCGAAGAATCCGCGGGAGTATAACAGCAAGCTAGGGTGACCTGCTGCGAGTCTTGACGGTCAAAATTTGAATCGGTATACTAGCGCGCACAGTCAGACGTCTGGGTGTCCCCCTCATCTAGATGTCTGCCTGTGCTTTAA
>JBHIBY010000008.1:0-54402 GCA_046759305.1 Anaerolineales bacterium
CTGCAGCAACAGCCATGGTCACCGTGATGGCTTGGGATGAAGGGCTTGAGCTACCAGAAAGCCCAAACCACCCGCTGAATAAGCATTTCCCGAAGGAGGTTGAATTCATGAGCGGACTGCGACGATCGCGCAGCGACCGCTTGATGGAACGGCAGAAAGCCAAAGGTGAAAAGCGCCGTGCAGCGCGCCAAGAGCAGGATTAGGCGCTTGCATATGCTGGCGGATCATAGCCTGAGCTTCATCTGTGGGAATACTGCAAATTGGATTCGCAGGCGTTGGTTCGAATTATGGAATCTTTAGAAATGGACTGAGGGCTTCCCTCAGAAACCTGGCTACAAGAAACCTTGATTTGGGGGCTAAATTCAGTGGACTAATCGAAGACTCTCTGGAATCTAGGACAGGGGATTCACGAGGGATGGATCATTTTCACGAAAGAATCGAGCGGTTGCTAGCGCCGAACCCAATCCTGCACGCCTTCTGAAATAACAAGCGCCCAGATGCGGTTGCCGGCATCTTGAAGGGTTAGTGCAGCCTCCCAGAACTTGAGCGCGGCAGGGACTTTGTAGAATGCATTTCCCGTCTCGCAGAATAGTTCGACGTTATCGAGGGCAACGGTCCATGCGTCTCCACTCTGCAGGACCAAATCGTGGATCTTCTGTGCATCGGAGGGAGGGGAGATGATCCGTGCTTGAGCGATGATGCCTTTCATCGTAATGTTGTCCGACTCTAGGCGCCCATCGCAAAGCACGGTATCGTTGCCGCCTTCGGCTTCTTTCAGAATCTCGCCGTCGCTTTGCAGGATCGTACCTGCGTCCGCAATGATCGGCTGCATCGCGTTGGCGTAGTTGATGAGATCGCGTAGATCGCTGTCTCCAGGCAGCGCCTCTGGAGTAGCGTCAGGCGGGATGGGGGTGGGATATGGAGAGGGAGTGGGAGCCGCCGTGGGCACTTCCGTTGGAGACGCAGTTGGCACAGCTGTCCGGCCGCAGGCGAGCCCAAAGAGCAGGAGCGTGGTTGTGGGAAGTAGGAAATGTAGTTTCAGACCCACTATGCAATCGTTCATGCACCGTATCCGGGACCTGAGTCCGATGATATAACGCGCTAGATCAAATGAAAGAGAGAACTCAGGTCCCACTAGGTATACAGGCAATGGAGTGCAAAGTCGCGCAAGATTCAGTCGCCCCTCCATCCTCTAAGTCACGGTGACAGATACCTGAGGACAATAACTGAGATACCGATCGTGCTGCTATGGTCTGAAAGTGGGAGTGGGGAGGGGAGAGCCAGATGGGAGCACGGCAGGGAGCAGCATCACGGCGGGCCAATGATCTTCTGCCCTTGAATCTGCATTCCTACGATTTGCCATCAACCCAGGAGCACTCACTTCTCGCACGATGATTCTCCATTCTGAAGGGAGCTCTCGATGCTTCACATCACATTGGGGTTTTCCTGATCCTACATGGCTCGGTGCATATATGGTCGGTCACCTACGAGTCATCATCAGGTAGCGAGGTGTGTATGCTCTCAAGAAACCTAGGCAAATCCGGCATCGAAGTCAGTGCGCTCGGCATGGGCTGTTGGGCGATCGGCGGACCCTGGACCTGGCACAACCCTGGAGACGATCCTTGGCCGGCAGGCTGGGGCATGGTCGATGATCAAGAAACCACACGTGCAATCCATGCCGCGCTGGACATAGGTGTCAACCTCTTTGATACCGCCGCTAACTATGGTGCCGGGCACAGCGAGCGCGTGTTGGGTGAGGCACTCAAGGGTCGCCGGGATCAGGCTGTCGTCCTCACCAAATTTGGGCACATGGTGGACGAGCACGCTAAAGTCGTCTACCGGGACGATGATCAAATCTTGAAGAAGGTTCGTGGAGATGTCGAGGACAGCTTGAGCCGCTGACCTCCAGAGGCCGAACGATGGCGCAGGGTGCGCTGGCTTACATCTGGGCGCTGGATGAGCGCATGATCCCCATTCCTGGATTTCGATCTGTGGAGCAGGTCCAGCAGAATGCGGGGGCGATGGAGCATGGTCCACTGACTGTGGATGAGGTCAGAGAGGTGCAGGAGATCGTCGCAGAGAACATACCCCAGGGCTAGCGAAGCAACTTCGAACCGTATCGAGAGCTATTACTTCGAACGGCCATACAGCGATACTTCTAAGTGTGGAGTAGGGGTTCCACGGACGGTCGTACAAGTTAACCATTGGACAAGTGAATAGATATCGGGAATGAAAATGAGCTCTTCTCGGGTTTATCTTTACTGAGAAATGGATTCGACCGGAAGCGTAAACCGCACGACAGTTCCCTCACCAGAGGAGCTCTCGGCGGAAATGGATCCGCCGTGCGCAGCGACCAAATTCTTAGCAATCGTCAGACCGAGTCCACTCCCGCTTGCCCCGGGAGAGAAGCGGTCGGGGCTTGCTCCGGTATCGGAGGCCCCTTTATAGAAGCGATCGAAGATGTGGCCCAGATCCTCAGCGGAGATTCCTGAGCCCGTGTCCTCCACCGCAACTTGCGCATAGCCATCGCTTTCTACGCCATGAATCGTCACTTTTCCGCCGCCAGGAGTGTGTCGCATTGCATTGGTCGTCAAGTTCACCAGCACCTCTCGGATCCGCGCAGGATCCACTTCCATCAGCGGCATGTCCTCAGGCACATTCACTGTCAGCTCAATTTCCTGCGCCTCAGCCTGGGGGCGGAAAGAAGCCGCGACCTCGTTGGCCAGAATGCCAAAATCGGTCGGCTCCCGGCGCAGGTCGAGCATTCCGGTCTCTGCTTCAGACAGCGTTCGCAGATCGTCGATGAGCCGTGAAAGCATACGGACCTCTTCAAGTACCGGAGCTAAATGCTTCTCGTCGGCGGCATAAACGCCATCGAGCATCCCTTCCAGATTGCCTTGAATAACAGAAACCGGAGTCCGAAGCTCGTGCGAGAGATCCGCCACCAGGTTACGACGCTGTTCCTCAGTAAGCTCCAAGCGTGCCGCCATGTCGTTGAAGGCGCGGCCGAGCTGGCGCAGTTCGCGGGGTCCGCGGGGTTGAACGCGGGCTGAAAAATCACCCGACTCTACCTGACCGGCCGCATCGATGATATCGCCGAGCGGCATGGCCATTCGTCGCAAACCGGCGAATATGGCAAAGACCAGACTTACACCAAACAGAAGCAATACAGCAAAGGCCGCTGCGTTCACTGACCTGCTGGGGTCGCCTAGCAAACCGAGCATCCAAAGCAGTCCTATGCAGGCCGCGGCAGGCACGAAGAATACGAACAGGAAAAAACCAGCCGCGCGCCAGAAGAATGCACCTCCACCGTGTCGCCGGCGACGTATGGGAGGCCAGCTCTCATTCGCCGGCCACCAGGGTGGGCGTCGGCGTGGCGTTGAGTAGAAGCCTCGTTTCCAGTGTTGCTTCATGTGTCTGACAGACGATAACCTACGCCATACACCGTCAGAATGTAGCGCGGCTGGCGCGCGTCGGGTTCGATCTTGCGCCGCAGGTTCTTGATGTGTGTGTCGATTGCCCGCTCGTACGATTCGAAGGCCACTCCATGCACCGATTCGAGCAGTTGGGCGCGTGTGAAGATACGTCCCGGTTGGCGCGCCAGTGCGCTCAGGAGCTGGAACTCGGTGGGCGTCACCTCGATCGGTATGTCTTTGACTGTGAGGCGCATGCGGGGTACATCCAATGTCAGATCGCCGGCGCGTATGAGCCCGGCGCCGGACGCTGGAGCCCCTTCGGTACGTCGGAGCACCGCACGCACGCGAGCGACCAATTCCTTGGGGCTGAAAGGCTTGACCATGTAGTCATCCGCGCCCAGCTCAAGCCCTACCAGCCGATCGCTCTCCTCACCGCGGGCGGTGAGGATAATGATCGGTGCGTTAGACTCCCGCCTCAACGAGCGCAGCACATCCAGGCCGTCCATCCCTGGCAAGCCCAGATCAAGCACCGCCAAGTCAGGTCGGTCGGCGCGAAAGGTAGCCAGCGCCTTTTCCCCATCGGAGGCAGCAAGCACCGCGAATCCACCGCTCTCGAGATAATCTCGAGCAAGCTGAACGATCTTAGCTTCGTCTTCGATGAGTAGAACAGTTCTCATAGCCAGCTCAATTCAACCGCGAACGATTGCCAAACGCAACGATTTCGCAAGCCTCGGCCTCGTAGAAGGGCTCGAAACTCCCACCCTCGTTTCGAGCGTAAGAGGGTGGGAGCCGGACGGCATGTGTGGTGCTAGCTGCGCGATGCTCGCTCAGCGTGCATCGCGCAGCTAGCACCACTAGGCGAGCATCCTTATGTAAGCATTTCTCGGAGAGGATCGCACGTGCGAATTCAGGCTTTGCCTCCCTCGGCCTTTTCCTCATCCGCCTCGTGGGCTTTGCGATGCCATTCCGCGGCTTCTTCCTCGAAACGGCGCCGCCATTCATCGTTGCCTTTCCAGCCCCAACCGTGGCGCCGATGGCGCATCCCCATTCCCCAGGGAGCGAAGATCAGCTTCATCACCCCGAAGAACAAGAAGAACAGGAACGGTATGACTAGGCAGAACAACATGAATGAACCCGGTCCGTGGAGTCCGAAGCCGCGTATACCGTAGAAGTAGGGAGAAATCTCCCCTGCCTCTCCGGCTGGCAGGGCTTCGCCTGCGACTCCCTGCGCAACTCCGGCGTTGTAGGCCACTGCCCCGAGCGCTAGCGCGCCGAGCACCAAACCAACCAACAAAACGATCCCACCAATAACTCGACCACTTCCATACATCATGACCTCCTACTTGCTTAGATGTTTGAAATTGTGCCGGGTAATTGTGGAGCAATTGTGGAGGGTTAGTGGAACTGTCGTGGACGAGTCGATTCCCATGGAGCCTTCCTTATAATAGAACTCTCCGAGACGGTGCCGACAAAGCGCAGGACGCAAATGGATAGCCCTGAAGAATTTGTGAGAAGCATCTTCGAGAAACACTTCTCTACGGATCCGGAATCAAAAGAACTCTTCGATTTGCTGATGAGCTACGAGGGAAATTAGATCGAGAGAGTCCAGCTGGCGATCCTAAAACTGAGCGATGGAGACCCGGAGAAACTCAGGCACAATGTTGAGGCTGCTAAGATGGACTATCGGGATGTCTTGGCCTGGGCCGAGTATCCTGAGCAGCTGGATAGCGGTGCTACAGCATACGACACTGTTTCTGAAGATTATGAAGCGATTCTGGACCGCGACCGCAAGCAGTATCTTGATTGGCTGTCGGAGGAATCTGATTCACAGGTCTAATAGCTTCCCTCACTGCCGAATCCGAGCACGAAAGCCCGTGCTATCGCCCCTAATTGAAGATCCCCCAATTAGAATCGCGCCCAATGAGTGACTTGCCAATGAGCAATTCATCAGATCGCGTGCTCCTACTCATGGCCACGAAAACCTATCGAGCTGGCGCTTTCCTCGAAGCCGCTACCCAACTCGAGATCCCTGTGAGTGTTGGTACGGAGGAGGCCCATCTACTGGCTCACCTCAATCCAAGCGGCAACCTTAAAGTGGACTTTCACGATCTTGAGGGTTCAACAGATAGGATCGTTGAATTTGCGGCCGAGTATCCATTGAAGGCGATCATCTCAACTGACGACGATGGCGTAGTCTTGGCCGCGATGGCGTCGGACGCACTAGGTCTGTCACACAGCTCTCTGGTGGCTGTGCGCGCCGCCCGAGACAAATACCAGACCCGCCAGGCGCTATCTGCTGCCGGCATGCGTACGCCGGAATACCAACGCTTTACGGTCGAGGACGAACCAGGAGCGGTCGCAGAGAAGCTCAGCTACCCGTGTGTGGTCAAACCGCTAGCGCTCGCAGCTAGCAGGGGTGTGATGCGAGCGGATGATCCAGAACAATTCGTGGCCGGATTTAGACGCCTGGTTGACATTTTGCAGGAAACCGTACATGGGGATGAAACCCCAGCTGGAGATCAGATCCTGGTTGAGGGCTTTATCCCCGGTATGGAGGTCGCGGTTGAAGGAATTCTCGTCGGTGGCGAGCTGCTCGTGCTGGCAATCTTTGACAAGCCGGATCCGCTGGACGGTCCATACTTCGAAGAGACCATCTATGTGACTCCCTCACGACATTCGATGGAAGTGCAGGCTGAGATCGTCGATGCAGCCAAACAGGCTGTCGCGGCTTTGGGTCTGACCGAAGGACCCATCCACGCGGAAGTGCGGGTGAATGAACAAGGTGCCTGGATACTTGAGGTGGCCCCTCGATCGATCGGCGGATACTGTTCACGCGCGCTGCGCTTCGGATCTGACAAGTCGTTAGAAGAACTTATTCTTCAGCAAGCACTCGGTAGTGAGATCTCTTCCACCGAGCCTGCGACACCAGCCTCAGGCGTGATGATGATCCCCATCCCAAAGGGCGGTATTCTATGTGAGGTGAGGGGTGTGGAGTTAGCTCAACAGGTACCCGATATCGACGCGATCCGGCTAACCATTCCTGTAGGGCAGGTGGTAGTGCCCTTGCCAGAAGGGTCACAGTATTTGGGGTTTATCTTCTCCCGTGCGCAAGATCCAGAGAGTGCCGAAGCCGCATTGCGTGATGCGCATGCGCGGCTGAACTTCTTGATTCTGCCTCCTGATGAAGCGGAGCTCCATTGAACCGGCGCCCCGAATGGCTAAAGCTCGTGATCCTGTCCTTCGAGGCGGGCGAAATGGCGGTTGACGCCTTCGAATCTAGGGCGCAAAATAGGCCCAATTAAGATAGGATCATGTCCAATATTGGGTTTGTCGCTAGCGAGGGCTCATAGAACCCTTTGGGAGTAAAGATTGATCGAAATTACTAGCGCCGCGCAGGAAAAGCTGCTTGAGATCGTGAACAGTAGGGAAGAAGAGATCGTTGGTCTGCGGGTCGCCATCAGGGGCCGCGGCCCGGCTGGATTCGACCATTCGATGCAGTTCGTTCTGGCGGGCGAAGAGCCTGAAGATGCCGTCATTACCGAGGACGGCGATCTACGAGTCTTTGTTGATCAGGATCAAGCCGACAGTCTCCAGGGCTCAAAGATCAATTTTATTCCTGCGACCGGCAACTTCGATATCGACAATCCCAATCCGCCCTTCGTCTGGGATGACCCGTTGTCGCAGCGAGTGCAGGAGGTGCTCACCCAGCAGATCAATCCCGGCGTGGCGCAGCACGGCGGTTGGGTATCGCTCCTAGAGGTCAAAGACGATGTGGCTTACATTGAGCTGGGAGGCGGCTGCGTGGGTTGTGGTTTGGTTGACGTCACCTTAAAGCAGGGTGTAGAGATAGCGATCAAAGCCTCCGTCCCCGAGATCGCGTCGGTGGTCGATAGGACCGATCACGCCAGTGGCATGAACCCATACTTCCAGCCGAGCAAGAACGATCCCACTCACCAGCCTTCCAAGGGAGGTCAGGCTCCCCCAGCCTCACCGTTTTCCTAAGATTGAAGGGGCCCACAGCCCAGCTGGGCGCTTGAATGCATTCCGGGAACCTTAGCTGATCTCCACAGCGCCGAGAATTACGGCGGCTGGACTAATGATCCGGTCTTTGGCTTGATCGCGAATTGCGGAACGGCCGGTCCGAGGTAGACTGAAGGCGCGGCAACACGTTCGGCGTCTTTGTTCATCCTAATCCTCATCGAAATCTGCACTCACGGATAAAATAGGAGGTAACGATTGCTCGACATAAGTCAGACCGGTCAGGGGAAGTGAAGCCGTGAGAAAGTATCTGTTCGTAGGTTTGGCCCTCCTGCCAATCGCATGTGGGCTTTTTGAACGGGAGGTTGTTGTCACCGCCACGCCGCCGCCAGCGACTGCAGTCCCTCCACCCACAGCTGCGCCTACCGAAGCGCCCACAGCGCTACCAAAAAACACGCCCGAGCCGACACTCACACCCGAACCGACCTGGGAGCCGGCCTCTATAGGTGACATCGAAGCGGCCTTGGGAAAAGCCGGCTACCGCAGGTTTCCCTTCACAACCGAGGATGGGACCAGCGGTTTCGATTGGATCAATGATAATTCGTACGAGCAGGTGACGACGTGGGAGGACGGGACTGTTGAGCTTTCAGTGCTCCATGGTAGTTCCGCCTCTGCAAGGGCGGATCGACTAGAGGGTCATTTAGCAGTGATGGACACCGTGCTTCCCCATGGGTTCATGGCGAAACTGCGCGAGCAACACGCCGCATACAACCGCTCCGTTTCGTCATCCGTGACGGGCGAGCCGGATGAGATCTTTGCATATGGCGATGAATGGCAGACTGTCTGGGGTGAATACAATGCCTCAGAGATCGACATCGGGGGATACGGCGTGAGGTTTTCCCTATGGTGGTGGCAATCCACTTGTCCAGCGCAATATGACTATTGCTACTATGGGGATTTTCCGGGTCTGGAGTTCACGGGCGATTCATCCTTCGTTTTTCACACTATTCTGATCTGGCTGCCCGTGGAAGGCGTGGAGTCGGGAGGGAACGCCTAGCCTCGCGAATTCCGCGTCTGATCGGATGGTCCAATGGGGAGTTGCCGAACGATCGCACGGAAGCTCCCTGCTCTTATTTGTAAAGCTCCGGATTCACGCAATTAGGCAAACGCTCGCCCCTCAACCCTGCCTCCAGGTTCTCCGCCGCCATGATGGCCATTCGACTGCGGGTGGCAAAGCTTGAGCTGGCGATGTGGGGAACGATCAGGCAATTGTCCAGCTTGAGAAGTGGATCGTCTGTCGAAATAGGTTCCGGATCGGTCACATCCAAGGCCGCGTAGGCTATCTCGCCGTCTATCAGCGCTCGATAAAGTGCCTTCGGATCCACGACGGGCCCCCGAGCCGTATTGATCAAGATTGTCGAAGACTTCATTAGCCCGAACTCTCGATCGCTAATCATGTGTGTAGTCTGCTCCGTGAGCGGCACATGCATGCTGACGAAGTCGGACTCGGTGAGCAAATTGTCCAGTACGCTTGGCTGAGCGCCGAGCTCGCTGGCTGCAGCTCCTTCGACAAGAGGATCGAAATACAGGACCCGCATGCTAAAACCGCGTGCGCGTTTCGCCATTCCGCGCCCGATGCGGCCGAAGCCGATGAGACCGAGAGTAGCGTCGTGGATGTCACTGCCCATGAGCAGCGTGGGTCCCCAGGTCAACCACTTCCCAGCTTTGACGTAGTGTTCGCCCTCGACGATCCGCCGCGCGGCTGCCATCAGTAAAGCGAAGGCGAAGTCGGCCGTGGTGTCGGTAAGAACGCCGGGGGTGTTGCCGATCGGGATGCCGCGTTCCGTGGCGGCTGCGACATCGATGTTGTCGAACCCCACCGCCATCTGGCTGATCACTTTCAGCGCCCCGCCAGCCGCATCCATTAGCTCGGCATCGATCCGATCAGTCAGCAGGCATACCAGGCCATCGAGACCATCGATCTTCTCCAGAAGGATCTTGTATGGGGGCGGCTCTTCTCCCTCCCAGACTTCTGTCTCGGCAATTGCGCGAATCCTATCCAGCCCAGCCTCTGGGATGAACCGCGTAACGTATACATGTGGATTTGCCATGGCAGCCTCTCCGCTCCAAAGACACCTAAAGATATCCTGAAACTTGAGCTCAGATCGACAACAGACGGAAGCGGACCCGGTTCAGTATCAAGATACCGATCCAGATTGTCAGGTAGTACGCTCAGGAGCGGTAGGGCGGAATTTTCCAGCTCGCGCTGGTGAACAGGAAATTGTGTATCATTCGACCGTGGATACGTATTCGTGCTCAGATCACGATCACCAGCCGTACAATTTCCACCTTCTGGTTTCCGGAAGCTTCATGAACCCCGATAGATGAGCCAGGGAACGCCTTGCGCATAGCCATCACCGCCGATCTGCACCTGACGTCGCAGCAGGATCATCCTGAGCGATTCGCCGTGCTCCAGGATATTTTACGCCGGTGCGGTCAGCTAAAGGTCGACCGGCTTGTTATCGCTGGTGATCTCTTCGACCAATCCCAGCAGAATTTCGCTGAATTTGAGCAAGCCTACATTGAAGCTCGCCCCGAAGGCTTACCCGTGACGGTGATCCCCGGCAATCACGATCCCGATCTCAAGGCCGGGGCATTGGCTGTTGACGGCTTGGATGTGATATCCGAACCGACGCTGTCGCAGGCGGGAGACCAGTTCGAATTGCTGTTGGTGCCGTACAGATCAGGGACATCAATGGGAGAGCACCTACCACCGTTTCAGGATCAATTGACATCTGGTCGCTGGGCGTTGATCAGCCACGGTGATTGGGAGAGCGGTCTGCGATCGCCTAACCCGCATGAACCCGGAGTCTACATGCCGCTCACCCGAACCGATATAGAACAGCACAACCCGGCGCTTGTGCTCCTGGGCCACATCCATGTGCCCCATGACGGCCCCCTCGTCCAATACGCCGGCTCACCATGCCCCTTGGATATCAACGAAATCGGCCTGCGCCGGTTTCTCATCTTCGATAGCGACAACCTCACGGTTACATCTGAGCGCGTCGACAGTCCCCAGCTTTTCTTCAACGAAACGGTTGTGATGCTTCCCGTCGAGGATGAACAAGCCTATCTGCGGAAAGAGTTGGAGCAGCGGATCCAGGCTTGGAGTCTGCCCGATGGGTGGGAAGACCGCGTTCGGCAGCGCTTGCGTATTGTCGGTTACGCAGCGGACCGCCCGGCAGCTGAGGCCGTAGCTCGGGAGGTACTTGCCGATTATGCCTTCTACGATGACGGACCGGATCTATCCGACCTCAATCACGCGGTGGACGCAGACCAAATCCATATCGCGCGACAGGTGCGCCAGTGGATTGGGGAGCTGGTCTGGCCGGAGGGTGATGCCGAACCGACCAAAGAAGACATCGCGCTGGAAGCGCTTCGCGTGATCTGGGGCAGCGGATGATTTCTATCAAGCAGATCGTCGTTGAAAAGCTCGGGCCGCTGGGCGACTGCTCCCTACAGCTCGGCAGTTTCAACCTCATTTACGGCAGAAACGAAACCGGAAAGACCTTTCTTGTTGAATTCATCCTGCGGTCATTATTTCGCCACGCCTCCTCCTGGCCGATGCGAGTCGAGCTGGGGCAGGGCAAGGTTATCGTCCAGGGTCTTGAAGGTGGACCAACGACCTTCTCGCCAGACAGTAAAGATAAGCTGGAGGACCACTGGGACGAGAGCAGCGCCGGATTGCCGACTAACATGGCGCGGCTGATGGTCGTCAAGGGCGCTGAGCTCGAGCTGTCCCAATCCACTGCGATGGGTATCGATCGAGCTGTGCTGATAGAGGCGCTGTCTTCCGAGGTCCTGATTGACCGGATTCTCGACCGCATCCCGCCCACCCTTCGTGAGGCGAAAGTCGTCGACGGCCGCATCGAAGCCCACAAGCGTGGGGATATCAATACCCGTATCAAGTTGCTAGACGACCGCCAACGGTTGAGAGATCTGTCACTTGAGGTCGAGAACCGATACGCACAAGGCCGTTTGCAAGCCCTTGAGCTGTCGCAGGCTGAGTTTCAGTCCGAATATGCTCAGCAACAGCAGGCCCGGCACTATGCGGCCTTCCAGCTGCATCAGCAACGCGCGGCTGTAGAAGCGAAGCGTAACCAGCTTCCTCAAGATCAGATCGAGGCTCTGGAGCGCGACATAGGACGACATCTTGACAAGCAGGCCGAGCTCGATCGCCTCAGCGATAAGTGGACGACAGCCAAGGTCGCCGTGGAGCACTACCCCTGGTTGCAACAAGCCATAGAGCTTTGGGAGCGCCGCTCACTAGATTCGACAGGTAGCGGAATAAATTTGCTAGGCATTGCAGCGGGGGCGCTCCTGGTCATCGGCCTGGGATTGGCTCTCGCGGGTCTACTAGTGAATCTGCTTCCACTTGGCGAACTGATCCTCACCGTTTCATCGATCGGAGTATTCCTGGTTGGCCTGAGCCTGGGGATCGCATATGTTGCCCGAATCCGTAAGCAGACTGGTGCCGCGGTCAACGCCGTAGAGCGCAATCAGATTCAGGCGGAGTTCAAGAAGCGTTTCGGCCATGCTGCCGGTGGCTTGGCGGGCCTCAACGCACAGGAAGAATCCCTGAGAGCTTCGGAGGCAGAATTCAGGCACCTGTCGGGCTCGGTTGAGGAGACAGAGACCGAGGTCGAAACGCTGGCCTCCAGTATTCGTAACCAGTTCCGCAGCCTGGGTGCGGAGAACGTGGCAGCTGGCGCGTGGCCGAAGACCGTCCGACAGATGCGCGATTGGGCGGAAGGCCAAGCTACTAGCATCCACCAGATGGAGCTTCGCCTGAGCGAACTTGGCGTCGACGAATCGGATTACCGATCCGAACCAGCGGAGATCGCGTTTAGCGCTGAGCGAATTGCACAGCTAGAGTTTGAAATAGACCGGCTGAATCAGGAAATCCGGTCCGCGCAAGAGGATCTTGAAAACCTGAAACAGGAGATTACTCGCGAGACAGGAGATGACATTACTGCTCCTTGGACCGACCTGCTTGATAGCCTTGGTCAACGGCGCCGCGAAGCAGATAACGAATATCGAACGACTACCGCCCGCATCCTCGGTCAAATCGGGGTCTTCCAAGTGCTGGAGCAGCTGCGGACCGAAGAAGACGAGAAAATTCGCGAGGGGTTGAAAGCACCCGAAATCGCGGAATTGCTATCGGACGTAACCGGACAGAGCCGCTCTCTGGACTTCGAAGATGGCCAGCTGGTCATTCTCAGCGACGCTAAAGACTACGATTTTGCCACACTCAGCACCGGTGCTCGCGAGCAGGTGCTGCTAGCGCTCCGAATGGGTTTCGCCAGCCGCTTGGCCGGCGGTCAACCGCTATTCCTGTTGCTAGACGATGCTTTCCAACATTCCGATTGGGAGCGTCGGGAACGCCTGGTCGCTCGAGTGGTCGATTTCGTCCACAAGGACTGGCAGGTCACTTACCTGACTATGGACGATCACCTGCGAGATTTAATAAAGAACGCCGGAGAGACGGCGTTTGATGACGAGTTCCAGTATTACGAGATCTGAGAACGCGCTCGCAATCCTGCACGGGTTAGACTCACTCTACTTGGCATCACTTGAGGACGCACCCAAACCGATGAAACAGATTAAGAGCTTCCCCTTCACCCCCATCCTCGGTTGGTCCATGTCTCGCTACAGCATGTTCTCGATCTGCAAGCGGAAGTACTTCTACCACTACTATAACAAGTACGATCCTGAAATCCCTGTGCGCTTGATCCAGGAACTGAAGAACCTCAGCTCTCTTCCACTCGTTGCTGGAATCGCTGCCCACGAGGTCATCGAGGCTTTACTCAATCGTCTGCGAAAGACAAGCCAGGATGTTGATCGAGCAAAGTTCATGGATTATGCGCTCCGGACCAGCGAACACCTCACCCGCTCCTCTCAATTCCACGAGGTCTATTATCAGGAGATCAAAGAGGTGTTCATCGAGGATATCTATCCGAAGGTAGAGCTGTCGCTTGAGAACCTGTTGGACAGCGATCGCTATCGCTGGCTTGTCGAGGAGGCTATCCAGACCAGCGACAACTGGATGATCGAGCCTCCTGGCTATGGCGAAACGCGAATGGACGGACTAAAGGTCTACTTCAAGGTCGATTTTCTTTTTCCAGTTGGGGACTTGTTGTATATCCTCGACTGGAAGACTGGGAAGCAAGACCCGGAAAGGCACCGCAAGCAGCTCGTCGGATATGCAGCTTGGGCTTCCTACCATTTTGAGGTCGAGGCAGACAAGGTGGTACCCACGATTGCGTATCTCCGACCTCAGTATGAGGAAGTCGAGGAAGTTTTCAACGAATTTGATCTGGAACATTTCGCAATCCAGGTTCGCGCGGAGACCGAGGAGATGTACGAATACTGCCGCGACTTGGAACAGAATATTCCGATCGGCAAATCAGAATTCACGCGGATCGATGATCCTCGCATCTGCTCCATTTGCGAGTTCCGCGGCTTGTGCTTTCCAGATGAGTACCCGATTACCTAGCTGAGGAAGTATCGGCACGCAGAGCTCTGGATTTAGCGAGATCGATTTGATCGATTGTCACCCCTGATACCTATGCGCCAACACCTACCGCGTGCCTGATCAAACCCCGACCACGACTATCCTGCTCTCGCCGGCCGCTGGCGGCAAGACCGAGCGGCTGGTTGAGCTGTTGGTCAGCGACGCTCAGTCTATCCGACCACGCTGGGCGGTGTTGCCGGACCATGTGCAGGTCTCGTCTTTCCGCCGCCGCATCGCTCAGGCGGGAGGTGCGTTGGGCGTTAGCGTAGGGACTTTCGGGGATCTATTCCAGGAAATTCTGGCCCGCGCCGGGAGGCCCATTGCGATTACCCCCGAACCCGCTCGCCAGCGCATCCTTCGGTCAGCACTTAGGCACCTCGAAGCGCACGAGAGAATTCCTTACTACCAGCCAATTGCGAAGACGCCCGGCTTCCTTACTGCCGTTGGGGAGGCGATCGGCGAGTTGAAACGTGCACGAGTCTCCCCGGAGTCGGTTGGTGAGCTCGACCGTGCAGGCGTGCGCGAGATCGCGCTTATTTTCAGCGAATACGAGGGCCAGCTACGGGCTATCCCCTGGACCGATCGAGGTGGCCTCAACGACCTGGCGATCGAGGCTCTCAACGAGAACGCCAGCCTTTTGGCCGAAATGCCCCTCATCGCAGTCGACGGGTTCGATAGTTTTGATTCCGCTCAACTTGAAGCCCTGGCAGCTCTGGCTCGGCAAGTCGGGCGGCTGATCGTGTCGCTGCCCGGATCTGATAGGTCCGACCGGACTGCGTACCGGCGCTTTAGGCGCCCTCTGGTCCGGCTGCAGGCGGCATTGCCGAAGGCTGTGGTCGAGGAGTTGGAGCGCACGGTGGATGCGGCAACGCCGTTGCAGCGTCTGGAGTCAGGACTATTCGAGCAGGAGGCTGCCAAGTTTGAATCAGGTGGGTCGATCGAGTTGATCGAGTCCCGCAGCCCAGCCGACGAATCGCGTGAGGCGTTGCGCTGGATCAAGGCCCACATGATACGAAACCGGATTGCGCTGGAGGATTGTGCGGTGGTCGCGCCTGATCCAGAGTTCTACGGATCCCTGCTTCGCCGTGCTGCCGCCGAGTTTGGCGTTCAGCTGCGCTTCACCCACGGCAGACCGCTGAGCCAGGCCCCATCCATCTCGTCCCTGATGGAGCTTCTGGAATTGAGCCGTTCCAACTGGCCGCGTCGTCTGACGCTACAAGCCGTACGTTCGCCGTATCTGAACTTGACGACTTGGGGTTTGGACGCGGGTGACGCGCTAGCGCTGGACGCGGCCAGTCACGCAGGTCAGGTGATCGAAGGCTTCGACCAGTGGGAGCAAGCGCTCACTCAATTGAGCCAGGCTGAAGCTGTTGAGGTAACGGAGAAAGACCTCCCCAGTTTTTCTGCTCCGAAGGGAGAGTCGGCCTTACGATTGCTGAATGCGATGCAAGAGCTCGCGGGTCGACTGACCCCCACTGCTAACCGCTCGACTTCCAGCTGGGTGGAGTGGCTGGAGAACCTTCTCGATGAACTGGAATTCGCCGAGCGCACCAACGATGAGCGTGATCGTCCCGCCTTTCTGCGGCTGCGCGAGACCCTGCGCGCGCTGGTGCTTGGCGAGATGGTCGCAGACGGGATGGACCTGAGCTACGGCGAATTCCTTGACGAATTAGGCACAGCCGTTGAAGCGGCCACCTACAGGGAGGGGCGACCCCTTTACGAACCGGCCGTGAGAGTATTGCGGTCGCTTGAGGCACGCGGTGGGCGCTACCAGGCAGTGGTCGTGATGGGTTTGTCAGAGGGGCTGATGCCGAAGGTCGAGCGTGAGGATCCCTTCTTGGACGAGGAGACGCGCCAGGCTCTTGGACTCGAGTCGCGCCTCGGGCTGGAGCAGGGTGGTCTCTTCTATCAGGCGGTGACCCGCGCCGATGCACATCTGCTATTGACCCGTCCTTATCTGGCCGACGACGGTGAGACCTGGGAGGCCTCCCCTTTTTGGCGGAGCGTCGAACGGATGCTTGCCGATCTGCCGAGGCGAATTCGGCCTGAGGCTCCTCGCCCATTGCAAGAGGCGGGGTCTCCAGAGGAGCTGATCTTTTGGGGAGTGCGCCGGGGAGGGATGCCGGCTTCACTGCTCGAACCGCACGCGGAGCGCTGGGCACAGCTGCAGCACGCCCAGCGGATGTTGCTGGCGCGCGGCGAACCTCAGGCGGCCGGACCCTATGAGGGAGATTTGAGTAAACAAAAAGCCCTGCTTGAGCGCCGTTTTGGTCCGGGTCACATGTGGAGTCCAAGCCGCCTGGAGACTTATGGCACTTGCCCTCACATGTTCTATTCCGCCTACTTGCTCGGTTTGGAGGTTCGCGAACCGCCGACGGCCGGCTTGGATCCTGCGCAGCTCGGCCTTCTGCTGCATGAGATTCTGGAAGAGGTGTATCCCGCGGCTAGCGATCCAGCCGACGTCGAGTCGGTTCTCGAGGAACTGGAGCGTGTTGCCGGTCCGATCATGGACCACGCACCTGAGAAGCGAGGCTTTCGACCGACGCCCTTATGGGAGATCGAGCGCGAACAATACGCTGAAGCATTGCGCGAAACGGTTCGTGCACTTGCCGAAGAGGGCAGCGGATGGACGCCGGTAGAGTTTGAGATGACATTTGGCATCGATCAGAACGCCCCCTTGGAGATGGAAGCAGGCGGGAGTACGTTGAAAGTACGTGGCATCATCGACCGGCTGGACAGGCGCGAAGACGGTGGGCTGCGGGTTATCGATTACAAGACGGGAGCTGGAAGGCTCAATGCGCGGGAACTCGATGAGGGCCGGCGCATTCAGCTTCCGCTGTATGCGCTGGCAGCGCAGGAAGCACTCGGTATGGGGGAGGTCGTCGAGGGTTTCTACTGGGCCATCCTTGCCGCGAAGCGCGGTTCCCTTCGCCTGAGCAACTATCGAGCCCTGGATGAGGGTGGTGCGGTGGGCCCAGAGGTGGCCTATGCCACGGCTCGTAGTCACGTCGGCAACATCGTCGAAGGAGTGAGCTCCGGGCGGTACGAACCCATTCCTCCACCAGGAGGTTGCCCGAGCTACTGTCCCGCGGCTGCCTACTGCTGGCGATATCAACCGCAGGCCGTGGGTAGATGAACATGAACGATCCTCTGGCACTTTTTGAGCTCACGGACGACCAATATGAGGCAGCAACCGAGGTCGAGCGTGACGTGCTGATGACTGCTGGAGCCGGCACTGGCAAGACCCGTACGCTGGTCGCGCGCTACGTCCACCTGCTTTCCACGGGAGTAAGCGAGCGTCAAATCGCGGCTATTACCTTTACCGAAAAGGCTGCCCGCGAAATGCGCAATCGTATTCGAGAGGCTGTGAACGAGCTCGCCGTGGTATCGAAGGGCGAAGAGCGGTCGCGATGGCTTGAGATCGAGTCACGAATGGATGCTGCACGCTGCGGCACCATCCACAGCCTTGCTGCAGAGATTCTGCGTGCGCATCCTGCGGAAGCGAAGCTCGATCCCGGGTTTGCAGTGGTTGATGAAGGGCTTGGTTTGACCTTCAAGGCTCGAGCGGTGGCGGATGGCCTAGCGTGGGCTGCCGGCGATTCGGAGGCCGCGCAGCTCTATCTGGCTTTTTCAACCAATCGACTGTCCGCAGTTCTCGGCAGGCTCTTGGCGCGACGTTTGGAGGCGGAAGCGTTGTTGCGCGCAGAATCCGGCACGGATTTGCAGGCCGTGATGCGCACCGAGATCGAGGAATTCTTGCAGCTAGAGCCCGTGGCTGAAGGAATCGACGAGCTCAGGAAATTGGCAAAGAACGACGCACTTGCCGATGACGCGGGCCCTTCCCTCGGCCCGCGGGTGGAGCTGCTGCTTGAGCTCTGGACCGAGCTGGACCATGCACTCGCAAAGGACGACCTATTTGTGGCCGCTGCTTTGCTTTTCAGGATCCGGCGCGAGAGCTTGCAGAAGGTCGGCGGGAGCAAGAAGAGTCGTGCGCGTGCGGTGGTTCACGAACTGCAAGATCGATATGACGAGCATCTGAACCTATGGATCGGCGGAGCCAATTCGAAAGACACGCCGCCCTCCGCGGAAACTAATGAAGCATGGGCAGAACAGCTTCCGCGGCTGACAGCGTTGTTCGATCGGGCGCTCTCGTCTTACCGGCGGGCGCTGGATTCTCGCAGAGCGCTCGATTTTGATGATTTGGAGGCCGGCGCCTTGAAACTGCTTGAGAGACCAGAAATCCAAGCAACATGGAGGGAGCGGGTACAAGCGGTACTGGTCGATGAATTTCAAGACACCAATGATCGGCAGCGCCGCATTATCGATGCGCTTGTAGGTGATCGACCGGGAGGCTTGTTTGCGGTGGGAGACGCTCGCCAGAGCATTTATCGCTTCCGAGGAGCCGACGTGCGCGTATTTCGCCAAAAGCGGCAGGAGGTTGAAAGCAGCGGCGGCCTGGTTCCTGATATCGAGCTCAGCTTCCGCGCGCATGCCCCGCTGTTGGCATCTGTCGATGACTTCGTGGGCCCGTTGATGGGCGGGGACGGCAACCGTGCGCTGCACCGAGTTCCGTACGCATCGCTCATCGCCAACCGAGTCGATCCCGGATCGTCGCGTGAGGGGCCGCATCTTGAAATCGTGCTCGGCACGGGTGAGGGAGCCGAGTTGGCTCGCCTGGCGGGAGCGCGGGCGCTCGCAAATCGATTGGTTGAGCTGAGGTCGGTAGGCGTGGTCCAGGAGTGGAGCGAAGTAGCGCTGTTGTTCCGCGCTTCTGGCGGCTTCGAAGCTTATGAGTCGGCGCTGGAAGCGGCTGGGATTCCTTTTGTAACGGTCGCAGGGCGGGGCTTCTATGAACGTCCGGAGATCCGGGACGTGATCAATACGCTTCGGGCGATCGCAGACCCGAGCGACGATCAGGCGCTGGCAGGCTTTCTCCGCTCACCCGCCGTTGGCCTGAGCGATGAAGGTATATTCCGACTGAGGGTGGAGGATTTGAACAGGCGCCCGCTGAGGGCTGCCCTGGCCGAGGCCTCCGAGTACCTGGAAGAAGATGATTTGCGATCGGCGAACCGCGCACGGGAGGTGTTGGAGGAGCTTCATCCACTGGCAGACCGACTTCCGGTGGCCGAATTGATCACGCTGATCGTCGGACGATTGGATTGGCGGGGAGTGCTGGCCAGCTCTCACATCCGACTGTGGCGCAACCTGGACAAATTGGTGGACGACGCGCTGGTCAGCGAACTGGCTAATGTGAGCGCGTTTCTGGAGTACCTTTCTGTGCTGCGTGAGGTCGGCGTGCGGGAAGGCGAGGCCCCGGCAGGCGAGGGAGGGTCGCTGCAGTTGATGACGATTCACAAGGCCAAAGGTCTCGAGTTCGATCTGGTGGTGCTCGCAGATGCTTCCCGTACGGACCCGCGGCGCACAGAACCTGTTTACCTGCTGGAGGAGGTTGGAGCGGCAGCGGCGATGGACCAGGTAGATGAGAAGCCGTTGGCTTATCGGCTGGCAAAAGCATTGGACGCCGACCAGTCTCAGGCCGAAGAGGATCGGCTGCTGTATGTCGCGGCGACGCGCGCGCGCGAGCGGCTGATCGTTAGTGGCCACTTGAGTGAGAGCACAGGGACCTATAGGGCAGCCGGCTGGATGAAAAAGACGTTGGAATTACTTGATCTCGACCCGAAGTTGCTGGTTGAGAGCGCTGGCTCGGAACTCCTACTGGACATTCCCAGCGGTGGGCGATTGCGGGCTTGGGCTGCCGCCGGCACGGAGAAGCTCAAATGGGAGGGTATTAGCTCATCGACCGCCTGGCCTGATTCAGCAGAGCTGCCGTTGTTCCGTGTAGCGAGCGTAACCCAAAGGGAAGTCGCGGATCCAGAGCTGGATGAAGAGCCGGAGCGATCCTGGAGGGCGACCGGCAGCGGTCGTAAAGCGCCGGCGACTGCTGTAGGCCGCATCGTGCACGCCGCGATCCAGCGCAATGCGATGCCTGGAAGCGCCGGGTACGAGCGTTTTGTGGAAAACGAGTGCTTCAGAGCGGGATTGGTGGATTCCGGCCAGCGCCAGGCTGCGATCAATGAGTCAACAGAGCTTTTAGCGCGACTGGCGATGCACCCTCTCTGGGCCGAGATCGGCTCGGCCGAAGAGGTTGCACACGAAATTCCTTTCACGACGTCGGATCCCGAAGGCATGGTTCAGAGTGGTCAGATAGACCTACTCTGGCGTGGCCCGGAGGGATGGAAGCTAGTGGATTTCAAAACCGACACCCTGCGCGACGATGAGGATCTGGAGGCCGCCGTCAAGCGCCACCGCGGGCAGGTGGAACGCTACGTTCGCTCTGCCGCTAACATCCTCGGCGCAGCACCGCTCGGAATGTTGTGCTTTCTTGACTCACGAAGCGAAGTGGAGTTAGTGGAGATCTGAGGGACTTATTCGCCCAGCAAGATTGGCTGCGGCTGCCGCGGTCAGACCGATTGTGCGAACGAAATGGCGTCTGGAGAGGCGAGAATGTCTGCCCATGCCTTTTGCCGGTCTCCCAAATCTTGCGGGGAGGCAGTCAACCTACCTTGTCAGGCTTGGGCCAGAGCGTCGACGGTCTCTTTGGCGATGGCGGCTTCCAGCGCCTTCGCGAATTTGCCGGCAGTTGAAAACCTCTCGGATGGATCCTTGGCTGCGGTCGTGAAGTGGTAGCGAAATCCCAGCAAGCCGCGGGTGGGCACCAGGTATTTCATTCATACGGCGTTCCTGGCATCGCCGACTTGGGTTTCAGCATCATCGATCCTCCCGGGTACGCGGACTTCGACCATGCTGATCTTGACCGTCTCTTCGGTCTCTGGATCGGTGATCCTAAGTCATGTGCCTGCTATCGAGAGCCTCAGCTACCCTCGCAGCGCTCGCATGCCTCGATCACTCTGAACGACCCATTCCGAAAGCTGACGCGCGATCATTTCGTGGAAGGCGGCCAGCAGCTTGGGATTCCCCTCCTGCATAGCCTCTAGTGCGGGGCCGGAAAGCTTGAGCGCCTCAGTCGGCTCTTCAGCTAGGACGTTGGCACTCCGGGTCGAATGCAAATAAAGGCCAATTTCCCCTACGGTGGTTCCTGGCCCTAGCGTGCGCAGGCGTGCGGTTTGACCCTCATGGAGCTCGGCCCAAACAGAGACTCTTCCGCTCAGGATAAAGTACATATCCTCAGCGGGGTCCCCCTCCTGCATAAGTGGCTCACCGGCGCCTATTTGAATCGGCTCCAGGATGCTGGCTAGCCGCTTGGCTTCTTTTTTTGACATCCCGGATCGGACAAGCAATTCCTGTGCGTTGGTTTCCAGACTGCCCTCAGGTGCGGCCTGGCTTTTCACGATCTGGTTTTCGCACCATTCCAGTCCTTGATCCAAATCATCCAAGAGCTTTATTGCCGGGCTCTTGATGTCCAGCCCGCCGATATGAAGCCGCTTAAGATCCTCATCTGAGGCTCCGGTTAGGATCAGGATTATTCCCTCTGCGCGAGCCGACTGCTCGCACTTGTAGAGAGCCAGTGCAGCCGATGAATCGATCCCCGTCACCAGGCGAAAATCCATAACGATGAATCGAACTGGAGAATCGCTCGCAGCCAGGGATTCTCGGAATGTCTTGAGCAAGGTGTTGGCCGTCCCAAAGAAAAGAAACCCCTGCAGCTCAAGTATCTCAACCTGAGAACCGGCCTCAGCCATCAGTCTACGTTCTTCCGCCGACCGCACCACCATGCTTTGAATATCAGAGCCGGAGTAGGCATGCCGGATCACGCGTGTTCGGCTGTAATTGACCACAAATATGATCACCATCATCATCAGTCCGACAGCGACCCCCGCAAGGAAGTTCGTAGCCGCAACTACCCCCATGATCAGAAGCACGATGGCGTATTCGAGCCTTGAAAAACGTGACCAACCAAGTACTACCCAGTCGTAGATAAAGTCCAATCCTAAGAACATCAAAAGGCCGCCGAAGAGCGCCTTTGGGATTAGCGTCAGCAGCGATGTTCCCACTAGCAATGCCGCCAGACACACTACCCCAGCGACAATTCCAACCATTCGGCCACGCGCACCTAGTCGCCCGCTCAACGCAGTTGTGCTTAGCGCATGGTATCCAATCAGGCCGCCACCCAATCCCGAAAGGACGTTCGCAATGCCTGCTCCCTTCAACTCCCGATTCAGGTCTAGCTCTCGGCCGACTGATAATTCGATTGCCGATACGCTCAATAGCAGCGCAATCAATGTCATGCCTGCCAGAACGACAATATTCCCCGCTTGCCCCAGGATCGCGGTCCAGTCAGCCCTACCAAACAACTCAAGGTTCAACGGGCTCCATGCCGCTGATTCTCCTCCTTCAAACAATAGGCCCATGGCAGTTGCTTCGTCGATTGTGGTGCCGCTGACTATCAAGGCCAGGTAGGAGGCGACAAGAGCACCGCCTATCACACGGGGTAAGGCCAGCGGGCTTTTAGCTCGCCGCGAAACAAACATTAGAACCAGTGCTACGACAACCGCAGGCAGCCACTGGATGACTAAACCACCCTCTCGAAGCATCGAGATATTTCCTTGCGTGAGCGAAATCCCGGCGACGACGCTAAATCCCCCCGCCACTAGTAGCCAACCGGTGGCCGCTAAAAAGCCTCCGATCACGGGGTAGGGAACATAGCGGGCTAAGCCTCCTAATTTCAGCGTTCCCAGAGCCAAAAGCGTCAGACCCGTAGCAAGTGTCGATACCGCCAGCAAGGCAAACACAGTGGGAGAAGCAAGTTGGCTTCCAATGGAAGCAGCAACGGAAGCCAGCATTACCGCCACAAGAACTGCAGGCACATCCTGAATGGAGCCGTGAATTGCGTCTGACGAACTTGTCAGAGCACTTCCGATTAGGTGAATTGCGCCAGTCAATAAGGCCAAGGTGATACCTAGAGGCAAAAGTGCTTCCAAAGATCCCGAAAAAATAAGGCTGGCAAGGGAAGCTGCCAAAAACACCTCAATTGCTCCTTGCAGCACTCCCACAGAGAGACTTTGGGGTAGCCGGAAACGGTTGGGCGCATCCTTGAGGATTGAGCGTAGGGATTGGCGCGTCGTTTGAATCATTTGGCACTCCTACGCCAATGCGCAACCTGGTGGGAGATTGGTTTCTTGATTTTCAACTGCTAGAGGCAATGTTTCGGGTTAATGGCGCAGCGGGAACTAGCCAAAGCCGGCGAGCCGGCCACTGATCTAATTGTAGTGCAAAGAGAAGAAACTATAACGGTTGATACCATATTGGGCGGCGGTCTCTTGAACTAGAATCGGCCAACTGAGCGCGGTCAAATGCATTCAAAGCTAAGAAGCGCAATCGGATAGCGGTATTTTGTCGTATCTCTACCACCGTTCCACCGCTTAGCTCAAAGCCCTGCGACCATGCCGGAAACGATAGACCCCTTGACCTTCAGCTGAGCTACGGGCGCAGACGCAGGTAAGGCTAGTGGCGTCACGCCGGCAACTACGTCCTCTAAGTAAATCAGTGCCGGGCGCTCTGCTTCTGTGGGATCGCCGACGATAATGGGATTCGGCGCCAGCCTGACCAGGTACTCGTTCGGCTCGATTCCAAGCGTAGCGAGCTCTTCGGGATTCTAGTTCTCGTTGTATTTCGTTGGAACGTAGAGTTCGGCGACAGTGGTCTTATTTCAATCTTTCGGTTTTGTTATTATTCTCCTACGGTGAGAGAGAGAGAATCTTTTCCTTCTGGATGGCTTCAAGGACCGCTTCTTGAAATAGAAGATTGTGTAAAAGAAGAAAAAAAATGGGTAAAGAGGAAAATGGAGTGGTTGCTATTGTTGGAAGAACCCGAAAAAGCAGTCACCGGTATTCAACAACACATCCATTTAATTAATCCTGAGGTTATAAGCGATTTATATAAGAGAACAAAAGGGAATATTAGATTATTACGTATCGTTACCCAGATTGCAGATTTGAGTGAAGCAAAGATCTTAGGAGCAGCTACCTACAATCATCAATCAAAAAGCATAATGATAAATTTTCCATACTCCACAAAGCTTTTAGATTTGTTTGATGTGTTCTGTAATGATCCAAACTCAATGGAGGGATTAGCCGAGGTAATCCAGACTTCTATCAACACTATTGTAAATAATAATGAAGGGGTTGTTGTTGGGTTTGAAACTCTGCTATTTGCTGGGTTACTTCCTTACAGTCCTATGAATGGAGGCATTCCGAGGAACATGGAGAGCGTTCGTGCTTGTAGCGATTTTGCCGATTACTTAGTTGGCGAGGCTTTAAATATGCGTCTTAATAATTTCTTAGACGCAATCAATGGTTTTCCTTATTCAAGGCCTGAATTGCCTGATTACATTAATCCGCGAACTATTCTGGCTTTTTCCATCGATGCGGTTAATCGTGTCAAAGACTAATACAGTATGTCATCGGTAACTTTGTATTTATGGTAGATCCAACAGCGGATCTTTCCTTCATGGTCCAAATAGGTTTTTCCAAACGTTCCTTCTAACTTATTCTCTTCTATCGGGATAAATTGGAAATCTAATATGAGAATAGTGTTTTGATAGTGCTTTATCAGAATCTTTATCGCCGGGTCCAGCGCTCAAAGTTGCTGTAACCGCGCCGAATGTAATCGCGCGTCCGAGTGAGGATTCGGGGACGCACATATGGAAGTACCAAGCCCCTAAGGCAGCGGTGGGGGCTTTGCGATTCATTCCTACATCACTTCCGTGAGCAAGTGATCTTCTGAGTTTAGGCCTACAATCAAAGGGGCGGGGGACGGTTTTCAGGCAGGTACTCCTAAGTCATGTGCCTCGCTTGCCGACGACGAAGTACAGAGAGGTGGGACGGTAGATCCGCCAGGGCAAGAATTATGCTTGGTGTTCATTCAGGCCAATCAGCAACTGTATCTCAATCACCTCAAGCTTCTCCCGTCAGCGCCGCGGCGCGCTGCACCAGGCTGATGAACTCCAAAACCTCAGGATCCTCGAACTCTTCCAACGAGCTCAGCCAGGGCAGGAGATCGGTAAGCGTTCGCTCACCCGCCCAGTAGCTCTCGCGCAGGATCTCGGCAAACTCGGCCGTCAGCACCGAGAGCCGGAAGGCGGCTGAAGTGACCTCGAAATCCGCAGCGAGCTGTTCGACGGCGATCTCTTGCGTCATCTCGGCCATCTGGCCGGTGTCTGGATCCTCCCAGCGTAGGGCGACCGCAGCGATCTTGCCGGTGGCTCCCTCTTGCAGCTTGACTTCATACAACGCTGTGACATCGTGACCGGCGCCGATCTCCCCCGCATCGACGGTATCCACTTGGAAGTCCTCGTCACGCAGCGCCCGGTTCTCGTAGCCGATCAAGCGGTAGCGGCTCACCGCCTCGGGACTGAAGGACACCTGGACCTTAGCATCCATCGCGATGGTTTGCAGTGTTCCGGTCAGGTTTTCCACAAACAGCTTTTCGGCCTCGCGCGGCGTGTCCACATAGGCGTAGGTCCCATTACCCTCATCCGCCAGGCGCTCCATAAGGACATCATTGTAGTTGCCCATCCCGAAGCCGACAGTAGCCAGATTGATTCCTTCCAGCGTGTACCCGCGGATTTCGTCCAGGATGTCCTCCGCCCCGGTCAGCCCGGTGTTCGCTACTCCGTCGGAGCACAGAATGACCCGATTAATGGCCTCCGACCGATAGGCGCGGCTCGCAAGTTCATAGCCCAGCGTCAAACCCTCGGCCGCGTTTGTGGACCCATCCGGTCTCAGACTGTAGATCGCATCCAGGATCGCTCCCCGATCGCTCGCCGGCGTAGCGGGTAACACGATCCGCGCCTGCCTCCCGAATGCCACGATGCCAACCCGATCGGCGGGGCGCAGAGTGTCCACCAGCCGGGAGAGAGCGTGCTGTACTGCACCGAGCCGGTTTTCCATCTCCATAGAGCCCGATGTGTCCACCACGAAGGTCAGCACAGCATCCTTGCGACTCTCGTCGGTGACCTGCTCCGCCTGGAGGACGATACGGATCACCTGGTAGCGTTCGTTCTGAACGAAGGGCGTGGGTCCTCCATCCAGAGTGATGGCGAAGGTGCCCTCTTCTGGAGACGGCTCGCGGTAGTCGAAGTAGTTTACGAACTCTTCCACCCGCACGGCTTCCGCCGGGGGCAGGTAGCCGTCCGTCAGATAGCGTCGGGTGACCGTGTAAGAAGCGGTATCAACGTCCAGCGCGAAGGTCGAGAGCGGATCGTCGTCGGTGTCGATGAAGGGATTAACGCCGGAATGCTTGAAAAACACATCTGCATAGGGCTCGCCGTTGACCGGATCGGTGCCGCCATACGACGGTACTTGGCCGTCGCCTGAATAAGAGGTCCCCGACGACACAGCTATTCCACAGTTCAGGCAACGGCCTGAGACGGTGCTGGAGAAAACGTTGCCGACCGCCGGGCCGAGCAGCGCAAGAATGACAACGGTGACCATGCTGATTAGCAGGACAAGACCGATCATGCCTAGCAGGAGGTTGCGGGGCTTTCGGGCTTTTGCTCTCATGTTTGACTTTCTCCCATCCGCATGCGATCCAAGGCTGGGTCGCATCCAATTCTTCTGCATCTCTCATCGTCAGCTTATGCCTACAGAAGCACAGGAATTGCCGGAAAACTGCCGATCTGAAGGCAATTCCGCTCGATCCTCAGCAGCGCGAATCCCCAAAACCATTCAGAAAATTACATAAGCTTCCTCTATACTGGATCCGTCCGTATTGAGTCTTTCGACGGCTAATCCATGGAAGACCTGACAGGCAAGCAACTCGGGCGATACCGAGTCGTCGGTCCCCTCGGCGAAGGTGGAATGGCGGCGGTTTACCGGGCCTATGAGCCTGGGCTAGATCGCGATGTCGCGCTCAAGGTTCTCCCCCGACACTTCGCTAGCGACCCGCAATTCATCGGCCGGTTCGAGCAAGAAGCCAGGGTCATCGCCAAGTTGCAGCACGTCCACATCTTGCCGGTCTATGACTTTGGACAGGAGGACGATTACACCTTCATCGTGATGCCTTTCATCCAGACCGGCACATTGGCCGACCAGCTGGATGATCACCCGCGCCCCTTGCCCGAGATCTTGCGGATAATCAGTCAGGTCGGTGATGCACTCGGGTACGCTCATGACCGCGGCATCGTTCACCGTGATATTAAGCCGACCAATATCCTCATCGACGACCGGGGGAATTGCCTGCTCACCGATTTCGGCATCGCCAAGATGGTTGAGGCGACGGTGCAGTTCACGCAATCCGGGGCGATTCTCGGCACACCGGCATACATGTCGCCCGAGCAGATCCTCGGTCAGACCTTGGACGGCCGTAGTGACCTGTATTCCCTGGGTATCGTGCTCTTTGAGATGGCAACCGGACGCAAACCATATCGAGCAGAAACGCCTCCGGCGATCTTCGTAAAGCACCTACATGATCCACTTCCGATGCCGCGCAGCCTCAACGCCGATCTCCCCGAAGCGGTTGAGCGCGTGATCTTGAAGGTGTTGACGAAAGAGCCCGCCGATCGCTTTGCCAATGCGTCGGATATGGTTCGGGCACTCCAAGAAGCCGTGACCGATACCAGCCTCCGAGCGGTCGAGCCTGCGGTTGAATACGCTAGCTTGGCGCCGACCCTCGCCGGGAAGCCCAGCGATGTGGAGAGTGGCGAAGAGGAAGTCGCTGAGTCTGAGCCCGCGCCAGCGGCCGTAGCGGAAATAGATGAATCCGAGGGAGCCCCTGCGGCTCAAGCGGCGCTGGATGAACACGAGCCGGGTGACCTCAGACGCCTGAGAGAACTGCTGCCATCGATCCGAACCGTTGGGTTGATCCTTGGCGGCCTGGTCGTAGCGGTCGTGGCGGTTTCCATCTTGCGCGGAGCCCTGGTCGGGGGCGAAGAGCCGCGTCCGATCGGTGAGGCCGACGAGCAGGCACCGGCTAAGGTGGAGACTCCTGCTGCGGCTACGGCTGCGGTGCCCCCGCCAACAGAACAGCCGGCCCTGCCAACGGCAGCACCGGCCACGATCACGCCGCAATCAGCGCCGGCGGCCGGCTCGACTCAAATCTCACCGGTGGATGGTATGCGGCAGGTGTACGTCCCAGAAGGCGAGTTCAACATGGGCGCCGACGCCTCGGATCCAGATGGTTCAGCCGACGAGAAGCCTGTACATACGGTAATGCTCGATGCCTTCTGGATGGACCAAACCGAGGTGACCAACCGCATGTACCGGATGTGCGTCATGGCCGGAGCGTGCGATTTTCCGTCGCGAGCGCCGCAATTCGACAATCCGGATTTGACCGACCACCCAGTCGTAGGAGTCAACTGGCGGGATGCGGAAGACTACTGCGAGTGGGCCGGCCGTCGGCTCCCGACCGAGGCAGAATGGGAGAAGGCGGCGAGGGGGTCGGACGGCCGGACCTTCCCCTGGGGGTTTAGTGCCATCGCCGGGCACCGGCTCAACTTCGCCGATGCGAGCCTCGACGAATTATGGGCGGATGCATCAGAAGACGACGGATTTATGTATTCATCCCCGGTCGGCAACTACCCTGCAGGAGCCTCGCCGTACGGTGCGCTGGATATGGCCGGGAACGTGTGGGAGTGGGTGAGTGACTGGTTCCTCTCTCGCTATTACCTGAACTCGGCTTCAGAGAACCCCGCAGGACCAGCCTCGTCCCCAACCAACTCTCATACGGTCCGCGGGGGCTCGTTCCTCAGCAACGCCCGCAACGTTCGAGCCGTCTATCGCTTTGGCTACTCGCCTGATACATCTGCGGCAGATCTCGGCTTCCGCTGTGCGATGGATGCACCGTAGCGGCGATCCAAACTTCATTGCCCGAGCCGAGCAAGAAACAGGGTCATCGCCAAGCCAGAGCACGTGCGGGTCTACGGGTCCGAGCCAGAGAAGATTGTGCTTAATTTCCCTTCCAATGGTCCAAATCGGAGTGCTGTCGACACGTAGGCGATCCTCCCTCTTGACCCCCTTCGCGGAGGTCCCTATACTCCGCGCATGGTTCGCCGATTTGCGCTCCCAGCAGCGCTGCTAGTCGCGCTCGGCCTCGCCGCTTGCGGCATCACCGCTCGGACAATCGCGCCACAGAACCAAATTCAGGTTCAAGACAGCGCAACGGCCACAATAGCTCCCTCACCGATTTCACTACCTAGCTCCATGCCGACTTCATCCCTCCGGCCTACGGCGGAGCCGGCGCCTCCGACGGAAGTCCCATTGATCACCGGGCAATGCCCGCCCGAACCGGACGACGTTCCGATCCCGCCCATCGATAACGTGCTCGACTACGGGGAATCGTTGCTGCAATACCTCAATGCAGGTGGCCCGATCGAGCAGTTGGCCGAACACGCCGCCGAGGAGCACCTCTTGGGCGACGTCGGGGTGGCCTCAGGATTTACCGCGCATGATCTCAACGGCGATGGGATACCGGAGATCGCAATCTCCCTGGTCGATCAGTTTGAGGGCAGGAGACCGGGCAGGGTTTATGTAGCGATGTGCGGTGATGGGAGATACGACCTGGCGTACACCTCCGCCGATAACGTTCAATACGACACGGCTAAGATCGAGACCGTATTTGATATTACCGGCGATGGGCTGGATGACCTGATCATCCTGCTGAGTAGCTGCGGTGCACACACTTGCTTTGATTGGCTAGAGGTCGTTGTCTGGGAAGACTACAAATTCGAGGACCGCATGGGGACGACCTACTTCGACCTGCCAAGCACCGGTATTGAGTTCTTTGGACCGATTACGGACGGCTCGTATGAAATCTATATGACGGGCAACGGCGTGGCATCCATCGGCGCTGGGCCTTACCATCGTCGGGCGGTGACCTGGCGTTGGGATCCTTTCAACCGCCGGTTTTACGCGATGGACTTTCGTTACCTTCCCTCGCGATGGCGCATTCACTTCGTCCACGACGGAGATCAAAGCTTCGCATTGGGAAACTACGAGCTGGCGCTCGAATATTACAACCGCGTGATCCACGACGGCGCGCTGCAGGACTGGCCGAGCAGCGAGTGGAATCCCGCATATGAGGATTCGAGACCGGGTGAGCTAGCTGCCTATGCCCGTTTCCGCCGAATTCTGACGCGGCTTAAAATGGGCGACCCGGAATCAGCAGCGGTTCATTATCAGGACCTGATCGACAATCATCCACCAGGCGAGTACGGTGAAGCGTTTGCCCGCATGGGGGAGGTCTTCTGGACTGAATTCTTGGCCTCGGGGGACTTCAACCGGGCCTGCGAGGTGGCCCAGCCCTTCGCTCCCTTGAGCGTATCCGTTGATTTCCCCCCGCTGGAATATGGCTATAGCAATCCGACCTATACCGCCGCGGGGATGTGCCCAACGACGCCCTAATGCGCGGTCCTCCGGTTTGCTTCCCCTCGCATTGTCACCCGTAGTCCTCCGCTCAGCCCGATGATCAATGTGACGCTCGCGATTCCAATGCATGGAATCTCCGCCATCCGCGTGGTATCTTGAGAGAGATCGCTAAGCGCATCGACTTATCACTCACAGATGCGTCAGAAACCACACGGCCGGATGTATGTGGGGGAAAGTACTTTGGGTCAAACAACGCGAATAGGTGTATTGATATGCAGCCAGGTATGAACGTCGGTCCGTACCGAATCCTGGAGCGAGTAGGGCTGGGTGGTATGGCCTCGGTGTACAAAGCCTACGATCCCGGGACCGATCGCTACGTCGCCATCAAGATCGTCTCGCCCCAATTCGCCCAACATCCCGAGTTTCGTGAGCGGTTCCAGCGCGAGGCCAAGTCGATTGCAAGGCTGGAGCACGCTCACATCATCCCGGTTCACGCCTTTGGAGAAGAGGGTGACACCGCCTACCTCGTGCTGCGCTACATGGATACCGGCACGCTGCGAGACCGGATGAACGACCATCCGATGGCTTTCGACGAAGCCGGGCGGCTGACGGCCCAGATCGCTGGAGCCTTGGATTACGCGCACCGCAATGGAGTGATCCACCGTGACGTCAAGCCCAGCAACATCTTGATCGACTCGGAAGGCAACGCCTACCTCACCGACTTTGGCATTGCCAAGATTGTGGAGGCCACGGTCGACCTGACCGGTACTGGGACCGCAATGGGCACGCCGCAGTACATGAGCCCGGAGCAATGCAGGGGTGAAAAGAACCTGACGGCCGCCACCGATATCTACTCATTAGGCGTCATGCTCTATCAGATGCTTGCCGGTCAGCTACCGTTCGATGCAGAGACACCGTTGGCTGTCATTCACATGCACCTCAGCGATCCCCTGCCTCCGCCCCGGCAGATCAATCCGCAGATCAGTGAGGGTTTGGAGCGCGTGCTGCTCAAGGCGCTCGCCAAGGACCCCGAAGACCGTTATTCGACAGCGGCCAAATTTGCGGCAGCTTTGCGAACTGCATTGCGGCAGGCAGGTCCGGCGAAGCCGGTACCCGCCAAGGCGGAGAAGGCAGCATCGGTTGTGGGATCGACGACTATCGCCCGCATGAGGACTGGAGTGAGACGGTTCTGGTGGGCTGGCGCCCTGCTGGCCGTTCTCGCCGTATTCGCTCTATGGGCGTTCTCGCAGTGGTACGGGCCGCTAACGGGCGAGCGGTTTGGGGAGAGAGCTGCAGAAATCGATGATACCGTGGCGGCGACAGCCCGGGTTGTTGATACAGGAGACGACGTTGAAACCGTGGCGCCGACAGCTCGGGTCGTTGATACCGGAGAAGATGACCAACCGGCTGCGCCGATTTTCGCCTCTGCACAGGCAATCTCTGTGAATCTTGGACTTGCGGACGCGGAGCACGGCCTGGCGCAGCTTGAATTAGGGGGGGACGGGCGCACCAAACTGGCCGCAATCGGCAACCGGGAGGCGCGCGTGACTGCCCCAAACGGCACCCCGGGTCGCTTCATCTATTTCCAAGTCGACCCATCGTTCATTTTCAGGCAAGAGACCGCAGTGCTGGTCAGCGTGGAGTACTTTGACGCGGGGAGCCATGTGTTTGGTCTGGATTATGACTCGACAGATTTTAGCTCAGCCTTATCCGGCGCATTCAAGCACACTGAGAACGTGCAACTGGAGAACAGCAACAAGTGGAGAACGGCGACCTTCGTCTTGGAGGATGCATACTTCGCGGACCGGCAGCACCGTGCAGCCGACTTCCGAATCCACGCCGGTGGTGACAACGATTTATACATCAATCAGGTGACAGTTGCGCGGTCGGGGAGCGTAATGGCGGACGCCATCACCGACCCGTGGGGGCATGTATTCCTGCGCCCGGGTGAACCCATCTCGCTTGGCATCGCTGCGGCATTCGGGAACCAGGATGTCAAGCAGCTCGCCGTCGATCAGCTCGACGCAGTTCGCCTCGCGGTGATGCAGTTTGGACCGATCCGGGGCTTCCCTGTCGAGGTAGTCGAAGCGGACAGCCGTTGCGCGCCCGAGGGCGGACACGCTGCCGCAATCGAGCTTGTATCCTTAAGTCGTCTTGCTGCGGTCGTGGGGACGACTTGTTCGGTTGCGCTGAACGAGGCGATGGGTATTTTCGACGGCGCGCGCGTTGTGTTCATTTCTCCATCCGCCACGGAAAACCATCTCAGTCAGGCCGGCCTTGACACCTTTAACCGTACGGCCTTCCCCGAGAGGATCTTCCCCTCCATGCAAAGCTTCGAGTCCGACCCAAACAACCCGGCTTATCAGGACTTCGCGGCCGCGTTTGAAGCGACCTACGACCGACCATGCTGCGAGCCCAGCGCCGCCGAAGCCTACGACGCTGCCGCCATCTTGCTGAATGCCATCGACGCGGTCGCGGTGCTTGACGAGGCCGGCGGTCTTGCGATCCCGCGCAAGATGCTCGCCACCGTCGTTCGTGAAACGCGCGCCTTCCGGGGCGCCTCCGGCGAGATTCATTTTGACGCAGCCGGCGATCGCCTCCTGCCGTAACCCTCGACTCCGTCAGGACTAGTCGCGCAACGGCCGATCTTGCTCAAGAAGGTCGAGATCTCCTTTGCCGAGGCTGAAGGCGACGATAGGTTGCTTCAGACGAATCACAAGTGATTGTACTGACGACGCTCGATGGTTGAAGCTACTACTTGCGCAGCCGGAAAATCACGGACACGCTCTCGACATCCTCCGCACCTGGCATTGTGCTCGCACTCGCGTCAGCTAACACCACCAGAAGCTCTGATATAGTCCGCCCAGCCTTCGCGTCGCTTCCCTCTAGATAGATAAATCTTTCAACCGTATCTTCGTCTGAGCTCAAGAAGTACTTCTTTGCGCGGCTGTCCTCCAGCTCATAGTCCACGAGGCCAGCGTCTTGCAGCTTGGCCAGGTGATGGTACAGGTTGTAGCGATCCTCGCCGGTCAATTCTTGAAGCTCAATGGTGGTGAGAGCGTCGTTCTCTTGCAGTTTCTTGAGGATCGTCTGACGTGTGGGGTGGGAGGCGGCCTTGATGAAGGGGGACATCTGGCGACGCCTGCCTCGGCTTGATTTACGCTTGCTCATTTCTTGCCCTGCTTTTTCTTCTTCAGCATCACGGCCTTGATCATTGCGTAGGACGTGTAAGCGCTCTCGATTTCGCTAGTTGGAAATTCGTCTGATCCGAGGTCTTTGAACTTGCCCATATCGGCCGCAGCTACACCCTTTGCGACTAGAAAATCGGTGGAGGGCGCCGCGTGCCGGTCAGTGCGAGTCTCACTTCGCTGCAGGTAGAAGTGGCTGATCATGTGATATACCTGACCCTCGCCGTAATCGAAGCTTACGAAAACGGGTGCCTCACCATGGCGCTCCTTGAGCTCTTTCGACTGAACGAGCACCCGCACACGCTTGGGATCGAGGATCGCAATAGGGTAGCTGCTGCCCTCCAGCCACCATTGTGGATCGTCGTGTTCGTCCAGCACCGATTGTAAGATCGTATCTTCCTTGTCCAGGATCTCGATACGGACCACTTCGTCGCCGGTGGGGCGGTCGTTGTAGGCAAGGAGCCCAGGGAACACCGGCTCGATCACATGCCTCAATGCCCAGTCGGTTGTGAATAAAAAGCCGCCTTTGCTGACGAAGCCTTCCAGCTTCCTCAGACCCTTCTTGTTTAGGTTCCCAGGGCAGTTGATGAAAACAACCTGATCCGGCCGCAGCTTTGCTTTGTTCAGCATCTTGGGCTGCACAAGCGTGTAAGGAGTATCTGCGTTGTCTAGGACCTGCTCGATGTAATCGTATTGGCCTCTAACAACGATCACGTCTGCGGCATGAATGTCATCAAGCAGCTCCATAGTCTCTGGCGACTGCTTGCGCAGTCTTTCTTTGAACAGCTCCTGCGCAATGCGGTAGGAGGAGTCCATGTCTTTCTTGCTCACTTGGCTTGCTCCAATCAGTAAGTAGGTACTTACTTATAAAGATGGTATCAGAAACGGGCAAGTAAGTCAATACTTACTTACTTAATCTTGTCCTATCGGGCTTGCTCGCTATGGTGCGCTATGATCCGTTCACCGGGAAATGGGGGGAGCCAAAAGCACACCCATCGAGCAAGCCCCTTAACCTGGAATAGCATTTGTGGTCGAATTATTCAAATGAGGCAGGCCAAGACGTGGCTCGTACCAATAACGCTCGTGCTTTGCGCGGCCGTTGTTACCTCATGCGAGTTCGAGCGCTCAATTACTCCGATCGTATGGCCAACCGATCAGAATGAACCCAGCTTCAGCTCATCACTTGGTCCGAGAGCCATGGATTCGCCAGCTATCCTTGCAACGACCATCGGTCACGAAACCGTTCATACAAGTGGCCTGATTGAATTCGGAATCGACTATGAAAAGAGCACATACCTGCCGGATGAACCGATCGCTGCACTGCTTACGCTAACAAATGTTGGAAAAAACGAGGTTCTGGTCAACGGGCGCTTGATACCCAATGAGCAAACAGCTCCAGAGCGTCTTCGGTATATTGTGTTTTCGATCCGCGGACCCGCAGGAAAACCTCTTATCCCTAAGATCCTAATCAATGTGCGAGCTCCAGGAGACACGGATTTCGTATTGCTTGCGCCTGGAGATTCGATCGAGAAAGAGATCCTGCTGGATGAGATTTATTCATTTGCCCAGCCGGGCGTATACTCGGTCCAAGCGATTTACTTGAATGTTAGTAATCCAAGCGAATCAGAAGCCTGGAAGGGGCAACTGTCATCAAACCTGGCGACCATTCGGCTTGAAGGCCAATTTGAGCGTGCAAATAAAACCTCAGCGTGGGAGAGGCAGAGAAATGCAATACGCAATTGATGCCATCGTGGCCTCCACCTCGGACCACCCGGACGGTACCGGCCTGGTAGTCGGGGTGCTTGCGGGTGACGAACGATCGGCTCATGGCTACGGCACAGTGGGCGAAACTGCCCCAGTTGGCGATACGCTCTTCGAGATCGGCTCAGTCACCAAGGTCTTTACCACGGCGCTGCTCTCGATCCTGGCAAGCGAAGGCACCGTTGATTTGAATGAACCTGTGACGAACCTCGCAAGCGAGCTGGCCGATTTCCCTCCTCAGATCACTTTGCAGCACCTGGCGACGCACACCGCCGGGCTGCCTAAGATGCCCTCCAACATCCTCCGCTCGATGCTGCGCAACCGGGGCAATCCCTACGCCGCATACTCCACCGAGGACCTGCTCCGCTACCTGTCCAAGCACCCCCCTTCGCACCAGCGTATCGAGGCGCAGCAAGTGGACTATTCCAACCTGGGGATGGGGCTGCTGGGAACGCTCCTAGCACGCCGGCTTGGTGAACCCTACGAAGCGGCGATCGTCAACAAGGTCTGCGATCCCCTGGGCATGCTGGACACCTGCATCCTGCTGACGCCGGACCAGCAACGCAGGTTGGCCGCACCGCACAACCCGCGTGGAAAACACGGGCGCAATTGGGACCTGCCCGCCTTCGCAGGAGCCGGCGCGTTGAAGTCGACCGTGGATGACCTGCTCACCTTTCTGGCGGCCCACCTGGGAAGCGCCCCTTCCGCCTTGACGCCGCAACTGCAGAATTGTCATATTGTGAGGGAGCGGACCTTTGCCCCGCCCGGAGCCATTCAGCGCCTCGTTGCCCGAATCTCCCGACAGGATCTGGGCAGTGATCACTCCCGGCAAGGGATGACCCTGGGTTGGATCATCGGGAGTCTGCCCTCAAGCGAGGCCCAAGTGCACTGGCACCATGGCGCAACCGGCGGGTACCGGGCGTTTGCGGGTTTCGCCCCGGCGAAGCGCATCGGAGTGGTCGTCCTAGCTAACAGCAGCCCGACGATGCAGGATGGGGTACTGGGAACGACCGCCACGGACCGCGTCGGCTTCGGCGTCCTCGAGCATTTGGTCGTCACTGGCTGAAGTCAAGATGAGAGCTGTCACGCATCTCAATCCGGAACACCTCGCCCACTTGACATCAGTCGTCGGTGACGAACACCTCTCGACGATACCTGCCGATCTGGATCAGCATGCACGCGATCAGTCCTTCCACGAAGCGCGCCGCCCGGCGGCGGTGGTCTGGCCAGGCTCGACGCAGGAGGTCAGCCAGGTCCTGCAATACGCTAACCGGCAGCGTATCCCGGTCACGCCTTGGGGGGCTGGCACCAGCCTAGAAGGTAACCCCATCCCCCTCTACGGAGGTCTGTCGCTGGACCTGCGGCGCATGAACCGCTTCCTGAAGGTCAGGCCGGAAGACTTCCAGGTCGAGGTGCAGGCGGGAATCTTCTACAAGGACATGAACGCCGTGCTGGCCCGACAGGGCCTCTTCTTCGCGCCGGATCCCGGCGCCAACGCCAGCATCGGCGGAATGATCGCCAACAACGCCGCCGGAACCCGCACACTACGCTACGGCACGACCAAAGACAATGTGCTCCGTCTGGAGGTAGTGCTGGCTTCGGGCGATGTGCTCCGTACCGGCACGCACGCCTCGAAGACCTCTTCCGGCTACGATCTCGTTCACCTGTTCGTCGGCTCGGAAGGGACTCTTGGAGTGGTGACGGAGGCGACATTGCGGCTAGCGCCGCTGCCGGAGCAGTTCAGTGCAGCGATCGCATCATTTAGCGACGCGGCGGCCGCTACCCGGGCTGTCTCGGCCATCATGGGAACCGGGATGGTCCCCGCCGCGCTCGAATTCCTCGACCTGGCTACGGTTCAGGCATTGAACGAATCTGGAGAGTTCGAACTACCAGAACATCCGACATTGCTGATGGAATTTCACAGCGCCTCGCAAGCGACCTTGAAGGAGGAGCTGGGTCTGGTGCAGCAGTTCTGTCACGGGGAGGGGTGCCAGAGCTTTGAGGGGGGATTGGGGCGGGCTGAGCGCGACCGGCTGTGGAGGGCGCGCCATCAAACCTATGAGATCTTGGTCCGCCGCCGGCCTGGCGCCGCCTACTTGATCGTCGACGTGGCTGCACCGGTCTCGCGCTACCCGGAGCTGGTCGCGGTGGCGGAGCGGGCGATGGTCGAGCGCGGGCTGGAAGGCTATCTGGTCGGGCATGCGGGAGACGGCAACCTGCACCCGCTGATCCCCTATGAGCCAGGCCACGAGGCAAGCTACGCAGCGGCCTTGGAGGCCGAAGAGGCCATCGTGGAGGTGGCCGTCGCAATGGACGGTACGGCCACCGGCGAGCACGGCGTAGGCATCGGCAAGCGCGCCTTCATGGCGCGCGAGCACGGCGCCAGCTTGCAGGTCATGCGGGCCATTAAGACCAGCCTGGATCCCAATGGAATACTCAACCCGGGCAAGGTCTTCGATCCCGACAGCCTAACCTAGTGTCGGGCGAACCATCGCACAGACTCGACGGCTCAAACCGGCAGCGGGTTATTTCTTGAGTGGTACTCCAAGGCGCAAATCAGGCTCATGCCCAAGCAGCGGCCGATGCCGAGCTGAATCCCGATCCGATTGCTAGCGATCCATCTAGGTAGTTCATGTGCGAGAATTGCGGGTGCGGATCATGTGTTCAGCACATAGACTGCAACTGGTTACGAAGACTATCGATTGGTTGGGTCAGGCGATCGGAGATTAGTACGCCCATTATTGTGGATGGGTTTGGGCCGACTTATTATGAAAACCCGCCATTTGAGGCGGGTCTATTCTTGAAGCTGTGGATTCCCGACAGATTTAGGTTGCCGCTGATCGACGCTCGCGCCGCCACAGGAGCCAGATGATGGTTGTTGCTAGAAAGACCAACATGATGGCGACGGCGACTGGGATAAGTACTGCTGCGATAGCCAGGGCAGTGGAGATCAGATCCTCGAGGATGCTGACGGGCGTATTCCCGACGCCGCCGGTTGTCAGACTCACAGCCGGCCGAACCGCAGCGCTCTTCGCCACGTGAACGGATCCAGCAGTGAGCAAACCGAGGACCATAGCGAATATCGGATTGATATCGGTGACGACGTTGGTGCTTGCTGCAAATAAGATGGCGCCCGCAGCCGGACGCACGAAGGTCTGAATCGCATCATTGGCATGGTTGATGGCCGGCAGTTTATCGGCGAAAAACTCCACCGCAACCAGGAAGATCAACAATCCAATAATCCACCAGCTCGTCAGCGGTTCCCAGGTAGGACCGAGCGCAAACCAGTCTGTGAAGCGAGCAGTGAGTGCGACAATGAGTAGGGGGATGTAGGCATTCAGCCCTGCAGCTGCTGCCAATCCGAACGCCGCTAATACTCCGCCAATCGCATCCATTTATGACGGCCCCTGAACGATGAATTCCAGGCAAATTCTAGCATCAGACATGTCGTGGCGGGGAATTTCAGCCGTTGCTGCGGGAGAAGCTGGATGAAACCACCGTTGAGAAAAACAGCCGGGTAAGGAGCAGCTTGCGCATAGCCACAGCGTAATAGGGTGGATTGAGTTGTAGTATGCTGCGATTCGGTTGCAGCGAACCTGTCTTTAGTCAGTCAGATCAACTATTCACCGCGATACGCGTTCCAGAGCGCTAGAGCGGGCTTGGGCGTTCCATCGAAGTGAGTGAGACCAACAGCAGCAAATGTGCCAAGACCTTCGATATCGCTTTCTGCGCGCCCCTCAGCGCGCATGATCTCGGCAAACGAGTCCATATTGAAATCCGAGAGAATCAGATAGACCCAGAAGCTCAACCGATCCCCGAGCTGATCGTGGATTGCCTGTAGGTAGTCAACCTGGCCTGTGTCGTCCCCTTGGATCGTGCCACCACCTAGTGGTTCGGTGGTCCACCCACCTTCCGCGACTGCCAGCGGTTTGTTCGTGCGCTCCAGCAGCGGGGTGTAGTAATCGGCAGTAATCCCCTCACCACCAGGGAAAGCAAAGTAAGGGTAGGATGAGATTACCCAGAGATCCAAATACGGCTCGAACGCATCGATCTGATCCCAGTTCGTCTGTCCTGCGGGCCGACCCTCGGCTGCAGGCGCGAACATGTTGTTCAGGTCGTCCCACTGAAAAGTCACAAAGATCTGAGTTTCCGGTGCCTCAGCCTTCACCTTGTCGTAAACCTCTCGATATAAGCTGACGAAGTTGTCGACATCGTGCGGATGGGCGTCCATGTAAGTGTTGATCTCAGACGCCAGCCCCAGGTAGCGGGGGGAGAACTCACGCACGATCCAAAGCGTGAAGTTGGTGAATGCCTCGCGTACATCTGGATTACCAAAGCTCGAATCCCAATCAACCGGCAAGCCGAAAAACTCGCGGCGGTTGAGGCCATTGAGTGGATCGACAACGAAGATCCACTCCAAATCGTTCTGAGTTGCTAAGATGGTCTGATTTGTCAGATCGGTGCGCTGCTGTGACTCGCCGTCGACAGCCTGCGCGAAATCCTCCCACGGGATGTTCGGCTGAATCAGGATGAAGTCCGCATTGTTACCCAGGTGCCCAAAGTGGTTGAGGACGGCCTCGGTCGTACCTTCTGGTGGAGCGGGGAAGAAACCGAATGCGGTTCGAGCCTGGTCGAAGATCGAGGTCGAAACTGAGGCGGGTTCGGTCGATGATGATGCTTCACTTAGGGAAATGGCCGGGCCCGAAGTGGGCTCGCTCCCCTGGCAGGCTAAGCCGGCCAGCACGAGCGATGAAAGCATTATGAGTGACGTGCGTGTATTCAATGAACGGACCATGCCGTTGTCTCCGAATGAGTTCAACCGAACGCGGTTTCAGTTGTCAGTGTATTTCATACTTCACCGAGGCATACAGATGGGATTGCGCAGAAGTTGCGCTGATCAGCTGGGCACTTAGGACTAGCCGCGCACGGTGTTCATCACGGGGGACGTGCCTTCACGAGCGGGCGTTTTAGCCTTTTTTCGAGGGGATGGTGAATCTGTAGAAGTTACCTTCAGCCCATATGCCGATGATTCCCCTTATCCGGGGCAAGAAGAGAATTTCTCATTCATGGAGCGAATGCTCCTGACGTTTGAGTTCGATCCCTAGCTGCGCGCATCTGTACCTCCGGGCAAGAGGACGAGGCCATTCCAGGTTTTGGGACCGAGGATCGGGCAGGAATTGGATCGATGAAGGCTTCGGATCGGGTCACGCTAGCGGTGAGAGCTATCGACCAGGCAAGCTCTCTTGAGCTTGAAGTCGGCTCAAAATATTGGAAGAACGTCCACAAGGACCAGCAAGAACCCCAGCCCCATCATCAAGTAGAGGAAGAACTGCGCGAAGGGATAGGAATAACTGGTCACCTTTTCCCCATCGTCGAATTCCAGTTTTCTCAATTCAAAATAGGGCCGTGGGGAGCGGCGATACCAGCCGACTGCCTCGCAGTTCCTGCCGATGAAGCTTTCTGCCTTGATCCACCCGAAGAGGAACTCCAAGAAGCGCAACGGCTGACGGTAATCAACGACAACAAAGCCCGTGTGATCTTGCAGCACCAGGTCCTCGCTGAAGAAAAGTCCCGGGACGCCTCGCCCGATAATCTTGCCCTTGATTGTGCACGGGATCGATCGAACTGCAGAAACCTTGACTTCACTGACCAATGATTTGACGTCCCGCCTCGAGGAGAACTCGTGCCGGTACGAAAACTGGCGCTTGATCCACCATGCGCCGCTCACGGAGAGCAATACGAGGCCAATTGCGCCAATGAAGAATGGTGTTGCAGCAGCTAACAGGAGGGAAAAAAGGACCCCGGCCAAAAGGCCCCAAAGGGGGAGGAAGCTGACGAACACGTCTACCAGGAATTCGTCCCAGAAGCTCTCCGGTCGTTCCGCCCGGAAAGAAAACCGAGGGGAGCGGCCCAAAGACTTCGTCTGACGCTCTAAGGCACGAATGCGCTTTGCCGGCAACGGGTGTGACGATCGAAGCTCGTAAAGCGACGCCCACGGATTCCACAGATCCCATTTCATCGCGCTTTGCATTGAGGCAGAGGAGACTGCGCCGCTTCCCGCGCCTGCGAGAGCGAGTGACTGAGCGACCATGGGGTCGAAAATGCCGAATGCCCTGGCCGCAACCATGCGCGCATCGTCTTTCTTCGCCTCTTCCTTTGGGGCAGCAGCCAGGCCATAGGCGATCTTGACGAGAGCCGAGCCCAGCGATTCGGGGTTGCGAGTAACTTCTCCAGCAAATTGATCGGCGTAGTACTCCCTCACACGCGAGAGCAAGAGGACGATGTACTGGCTAATGAGATAGGCGACAAATGAGATCAGGGCGATTAGCAAGGCGTAGCCCCCGCTCTTGCCGCGTCGCCTCCCACGGCTTGTGGTGATGTAGATGACGTAGAGGAGCAGCGGAACGGCGGCCGCCACGGTCATCACAACGAAATCCCAATGCTTGATGTGCCCCAGCTCGTGCGCCACCACGGCATTCCGTTCTTCCGGATCGAGAAGGTCCATAAGGCCGCTGGTTACGACCAGCCGGGCGTCCCCTGGATAGTGACCGAAGGTGAACGCATTCGGGTTCCCATCGCGAATTAGCCCAAAGCGAGGAATTGGAATGTTTTGCTCCTGACAGGCCCTGACCAGGAACACGGCCATTTCAGGGTCAACAGTTTCAGGCTCCACCCACTCGATCTTGTAGATGAATTGAATGATGGTCGGGCCTAGCAGGAACTGAAGCACGAGCACGCCGAGGGCTAGCAGCAACGCAAACTCGATGGTCAGATCGAAGTAGAAGACCACGCCCATGCCCACCGCGAAAAGCAAGCCGAAGAGCAAGGCCAGCACGATCATGGAACGTAAGAATAGGTTCAGCATGGGATTCCTCCAGCCGCGTCAACCGCGTGTACTCACCCCATAATCTCATAATTCGGGGTCTGCTTCAACAAGCTAAGCAAGCACTCGAAGGACAGAGGACCGGTATTGCTTAGATCATTAATGAAAGTCATGGCTGAGGGCTTCAGCCGGGTTAGCCTGGCCAGGCATAACACGGTCAACAAGGATATTGATCACGCCGCTATCGTGGACCAATCGGCCTTCTAGCACCAAAACTGAAGATCGTATAGCGATGGGTTTGTAGCGCTGAAAGATATGTGGCCGCAAGATGCAATTGACCGTGCCATATTCATCTTCGAGGCTTATAAAGACGTGGCCTTTAGCGGTACCCGGCGCTTGCCGTGTGATCACGAGACCCGCAACTTTCACCCGATTTCCATCTGGTGTTTCCGGTAGATCGCGGCTGGTGAGGACACCAATCTCGTTCCATTCATCACGAAAATGTGTGGTCAGATGCGGTCCGGTGGTAAGACCCTGAACCTCGTAGTCAAGCGTGGTCTTCTCCCAGGCAGTTAAGCCCTTAAACTTAATGATCTCTTCTGGGTAAACGATTGGCAGCTCGTCGTCCTCTTTCTCGCGAAGCTCTCCGAATTTCCAAAGCAGATCCCTGCGGGGAACTCCAAGGTTGTCAAACGCGCCGATCATGATCAGATTTTCGACGCCTGCCGGTGTCATCTGGATTCGTGAACAGAACCCTTCCAGGCTCACATAGGGACCATTTGCTTTGTCTTCTGCGATTCGATCAAGCACGGCCGATCCGATCCCCTTCACGTAGTTGAATCCAAGCCTGATCCCTCCGTCTTCGATGATGCACCGAGTCCGTGAGCGGTTGATGTCGACCGGATGAACGGTGATCCCGTCCCGCTTCGCCTGCTCTACAATCACCTCCGGCGCATAAAAGCCGAGCGGGAAGTGGTTCAGGAAAGCGGTGAAGAAGGCCACCGGGTGGTAATACTTGAAATAAGCGGTTTCGTAGGTCGTACGGGCAAAGGCCGCCGCGTGGCTTTTGCAAAACCCATAGCCGCCAAAAGCCGCGATCTTGTCGAACACATCGTGCCCGACTTCTTCGGATAACCCATTCAACTGGGCTCCCTCGACAAAGCGCGTACGCATCTTCTCGATCTCTTCGTATGAGCGCTTACGGGTCATGGCTCGCCGAAGCAGATCGCCTTCGCCGGGCGTGAAGCCTCCAACCGCCTGAGCCACGCCCAGCACTTGCTCCTGAAAGAGCACCACGCCAAGCGTTTCTTCTAGAACAGGCTCAAGGGCGGGGTGCAGATATTCCACCGGCTCAAGCCCCTGGCGTCGATTCAAGTAGGGGTGGACCATCTTGCCTTGCGTTGGCCCGGGACGCACGATGGCTACTTCGATCATCAGGTCTTCAAAGCAAACCGGCTTCATCTTTGGAAGCATCTGCATCTGAGCGCGTGATTCAACTTGGAACACCCCTATCGTGTCTGCCTCAGAGATCATCTGATAGACCGCGGGATCATCGAGGCCGATATTGTTGGGATCCAGCTTCACGCCTTCGTGTTGCTCGACGAGTTCGATCGTTTCACTCACCACGTCCAGCGTGCGCAGGCTCAGGAGATCGATCTTGATCAAGCCTGCGTCTTCGATATCGTCTTTGTCCCACTGCGTCACAACTCGGCCGGGCATCGTGGCTCGCTCGATGGGTGCGATCTCAACCAGCGGTGCAGCGGTAATGACCATTCCACCCACATGGATCGAGAGGTGGCGTGGCATCCCTTTGATCTGGTCAATGAAAGTAGCGTAGTGATCCCAGGGCAATCCGTCGCCGTCGCACCTTAGCTTATCGGTCAGTCCTGCGAAGTCGGATCGATGCAAAGATTTCGCGATCTTGCCGACCACCGGTTTCGGGAAGCCAAGCGCCTTCCCGACATCCCGCACAGCGCTACGGGTGCGGTAAGTCACCACATTGCACACCATGGCGGTGTATTCCTCGCCGTAGTGATCGTAGACGTACTGAATGACTTCCTCTCGGCCTTCTCGTGAGAAATCAACATCGATATCCGGCATGCCACCGCGTTCATGACTGAGGAAGCGCTCGAAGAGCAGGTTGTGACCGATGGGGTCGACGCGCGTGATCTCGAGGCAGTAGGCCACCAATGAATTAGCGGACGAGCCTCTCCCTTGAACGGGAAAGCCGCGTTGTCGCGCCCAGGCGCAGATATCCCAGACGATTAGGAAGTAGTCTTCCAGGTCGAGGCTGTCGATGACAGCGAGTTCGTGCTCAAGCTGGTCAATGATGTTGGGAGAAGGTTTGCGATATCGATTGGCCAGTCCACCATAGGAGAGCTGCCGGAGATAGTTGTAAGAGTTATCGACTGGAAAGCGCGGGAACCGGTATTGCGATAGGTCCAGATCGAATCGGCAGCGTTCGGCAATGCGAACCGTATTTTCCAGCGCCTTCGGGAGATCTGCGAACAGCTCGTGCATCTCGGTAGGTGATTTCAGGTAGAACTCAGTGTTGGGACGACGCAGGTTTCCAAGCTCGTTTATTGGCAGGATATGCTTGATGCCGGTGAGCACGTCCTGCAACGGCCGGTTCTCAGGGGTCGCATAGTGCACATCGTTCGCTGCGACGATCTCCAAGCCCAGATGTTCGGCAAGTGAAAGCAGGCCGCATTCGATGGCTTTATCGCTTCCCACAAGGTGCCGTTGCAGTTCCAGAAAGTAATGTTCATGCCCAAATAGCTCCACATGGCGCTGAGCGGCGTGGAGAGCTGCATTTATGTCATCTCGGAGGATATTCTGTGCCAGCTCGCCCTTGTGGCACCCGGAGAGCGCTATGAGACCTCGATAATGTTGTTCCAATAGCTCCCATGATAAGGAGGCTTCGCCTTTTGAATGGTCGAGCTGCGCGCGAGAAATCAGTCGGCAGAGGTTGGAATAGCCGCGTTCGTCCTCAACCAGCAGGGTGAGGTGATAACCGCCGTCCATCGTCACTTCGGCGCCGATGATGGGTTGAATTCCAAGCTCGCGAGCTTCCATCACGAATTGGACGATGCCGTATAAGCCGTCGTGATCGGTGAGCGCCATGGCCGGCATGTCAAGGTGAGACGCCTGATGGAGCAGAGCTTGAGGCGAGGACACACCGTCCAAGAAGCTGTAATTAGAGTGCGCGTGGAGTTCTATATACTCAGGCATTGAATTCCCGGATTTCGCTAGAGCCTAAAGAGTGGGATGAGGGCGACCGTGTTTTTCAAGCTGCGAGCCTTTCCCACTATTGCGCATAGCCATACTATTGTCTATTAGGAGGGTATTGGTCCGCTGCGCTAAGTGAGCGGCCACGAATTAGGTTGAGCACCTGCATGCAGATACCACCGGCCCTCCTTCGACTCGTGGAAGAGCACCTGGATCTCACCTTTGCGAGTGACGACTTTGTAGTAATCCTTTCGGCCCTCACCCCACCACCAATCTCCCTCTAGCCGCCAATGCAGGTCGATTGTGGCCACCCGGCTCCAGTTATTTCCACGGACGAAGGCGCTGGGATATCCGCTTGTGTTGGTGTGGACGTCGATCGGCTCGGGTGGGGGTCCCTCGACTGCCGTGGCCTGCATGATGGCCGCCTCACCAAACCGCTCGTGGATGGATCCCACCAGTCGCTGGATGGGGTTCTGTTGGGTGAAGCTTTTCGGCCGGAAGAGTCCGAGTTGTTTGCTCTCGATGTGGAATGGGTGAAGTGGGAACAAGCCCAACTTCAATGTGGTTACACCAGAGGCGTAATCCAGAGTGGACAGTAGTCCTGTTGCGCGATCCGATAGCAATCGTTGGTCGTTGCTCGCGGGTTCTAAATAGCCTCCCGCGGATAAAGCTTCTCCATATTCTTGTTCGACTTCAATGATCAGAGCGCCAGCGACGAGCGCGCTAGCATCAAGTTCGGCGGTCAATTGCGAGGCGAGCCGGTCGGCATAAGCCGAGAGCTGCTCGAGGTGTTCAAGTGGAAATTCCAGCTGGGTCTCCACAGAAAGTGGAGCCGCCTCGAACTGCGGCATGAGCGGTCGCAGATCCTTCCCGATAGCCAGGCTGTGAAGCTGCAACCCTTCCTTACCGAAGGTGCGGGAGAGTGCTCCGACCGGCATTGCGGCGACCTGACCTATGGTTTCAATTCCAAGCCGGCTCAGCATGCGATAGGTGTCATCCGAGGAGGGAAGCAGGATCAGAGGAAGTGGAGCCAGAAATTCTCGTTCGGCTCCCGGCGAGATCACCTGACCGGTTCCCGGGTCCGACAACTTGGCTGCGGTTTCGGCTGCAAACTTATTCGCTGCCAGTCCAATCTGGGGTAGCAAGCTGAGATCATTTTGTATGGTTTGCAGCAGACGATCCACGAGTTCGTCGTCCGTACCGTAGAGTTGTTCCAGCCCTGAGGCGTCGAGATAGATCCTTCCTGGTGCGCTCGATTCGTGAAAGGGAGAGTAGGGAGCGAGTGCCTCGAGCAGCTCTTTATGAGCTTGTTCGTAGACTTCTTGCGAGAGTGGAAGGAATGCGGCTTGAGGGGACAATTGCTCAGCTTGCCTGAGCGGCATGCCGAGCTGAACACCATCGACGCGAGCCGCGGGGGAGCAGGCGTATACCGTGCCTTCCTCCTGCGGCAACCCGCCGATCACGACCGCTGTCTGTCGTAGCTCCGGATTCTCGAGAATCTCGACTTGAATCGGAAAATCCTGGATGTGGATGTAAGCGATCTTCATTATGAACTGATGCCGAACAGATTGAGTACAAATATAGAACATACGTTCTAGTTTGTCAATAGGTCAGGGTGTAATCAGGGGAAGCACACGGAGAACTTCAGATGCAAATGCGCCGGGATGCCACAATGCCAAGGCGCGATATTAAATGCTTACTTGCTGATGGGAATTGAGATCCGAGGGTATAGAGTCGCGAGTTGAATTTGAGGAGTGGCGTAGGAAATGTTATGCCTGCAGCTTACGCAACCCGGCTGCAAGACCGCCGAGCATCGCACCCATCGAGGCCCCCAACAGGATCATTGAAGGTGCGCAAATCAAGAGTCCGCTGATGAGGTTTGAGTTCTCAACCGACCCGAAAATGGATACTCCGATGATGGCGCCGTAGAAGAGGCCGATAACGCCGCCGATTCCGATGCCATTCTGAGAGCTCATGCGTGTGTTGGTGCCAGATCCTATCCACACCCCAAGTAGCAGCGCAACTAGCGCTCCGACCGAAGTGAAATTTATTCCGAAAATCAGGGATATGCCAAGAACTGTCAGCCCGATCCCTGCTCCAATAATGGCACGATCTGCGGTCCCCCCAAGGATCTCCATCGAAGGCGAGTGAAAAGCCGATCCTTCGGCGGCTACTCTCTCTTCTGCTTTGGTCTTTCGACCGTTCGCTCCATACCGGTTTCCATTAGATCGATAGCCGTTATTTCCATTGGAGTGCTGCTTCGTGTAGTACGAACGCCGCTTTTCGGGATGACTGAGCACTTCGTAGGCCCAATTGATCTCCTGCATCAGGGCTATCGAACCTTTGCTGTTGCTCACGTCTGGGTGGTGCGCAAATGCCAAGCGTCGGTAGGCGCTTGCGAGTTCTTTTCTTGAGGCGTCGTATGGGACACCGAGGATTGCGAAAGGATCCTTGAACATGGGCACCTGAATCCTACCTAGTTCTTAGGGAGTGACAAATAGGACTTGCATCTGCTAGGGGCTTTTCGAGCTGAATATTCACCATCATCCTTCTTGTGATGCAGAATATATCGAGAATTTGTAAGGCGCCAGCAAGCTAAATGGAGATGTTTTCATCGCAAAGAGCATCCCCTCCCGGCAAGCGAGAGGCATTATCAATGGAACTTCGGATCACTGCCAGATATAACGACTTGCGATATTTACGTGGCTTGCACCATGCTACGAGCGGGAGATTGTACTGCTTGGCGAGATAGGAGGGTCAACTCTTGGGGCTAGCTATTTCGCCGAATCTCGATGACGTTGTAGATAAGAATCGCAATATTGATAAGAATTGTGATTAGAAGGCCAATCACTGGAATGAAGTAATCTGCCAACTCAAGAATGCCGGAACTTATGCCGAGCCACAGAAGGGCTCCAAGCATAATGGCGACGAGCATGATTGCGATGGGCAAGAAGATCAGGAAGAAGCCGACATATGACGGACCTCTTCGAGCCGCAACAAATTTAACGAAGCGTTTAGGTACTCCTACGAATGCACTACCGATCAAAGCTGCGCCGATCGCAAGTAGCATGTAAATCAATGCATCCACCTGAAGAACCGCGGCCGATATGGCCACAATCCCACTACTGATTAAAGCAGCCATTAAGGTTCGTTCTAGTAATTTCAGCCGATTATCTGATATAGCATTGTTCATGGTGCATCTCCTACAATGTGAGTGTCTCGGCAATAGCTTTCAGAAGAACCTTGTATCAGGCAGAAATAGAATCCTGCATTCTGTGTCGAGTCTAAGAATGTTTGGAAATCCTCGACACCGGAATCCGCAGAGTTCGCGATGGCAACTCCCGTTACTGTAAGTGCTCCCGCGTCGAGAGCACAGAGGATGATCGTTGCACAGGCTGGGCCAAGTAGAACAAGCTCTACTACGAATCCAGCAAGTCCGAGCCCGACTTCCACGACGCTATCCTTGAAGCCTTCCTCTGCCGCTATTCTTGCTTCAGCTGCTAATTGGATATTGAGCAGGTAAGGATTTCCTGCTGCAACCTCTAGGACCTGATCTGGGCTATTCCAAACATAGAATGCGTTCCTTCCGGGAACATCACAAATCCCTACTTTCTCGTTTCCCCATGTGAGCTGATCACCACATTGAGCAATCGCTTGAGCCGATTTAAAGCCAGCTAATTCAATAGCGCCACCTCCGGCTGTTTCCGGCTCGGTCTCAACAATTTCGTTTCCCCCCTCTGGATCCGATTGAAAAGCCTGTGGAGGTGCATCCGGAAGAATCAGAGGATCGATGTCAGGTTCAAACTCACACCCCACAAGCGAAGCCATAAGAGTTAGAACGGCTAGCGAGCTGATAATTTTGAGTATCGATCGGCGCCTACGTCCCATGAACTCGGTAACTTGGCATTAGGTCTTTTATGCCACCTCTCTGACCCTTTCGTGCATTCGATTCAGGGCCACTTTATTCATTTGGATTAACACGCTCATTTTCAATAGGTTGCGTAGTCCCATTTTACGGATGGAGATCTGCGGGAACTCCTCGGCGGTGGATGACGTCTTAGCTCCAGAAAGCAACAACGCCATGAAAAAGGAGCCTCCGATGTCTCGAGCAATGATGATAGCCCTGCCAATAACGCTACTGTTTACCGTGACCACCGTAGCACCCGCATTTGCCTCGCACGATCCGCCGCCTCCGTACCGTGGAGACGGTGATCGAGTCGAACCGATCGATCCGGCATATCTCCAAGCCATTCAGCGCACCTCGGCCATGGTCTGGGACGATCATGCACTACGTCTAGCGCAGATGCACGGACTGGATCTGATCAACGTGACCTGGGAAGACACGGGCCGTTTCTACGATTCCGCAGTCGGCCCCAATATCTCGGACATGACCATCCAAGTGCAACACATGGATCCGGATACTGGTGAATACGTGCTAACGCTGATGCCGGTCATCCGCTATCCCAATTTCGTCGATCACACGGCCGACATTTCGCCGGATGACTTCTACCTTCTGGTTGGCAACGAAGACGGAAACGATCTAGAGCGCGTGACACTTGCCGAGTATCTGGATAACTTCCGCAAGTACCTCAGCGTGCCGGGCTCGTGGGCAGGCCGACGCAGTTCGCTGCTGGCGCCGCGCGACAGCCACGTGCTGGTCAGCGCCCAGGCCGCGTTCCTGCCCGTACCGCAGGAAGGCGAAGCCACCTTCAACCCGGTGATCTTCAACTACCAATCCTACGCGGGCGACCCGGCGGTGCTGACCATCGTCGCCTCCCGCGAAGGGACGAGCGCCACCATCATCGACAACATGCGCGATGCGTTCCCGGCCGGCTGGTCCTGGGGCCAGCGCCTGTTCTTCAATCAGGACGGCGAACGAGCCAGTTTCACCGGTGAGCGCCTGAGCGATTTCGTCGATCGCACGCTGCCGCCCGATATGATATCGCCCAGCGCAGCCGGAGAGAGCGGTCTCAACATGGTGCTGCTTATCCAGGTGCCGCTTAAACAGCGAGAACCCATGCGCGGCATGTACTTCGGCGATGCCATGGAAGAATCCGCCGCACCTTCGGCCGCCTTCAAAGCTGATGGCGATGTCGAAGCCGCAGTGATTGGACACGGCAAGGTGGAAGGACCGTATACCGAGATTGACGGTCTGGCCATCGAGCGCGATCCTCGCTTCCCGATCCGAGTGACGGTTCAGTTCTACAAGGCCACCAGCAATGGCATCGTCACCGAAGCAGACATGGAAGCCATCGCTAGCCAGATCGAACGTGTTTACGATGAGGGGGATTATGTAGGAAGCTTAGTCGTGGGCGGCGAAACCCATCGACCCACCGAGTACGACGGCCCCAAGTACGAGCCTCCTGGTTGGTGGGAAGCCTTCTGGCACCGCTTCGAAAGCAACCTGCAGTTCAGCCGCTGGGAAGCACTGGACGTGCTCAAAGAGTTGGGCGCGGTTGCCTGGCGCTGGTTCGATGTAGTTACGCGATAGCTCAACACACTCGGGATATCCTCCAAATAGAAAGGGCTCTCCTGCGGAAGCAAGAGAGCCCTTGTGGTACTTGACTTGAGAATCAGGCAGTGACTTGAATTCGGCGAGAAGACTTAGTCTTCCACCGCTTCTGAAAGCTTCTGATACGCCTCGTCACTCAGTTCATGCTGAAGGATCGTGCCGCCCTCGAATCGGCTCAGCTCTTCTACGGCCGGATCGAGATGTGTGAAGTCAACCAGCGCCACAATGGCTGAGTGACCAACCGAGAGTTGGTCTCCGACTCCCTTCAAGAAGTCGTCTTCAAGTCCCATGTCGATAAACTCGCCAGATACTGCGCCGGCTCCTGCACCGAACAGCGCTCCTTTGATAGCTCCCTTCCCGAGAAGCGCTCCCAGCAATAGTCCGCCAGCCGCGCCGACCAGGGCGCCCTGCTGAGCGTTGTAGTCCTTGTTCTCTCGAATTGATACCTTGTCATTCTCACGCCGCACGATGACGGCGGAGCTCTCAAAGTCGATCATCTCTTCTGATTTTAGTCCCCGCAAAGCGGTCAGGACTTCATCTGCCGTACCCTCACCTGGGAACGATACGACCAGCATTTCGTAAGTCATGGTGTAGCCTCCTACAAATATCTACGGATATCGAGCGGCCTCGGTTGCGATTGAAAATTAGCAAATCGCTCCATGTGCATATGCCCCTTATGTGCATAATACTCCAAAGCATTTCAGCTTCGCCACATGATCCGACCAATCGGCGCATCGGCTCTGCCTCGCGCGACCGGTCTGCGGCAACCTTATGAAGGGAGGAGCCATGGCACCCATCGTTCAAGCAACTAGCTTACGCAAGAGCTATCACATGGGAGAGGTGGACGTCGAGGCGTTGCGCGGTGTGGACTTTGTCGTAGAGCCCGGTGAATTCGTCGCCATCATGGGCCCCTCCGGTTCGGGAAAGTCCAGCCTGCTGCACATCCTGGGTGGGCTCGACGACAGCAGTGGGGGCGAGGTCTCTCTCGCGGGTCAATCCCTCGGCCAAATGGATGACAATGAGCTCACGCTCTTGCGGCGCAGACAGGTTGGCTTCGTTTTTCAATTTTTCAACCTGCTACCAACCTTAAGCGCGACCGAAAACGTTGCCCTTCCACTCCTGCTTGAAGGCGCTAGCGATACTGATACCAACTCAAACGCACAGGAGATGCTTGCACTGGTGGGTCTGGACGATCGAGCAGATCATCTTCCGGATCAGCTTTCTGGTGGGGAACAGCAGCGAGTCGCACTGGCTAGAGCATTAGTAACTGAACCAGTAGTCGTGTTGGCCGACGAGCCCACCGGCAACCTTGATCGACGATCTGGGATCGAGATACTCACCTTGCTCCGCCTGGCATGTGACGAGAAAGATCAAACGATCGTAATAGTCACCCACGATCCGTTTGCGGCTTCGAGAGCGGATCGCGTGGTGTTTTTGCAGGATGGTGAGCTTGTCCGCAAGCTCGACCTTATGTCGGTTGCGGAACCCGTTGATGCGATCGTTAGCGTTATGGGCGAATTGGAGCTCTAGCGCGTGTTCGTACTGAGCCTGGCGTGGCGGGATTTCTTGGGAGATAAGCTGCTCTGGGGCCTCAGTGCATCGGCGGTTGCTTTGGGTGTGGCTGTTGTAGTTTCAAGTGATGTGGTTAAAGCGGCTCTATTGAACGCACTGAGTGCCTCTGAGGACGCACAAATGATATGGGCCGGTATGACGGATCAGCTCGATTCCAATCTAACCGCTATCGGACTGGCCATCACGCTTGCAGCCGGCTTCATCGTGTTCAACGCCTTCGGTATTTCCGTTGCTCGCCGACGACGCCGATTGGCAACGCTGCGGGCGGTCGGAATGACGAAGCTTCAAGTGTTGCGGTTAGCACTGACCGAGGCATTCCTCATTAGCCTTGTCGGTGTTGTGCTGGGATTGGCCGCGGGACCTTTCCTGGGTCGGCTTACGATCACGGCAATTACCTCGGTTACACCAGAAGGCCTTCTCGTATTCAGGCCGGGCCCTCCGAACGCAGCCGTGATGATCCGAGCCGCGCTCCTTGGACTCGGAATAAGCACCCTTGCTGCCACAGTACCGGCAATCCAGGCTACGCGCGTCTCGCCCATGGCCGCCCGGCGTCCACAAGAGGCGGGAGGAATCCAACGATCTCGCGCCTGGATCGGATTGATCACCCTTGGCGCGATGCTGGTCATCCTGCTCTACCTCCGGATTGCACCGCCTGGTGCGACACTGGAGCCGCCCTGGGATATCCGTGTTGCATTGCTATTTACGGCGCTGTGGCTCGCACTGGTCCTGCTGATTACAGGTGTAGCTGCAGGAGTTGTGGGAAGCTGGGTGCGGGCACCCTTGCAGAGACTCGCCGGGGCGGGGGGCATTCTAGTGGCCGATAACCTCATGCGTGCAAGGCGGCGAGTGACGTTGACAGTAGTGGCATTAACGATGGCACTAGCGCTAGTGGTGGGTCTTACTGGTTTTACCAACTTCACCTTCGAGTTCCTGATGCGTCCGATTATCGATCGTGCGGCGGGTCTGGGGGCATGGATTGTTACTGGCTTCGATCCACTGCAGGGAATGAGTGCCTATCAAGACATGGAACGGATTACGCTCCTTGATCAAGATATTGATACGGTTCGCGCACTGACGGGTGACCGAGCGGACGTCACTAAATTCCGATACTCGCCGGTTCCAGAGCTCTCTTTTTTTGGAGATCGCTTCTTCTCCTACGTGCTCGAACCGCAGGAACTAACTCGGGCAAGCGAGTGGCTGTTTGAGTTCGATCAGGGTGACTGGGAGTCTGCGCGAGAAGCGATGGAAGAGGGATGCGGGGTCCTGGTGATGCCATCCGTTGCTTCGGAGATAAACGCAAGTTTCGGAGACGTAGTGGAGGTCACAGGAGCGAGCGAAATCGTTAAGTGCAAAGTAGCCGGAATCGGCTCCAGCTTCATGACGGGATCCGTGATCGGTACAACCGATACAAGCAAGTTCGATGCGACCGAGACCGTGGCCCTTCTCGTGATTCCGCTGCCCGGGACCGATCGACTAGCCCTCGAAAGCGACCTTCAATCTCTGACGCCCGCGTTGACGATAACGGTGATGGATGACATCGCCGTAGCTTCCAATGCACTGGTCGAGCAGATCCCACTGGTTTTCGATGGAATGGCTGTCTTAGCCGTACTGGCAGCCGGGCTGGGCGTCGTCAATACATTGACCGCGGGTGTCGTCGAGCGGCGCGGAGAATTCGGCCTATTTCGGGCGGTGGGAGCCACCCGACGTCAGCTTAGGGGGGTCGTGACCGGAGAGGCAGCTCTCATGGTTGGCTTAGGAGCGGCTCTAGGAATAGTCGCAGGCATGGGTCTCGCTATCATCATCCCCACCGTCTACGGGGGTAACGGCTGGGGTATACGAGATCTGGATCACTGGGCTGCAGCGATCGATGCCATAAAAGCCGCGCTGCCAATTGGGCTTTTTGGTTGGCTGGTGGCGGTGATGATCGGCGGGCTCGCTGGGCTGCTAACGGCTCGCGGTATGATGCGCCGCCGACGATTTGTGGATGAACTGCAGGCCGAGAGGCATTAGACTTCCCAACATGATCCC
>JBHIBY010000009.1:0-53840 GCA_046759305.1 Anaerolineales bacterium
CTTGCCAAGTACTTTGGGGCTGAAGTTACCGCCGTGGACAGCACAGCGAAATTGGACATGCTGCGCTCCATTGGCGCAGACCGCGTCGTCGATTGCACACAGGAGGATTTCACCAAAAGCGGTGAGACCTATGACTTAATACTCGACATCGTAGGCGAGAGTTCGTTTTCCGGAAGCATAAAATCGCTAAAACGAAACGGCATCTATCTAATAGCTGACCCTGGATTTCTCAGATGGTTCGAGGGCGATGGACTTCAATGACAAGCAGCAAGAAAGCGATACGCGCTATTTTGACCGTAATACCTGACGACCCGGTTCGCACCAAGGAGCTTATCGAGGCGGGGAGGATCAAGGCTGTAATCGATCGGAGCTTTCCGTTGGAACAAACTGCTGAGGCTCGCCGGTACGTCGAAGCAGGAAACAAGAAGGGGCAAATACATATCACGGTCGGATCGAACGGGAACATCTAGCGAGCAAGGAGGATGCTGCAATGGACGATGAGATGAGAAGCGAAGAAGATATAAAAAGGGAAATGGAAAAAGAAATTGAAAAAGAGGTCGAAAGAAGGGTGACTGAAGGGGCTCCGAGGGTGATCTCCATTCTCATCGCCGTTGCTATAACCTTCGTCATTTCATTGATCGTGTTTAGGTTCGTGTGGGGATGGGTCGTTCCCGATCTGTTCCCCGGCGCTGTCGCCGAGGATCTGATTGTCAAAGATCTGACCTGGGGCACCGCGTTTAAGCTGGCTGTGCTCGTTGCAGCGCTGAGTGGTTTTTACCCCGCGCTCACCGATGCCTTCAAACAGCGCCCGTAGCGAAAGCTGGCCGCGGACCGCACACAACAGTGTAGCTTCGCTCTGAATAAAGTAACCATTTGTAAGAAAAGCTGAAACCAGCCAGGGTTGCGCTGGGATGTCCGACTGTCCCCCTGCCAAGTCGTAGATTCCCGAAGGGTGAACGCGGGATCCCGTCTCACTTCGCTCGCGGGACCAGCGGTCTTCGACACCCGACCATTGTTCCGCCGCGCTTCATATCGGCAGATGAGTTTGGTCGCAAGGAGGAATACGTATGAAAGCTGTTGTAACGACAAATTACGGACCACCGGAAGTTCTTCAAATACAAGAGGTTGAAATACCTGATCCCAAGGACAATGAAGTACTGATCAAGATATACGCGACGACAGTAACAGCGGGGGACTGCGAGCTGCGAAGTCTTGATTTGCCTCTCGGGTATCAGCTCATGCTGCGAGCGGGATTTGGATTCAGAAGACCTCGAAATGAGATCCCCGGCACTGAGGTGGCCGGGGAAATTGAATCGATCGGCAAAGATGCAAGGCAATTTTAGGTAGGTGACCAAGTATTTGGATCCGCTGGCATGGGTTTTGGTGCGAACGCCGAATACATATCTCTGCCCGAAAAACCAGGAGAGATGGAAGGGGGGGGTGGCAATAAAACCGGCCAATATGAGCTATGAGGAGGCCGCCACTGTTCCCTTTGGGGCACGGGATTCATTGCACTTCCTTAGATTAGGGAATATCCAGAATGGACAAAAGCTCCTGATTAATGGAGCAGGTGGAAGTATCGGCACCTATGGGATTCAGCAAAGGACAGGCTTTCCACCTGGATATCTTCTCTTTCAGAAGGAAGCCCCCCTCCTGCATGCAATCGATCCTGGTGATCAACGAGGCCGAGGAAGAGATAAATGCGCTCGGAGGTCCATCCAGGGCTTGGGTAGATAGCGGTAACAGGTCGCAAAGTTCCTTGGACCGCGTAGCCAGCCTCTTCCAGAACTTCTTTCGTGGCGATCTCAAGCGCGCTATGCCCGGGATCGATGCTGCCAGACACAACCTCCAGCGACCAGGCTTGCTTCGCACCTCTCTCCCTAACAGTTACAGCGTCGAGACTTGTATAGACGGGGAACCGAAACTGGCGAGTCAGCACAACCACATCCTCGTTTGGATCATAGAGCAACACCGCAACCGAGTCACCTCGCTCGAAACTCAATCGAGTGATCTCATCACTCATGTGACCATCAAATCGCTGGAATTGGAGTGACGCCCGCTTGACGCGGAATAGGCCTCCAAAAGAATAATCTTCTACAAGATCGAGAATCTTTATGTCTTCAGGTTGGTTCGTTGCACCTAGAGACATAGTTCTTCCTTCTTTGAATTGGCTACCGAAGTATCCCTAGCTGCCGCTTATCGCTGCCTTTCAGATCTCCAGCCAGTTAGCGCGGCTTGAGAAATGCAAAATACAGCCAGATGTGAAAGGCGAGAAAGGCAGGGCCGAAAGTCAGATATAACGCTATATCTACACTTGGAACGATAGCTGAAAGGCTGAGGTCCAGCAGCGCGGCGCCAAGGACATATGCCATGCTATCCAACAAGGCGATAAGTAGCGCTGAATAGAAGAACACGGTCCATGGCTTGTCTGGGGAAGGAAGGGTATGTGCCTGCCAACGAAAGGCAGGCCTCAGCTCATCAGGCTCGAAATGTTGATCGTGCTGAATAAAAAGAATTCCTTGACTTGGTTCATCGCCCGCGCGCTCTCGTGCCATGGCTGCCTGAGGCGAATGATCTTTATGAAATACAACCATCCAACCGCGCATAAGATCCACAAAAGAAGAGTGCCGATGGATTGTGGCAGGTCTGCGTCTCGAGACAATATCGCAATGACTCCAGTGGCGATCACGCCGAAAGCCAATAGATAGAAATTGACCATCGTATGACGATCCCACATGGCTTCACTTGCGGTGAGCCTGGCATATTCGAACTCCAATTTGAGGACGTCAGCTGAATAGAGCGGCCTCACCAGGGGAAGTTGTTCTGGTTGCGGCGGCGTCTGTGAGGGTGTGAGGTCCGGTCGACGATCTAGAGCCAGGATCAGCCTCAAAATCAGGATATTGGAGATTAGGAATCCCAAGGAGATGGCAACATTGCTAATATTGAACACATTCGCATTATACGAATAACTTGATGTCAGAATGAATCTTCGAATGCGTGTGCAATCCAAGATTTCTGATCTATGCTTGCGGCAAATTATTATCGACCCTCGAAGCGAATAGGAAAGAAAAAATGAAAGCGGTCATCATACAAAAATACGGGCCTCCAGATGGTCTGCAGCTCAAAGAAATTGAAAAACCCTCACCAAAAGACAACGAAGTACTCGTCAAAATATATGGCACTACCGTAACCTTTGGGGACGTGATGCTTCGAAGTTTCACGGGACTTCAGAGAATAGTGTTTGGCCTTTTCTTTGATCTCAGAAGTAACAAGATACTGGGGCATGAGCTCGCCGGGGAAGTCGAATCGGTCGGTAAAGATGTAACTCGCTTTAGAAAGGGTGACCAAGTTTTTGCATCTACTGGTACCGAATCCGGTGCATATGCTGAGTACAAATGCCTGTCTGAGGACGGAATGCTGGCAAGAAAACCGTCCAATATGTCCTTTGAGGAAGCCGCCGCCGTTCCGGTTGGGGGAAATACAGCACTGCATATCCTTCGAAACGGAAATATCCAGAGCGGACAAAGAGTGCTTATCTATGGCGCTTCTGGAAGCGTAGGTACTTATGCCGTCCAGATCGCCAAGCACTTTGGTGCAGAGGTTGCCGGAGTGTGCAGTACCGCGAATTTTGAAATGGTGAAATCTCTAGGAGCCGATAAGGTCATTGATTACACAAAAGAGGATTTCACCAAAAGCGGTGAGACCTATGATGTCATTTTCGATGCGGTTCGCAAGATTTCAGAATCGCAAAGCAAAGGTGCGCTGAAGAACAATGGAACCTATCTTTCCGCCGCATCATCAACAGACGAAAAGGCCGAAGATTTGGTTTTCCTCAAAGAGCTTATAGAGGCGGGGAAGGTAAAGGCGGCGATCGATCGACGCTATCCGCTGGAAAAAATCGTCGAGGCTCATCGATATGTTGACAAAGGGCACAAAAAGGGAAATGTAGTCATCACCGTGGCACACGATGGCAAGACCTAGCAAATCGCTACGTTGGTTACCATTCCTCCATAGTGCATCGCGCCTTCCACTCCAGCTCTCCTCCAAGCGGCAGATCTCAAGGTTCGTACTCATGGCATACCGCCTAGTTCCTATCCGCTACGCAGGTCGAATTTCGTGTTCCGAGGGCATAAGGATCTCAAGAGATAGAATAGAGTGATTATCTTGTATCTACAGGCCTAAGAAGTCAGCTGAGAACCTCTCTGACGTAGTACGATTAGCGGAAATGGGGGCCGACGGTCGCTCGGAGCAGGGAAGGATAATACTTGCGAGTAGGCATACTGACCATATCGGATCGTTCTGCGACCGGCGAACGGGAAGACGAATCCGGTCCGCTGCTGGCAGAGATGGCCCAATCGGAAGGCTGGACCGTCATAGAAACCTCAGTTATTCCGGATGAGGCGGGGCAAATATCGCGCCAGTTGAGCCAGTGGAGCGATTCCGGCAATATCGACCTGATCTTGACGACTGGTGGGACAGGATTTGCGGCCCGAGATGTCACACCCGAAGCCACACAAAAGGTCGTCGACCGATTGGCACCTGGCCTGGCCGAAGCCATGCGCGCTCACAGCTTGCGGAAAACCTCCCACGCCATGCTCTCCAGGGCTGTGGCCGGTGTTCGGGGCAGCACCTTGATCGTGAACCTCCCCGGAAGCCCCAAAGGAGCACGCGAAAACTTAGAGGTCATTCTTCCCGTCCTGCCTCACGCGGTTCAGGTGCTCGGCGGCGCTCCGGGCGCGGAAGAGGGTCACTCGGTCTAAACCCCAGTTTCCCCATAAGCAAATTTTCGACATAGTATTAGATTCCACTCTGTTTTCTACAATTGACATTCGACTCGTTGCGCCCTATAATTCAAACACCCAACCCCCTAGGGGGGGGGGTACCTAATTTGATCACGGAAGAGGTTCCCGGGGTGCCCCGAAAGAGGCACTAAAAGCTGAATTTTGAGGAATAGCCAGGAGGTCTTGCGTCGTGGAAAAAGCTGAAAGAGTGAGGCGCATTCGAACTATAGAGGGACACATTCGCGGTATCGAACGGATGCTGGACGAGGATGCCTACTGCATCGATGTGATCCGTCAAATCCAGGCGGTTCAATCGGCACTAACGAAGGTTAGCGTGGATGTATTGGATGAGCATCTCCAGACATGTCTAGTGAAGGCGGTAAAGGCGGAGAACGGGACGGACAAGGACCAGGTGTTGAAGGAGATCACGGAAGTCTACGAAATGGCTTCGAAGGTATGAACATGACAGACGCCTTGACACTCACCCTTCCAATAACGGGCATGCACTGTGCGAACTGCGCCGAGACCATCGAGAAGAAGCTGGACAAGCTGGATGGGATGGAGCAAGCGAACGTGGATCTAGTCGCCGAGCGCGCAGCCGTAGCTTACGATCCCGCAGCACTGCAAGTGACGGACATTCTAGAAGCAGTCCGCAGCACTGGGTATGACGTGGCAGTAGCCGATGCCGAGATGGCGGTGGTCGGACTGCACGATTCCAGCGACGGCAACCGTCTCGAGCACAAATTACTCGAGCATCCGGGCATTCTCTCCGCGAGGGTCAACCTGGCTAGTGAGCAAGTCTTGATTCAGTACATTCCTATGGCCGTATCGCAACGTGCAATACGCGTGGCGATCCGAGAAGCCGGATTCGAGCCAGTCTCGCTTGAGCTGCAATTTGAAGACTCGGAACGCCGAGCCCGCGAGGACGCTGTGCGCCATCAGCGCAGGCTGCTCGCAATTGGAGCGGTGCTCACGGTTCCGGTTTTCATCATGTCGATGCTCGCCGACTTTGGGATCGTTCCGGAAGCGATTTCGACTGCTCCGATCTATGGGTGGTTGATGTTTGCACTTACCTCCCCGGTCGTCTTCTACGTCGGGTGGCAATTCTTTGAAGGTTCATACCACGCGCTCCGCAACCGAACCACAAATATGGATGTGCTCATCGCCATGGGGGCTTTGGCGGTATATGTCTACTCAGTCCCAGTGCTGTTGGGCTGGGTCGAAGGCCATCTCTACTTCGAAACCTCTGCTGTGATCGTGACCTTGATCGTCCTCGGCCGCTACCTCGAAGCTCGAGCCAAAGCGCAAACCAGCGAATCAATACGTGCTTTGCTCAATCTTAAACCCAAGATGGCGCGCGTTGTGCGAGACGGGGCTGAACAAGAAATCTCAGTCGAGGACGTAATCGTCGGCGACGTGGTGATCGTACGCGCAGGGGAAAAGATTCCGGTTGATGGGGTCGTCGTCGAAGGGGCTTCCACCGTTGATGAATCCATGCTCACAGGCGAATCGATGCCGGTCAGCAAGAAAACCGGAGATACCGTATTCGGGGCAACATTGAACAAAGCAGGATTGCTCCACTTTGAAGCTACCAAGGTCGGCAGAGACACCGCGTTGGCGCATATCATCCGATTGGTTCAGGAAGCGCAGGCCAGCAAGGCGCCGATACAAAACCTGGCTGACAAGGTGTCTTCAGTGTTCATCCCGACTGTTCTGAGCGTCGCCGCTTTGACCTTCGTATTGTGGATGTTTATAGCGCCGCCGCCAACGGATGGCTCACAGTTCACGCGTGCCTTTCTCAACACGATTGCAGTACTCGTAATCGCCTGTCCCTGTGCAATGGGTCTTGCCACGCCGACCGCCATCACCGTCGGAATTGGGAGGGGCGCCGGGATGGGCATCCTCTTTAAATCGAGTGAGGCGCTTGAGCTAGCGGGAGGCGTCAAGGTTGTACTATTGGACAAGACCGGAACGATCACGCGTGGCCAACCGGCTGTAACGGATATCCTGATGAACGGTGCTGAAAACGAAATGCTCAGGCTGGCTGCCAGCGCTGAGCTTGGATCAGAGCATCCTGTAGGCCAGGCTATCATCGCCGAAGCGGAGGCTCGTGGCCTGAAATTGAGTTCTCCAGAGCGTTTTGAGGCGATTCCTGGTGCAGGCATTTCAGCGTATGTAGGCAACACCAAAGTGCTGATAGGGAGCCCGGATTTACTGCAATAGAATGGGATCGCCCTGGATGGCCTGTCGCAGCAATTCGAGACCTACCAGTCCGAAGCGAAAACCGCAGTGGCAGTTGCGGTGGAAGGTGAGATCGCCGGATTGTTGGCAATATCTGACGAGATCAAGGAAGGCTCTGCGGAGGGCATTCGCTCGCTGCAAAACTTGGGGTTGGAAGTCAAGATGGTGAGCGGGGACAACCGCCATACGGCCGCTGCTATCGCCCATCAAGTGGGGCTTGAGGGAGCGGATAGCTATCTAGCTGAGGTTCGCCCCGCTGATAAAGCCAACCAAGTTGAATTGCTCCAGCAGAGCGGTGAACCCGTAGCCATGGTGGGTGATGGAATTAATGATGCCCCTGCGCTGGCGGCGGCCGATGTCGGGATTGCCATCGGCACCGGCGCTGACGTAGCCATCGCTGCTGCGCCAGTGACCTTGCTGGGCGGTGACTTGCGTATCGTGCCACGCGCGATTCAGCTATCTCGCACTACCTTGCGAGTAATCAAGCAGAACTTGTTCTGGGCGTTCTTCTACAACGTCTTGTTGATCCCCATGGCAGCAATAGGGCGCCTCAATCCGATGCTTGCTGCAGGTGCCATGGCGTTCAGCTCGGTGGCGGTGGTTGTCAACAGCCTGCGGTTGCGCCGAATGAAGATCTAGGGCGCAGCCAAAACAATTACTGTGGCCCCTCGAACCGTACGTTTTGGCGACTACTTAAGAGAGTAGTTAAGCTCACTTGTAGGTGCCATTTGGATCAAGTATCCTTCGAGCGGTTCAAGTCCCTATGACGCTATCAAGACGTGAATTCTTAAAACTCTCCGGTGTTTCATTAGCTGCCACGGCTTTACCCCAAATACCCTTTCCACAAACGGATCGTCTCGCACGAATAACGGACCCCGAAGTTCCACTCTATAAACGCCCCCAACCCGACAGCCCTATTCTTGGCGTCCGAAGCTTCGATGAGCTGCTCGAAGTAGGGCGTGAAGTTGTCGGCAGAGGGGTGTATCCACACAACAACGTTTGGCTTGAGACTCCCGAGGGCTTCATCTGGTCATCAGCGGCTCAGCTAGTTCGAGATGCCCCGAACACTCTCCTGGAAGAAATTCCACAGGAAGGCATCTGGACCGAGCTAACCATCCCCTACGCAGACGGGCGTACCAAAGCGGACCCATCATCTCCCGTACGGTACCGGCTGTACTATGGAATGGTGCTGAACATCAACGATCGGGTCGTAGGCACGGATGGACAGATCTGGTATCGCGTTCATGACGAGAACGGCGTAGTCATGTTTGCTCCAGGCGAAGCCTTCCGCGCAATTTCCCCGGCTGAACTCGCCCCGATTTCACCAAATGTCGAAGACAAGGTGGTCGTAGTCAACATCACCCGCCAAGAGATCTCTGCGCTTGAATCCGGATCCGAGGTGTATTTTGCTCGCATCTCGTCCGGCTACGCCTATTACCCAGAAGGTGGAAACTTCACCTCGAATACACCCATCGGAAAGATGTGGACCTGGCGCAAAATGGTCTCGAGACACATGTCAGGCGGCGATGCGGTAACGGGCTATGACTTGCCAGGAGTAGGTTGGACCGTGTTATTTCACGGGAGCGGAGCAGCGCTGCACTCGACCTACTGGCACGCTGACTTCGGGGCGCCGCGCTCGAGAGGCTGCATCAATCTGCTGCCTGAAGACGCCAAGTGGCTTTTTCGCTGGACGTATCCAGTCATCGATTATCGACCGGGCGATCTGACCGTGCAGTGGCCGAATCCTGGCACGCGTGTGATCGTGGAAGTGTAGCTATCGAGTCGTTGCTGTTTGGGAGCTTGAGCTACGCCCGTAGGGCGTGTTGTGCATAATCGGGAGGTCGGACCTGAGCGCTCTTATCGGCCATGGTTGGCACTCCTGGGAGGAGTTCTTATTGGCGCTGCTATCGGCTATCTCGTGTTCTTCGGACCGCCTTTTTCGCCTCTTGCCGCCCCGACCTCACCCGCCACCGTTGCACCTCAAATCGCTCTTGCAGGATTGGAGATAGGAAAGCCGGCACCCCAATTTGAGCTGAAATCGGCAGGTGGAACATCCATTGAGCTGAAGGATCATCTGGGAGATGCCGTCCTTCTAAATTTCTGGGCGACCTGGTGCGCGCCCTGTCGAATTGAAATGCCACTATTGGAGTCGGCTTTCGAATCGCTCAAGGATCAGGGTTTTGTGGTGTTGGGAATTGACTTTGATGAGCCCGCTGATCTGGTAATCGAGTTCGGAGAGGAGCTTGGCCTTAGTTTCCCACTTCTGCTTGATCCGGGCGGGGAGATTCAGCGACTCTACAAAGTGCGCGGCTATCCTACAACCGTTGTTTTAGATCGGGAGGGACGAATCCAGGCCTACCATATTGGGATCCTGACCCAATCCCAACTTGAGGGCTACCTGGAGAGCGTTGGGCTAAGTCAATGATTCAGGTAAAGCTTTACCATCGAAGCGATAGCGGAGATCCCCGGGATCAAAGCGATAACCCAGATCACCAAGCAGTTCGTGAGGTGCTGCAAGCACTTCAGGAGGATCTTCCTCATGAGGTGCTCGAGATAGATGTTTCGGATGATCCCGCCCTTAAGGAAGAATATGGGGACCGCGTGCCGGTTGTAGAGGTGGGACCGTATACGCTAAATTTCCCATTCTCTGAGGTCGATCTTCGAGTGGCGCTTAGCGCAGCAAGAGACTCAAGCGTACAGGCAGAGAAGGCATCAACCGGAGGAAGCCAAGCCTGGAGCATACGTCTAAACCGGGGCGTTCGGTTTTTCTCGAGCCATTGGTTAGCGGCGTTCTCGCTGGTCGTGTTTCTCTATGCAGGCTTGCCTTTCATGGCACCTACTCTGATGAAAGTAGGCGCAACAGGTCCCGCACGCGTGATATACACCCTCTATTCACCGTTCTGCCATCAATTCGCGTTCAGATCTTTCTTTCTGTTCGGGCCTCAAGCTGCCTATCCCCGCGAATTGGCCGGCACCGATCTCGTTTCCTATGGCGCAGCGACAGAGCTAGACGAAGGTGATGTCATTGCTGCACGGCGATATGTAGGAAACGAGAGCGTTGGTTATAAGACAGCACTATGCGAGCGCGATATTGGTATATATATTGGAATCCTGGTAGCCGGCCTCGTGTACGGCCTCATTCGTAATCGAAGAAGTGTCAAACCGCTGGCGTTGAAATACTGGTTCTTGCTAGGAATCGTTCCCATTGCGCTCGATGGGGGAACGCAGCTGATCTCGCAGCTCGGAGTGTTTCCCTTTCCGCCTCGTGAGAGCACGCCACTCCTGCGGACCGCAACGGGCCTCCTGTTCGGGGCAATGAACGTGTGGATGGCGTATCCGCACGTAAATGAAGCTATGAAAGATACGAACAAAACCACCTCAACCAAGCTTGCAGTGGCGGAGCAACGAGCAGAGCGTACTTCGACGTAGCCTTCATCAAGAATCATCCTCCCAGCTAGCTGGGCGCAGAGCAGCGAGCGGAACGTAGTTCCCGGTCGAACTCAACGAGGATCGTCCTCTCGACTCCCTGCCCGCGAAGCAGAGAGCGGAACGGATCTCCATGTCGCATTCATCAGGGATCCTTCTCTCGGCTCCCTGCTTCCAGACCAGTGCTCCAACGAAATGGACGCTATTTAGCAATCCGGCCGAAGCAAGTTATAAAGTGCTCGTTGTTTGCGCATAGCCATCATTGCGTACGGCGGTATTTTCACGTTTCTAAAAAGGTTTAACTTCGCCTGAGAGTGGTAGACTCGCCGCATGCCATTTCGCGAAGCTCATGGACTTCGCTTCTTCCAGTTCGAATCCCTTGAAGATACTCAAATAGACCACGCAATCCTGACCCGCCAAGGCGGAGTGAGCCCGGCTCCTTGGAGCTCTCTCAATTATGGGCGCACCGTTGGCGACGATGAAGATCGCGTTACCGAGAACATTGACCGCGGCCTCAGCACAACCGGTCGAAAGCTGAACCAAACGTTCGACGTTTGGCAAGTGCACTCTGCAACTGTCGTCCGCGCGGATAGACCTGGGCTCGCTGGCGGACACTTGAAGGCGGATGCCATCATAACGAACAGTCCCTATGTCACGCTCATGATGCGCTTCGCGGACTGTGTTCCGATAATGATCTACGATCCACATCGGCGTGCCGTCGGGGTTGCTCACGCTGGATGGCTTGGCACTGCGCGTGGCGTAGCAACCCGGTTGGTGAGAAGCTTGCGAGATGAATATGGCAGCGAGCCGGAGGACATGCTTGCGGGAATCGGACCCTCTATTGGACCCGATCACTATCCTGTCGGTGCGGACGTAGTCGCACATTTTGAGCAAGCCCTGGGTGATCCGTCGCGCGAGCACTTCCACAAAACCGGAAGCGAGATGCACCTGGATCTCTGGGGAGCAAATGAGGCGCAACTCCGATCAGCAGGCGTGCGCTCGATTGAAGTTGCTGAGCTCTGCACGGCATGCAACCTGCAGGATTGGTACTCACATCGAGGTGAGCACGGTCGTACCGGACGTTTTGGAGCCCATCTTGCCCTCAGTAGCTGAAATTGAAGTGAAGGATCGCCTGAGCGTTGTCCAGGAGCGCATCCGAGCCGCAGCCGTTCGGGTCGGGCGAGACTTTGATGAGATCCGCATCGTAGCGATCACGAAGTCCCACCCGGTGGAGATGGTACACGCCGTTCACAGAGCCGGACTGCGACTGATCGGCGAGAACCGAGTCGAGGAAGCCCTTCCCAAACGTGCGGCCACCGACGAGCTGACCGATCTGGAGTGGCACATGGTCGGGCACATACAGAGCCGAAAAGCAAAAACCGTGGCTCAGATCTTCGATGCTGTCCATTCGGTCGACCGTTATAAACTCGCAGACCGACTCAACCGTGAAGCACTCCTTGTGGGAACTCGGATACCGGTTCTCCTGGAATGCAATGTATCGGGTGAGGCCTCGAAGTGGGGTTGGCCGCTCACCGATGAGACGAGCTGGCCCGAGACTGCGGAGGAATTCGCAAGAATCTATGAATTGCCAAGCCTTGAAGTTCGCGGGCTCATGACAATGGCACCGATAGTCGTTGAAGCGGAACTCGTTCGCCCGGTATTTCGGAAGCTACGTGCCTTACGGGACTACCTGCGGCAGGCTATTTCGGGCGAATGGCCAGAGCTATCGATGGGAATGACGGAGGACTACGAAGTAGCGGTGGAGGAAGGTGCCACTCTGCTTCGAATCGGCCGGGCTATTTTTGGGCCACGGACGGTTGGATAGGAAATGCTTCCTCGGGCAGACCGGCTCGAAAGTATGGGATAATTGCGGAGCGCGGCACTATGGACCTGATTGTTAACATTGTCGGTCTCGTTTATTGGCTAATATTGATCGTAGTGCTCGCAGATGTCTTCGTCAGCTGGGTCCTTGACCCATTCCACCCCGTTCGAAGTTTTTTGGATTCGATCGTGCAGCCTATGCTCGATCCGATCCGGCGTTTGCTACCTCCCGCAAGTGGGATCGATTTCAGCCCGTTCGTCTTCCTTATCGTATTGCAGTTGGCCCGCACCTTGATCATAGGCGTGCTACGAGCAATCTAATGCGCAGATTTAAGCTCCACAACGGTAAACATGGCGCGGCCTTGACGGTTCGAGTAACTCCTCGGGCGCGCAAGAGCGAAGTGGGCGGGATCCTTGAAGACGGGACGGTTAGGATCCGAATTCAAGAGCCGCCAGTGGAGGGTAAGGCCAATAGAGCACTGGTGACGTTCTTATCCAAAGTTCTTGGGGTTCGCAAGAATCGGATCGAGATCGTTGCGGGTCAGAAGGGACTGGATAAGATCGTGGCGGTTGATGACATGACCGCCGAAGAGGTTGAGAGCCGGATCCAGGGTTACCTGGATACTTAAAGAAGAGCTTAATATCCGAATTTCAACGGGTCGGGCAAGCGTACACCTGTAGTTGACAGGCGCCAGAGCGATTCGAAAGCCACGTCACGCAGGTAATCGTTTCCCGACTCGAGCGCTTTATAGAGCTCGAGCGTCAGTTCTTCTCCCGCACCCCAGCCCAATACCTCAAGCGCTGCAATCTTCTCGTCAAGCACACCGCTGCTTAAAGCTCGTCGCAGCATCTCAGTGGTTGCCTTACCTGGAGCAACCCCTAAACCCTCTTTGGCAGCAAAAGCAACCACCCAGGGGAGCTCTGATGGCTCGTTCGGGGGCGGATAAATCTTCCAGGGAGGATTGAGCCTTCGATCAAGCGCCTCAGCCGCCGCGCCCCTTACGATCCACTCTTCGTCATCCACTTTGACTCTTTCCAATACATCCGAGGCCCAGTCGTCTTGAATTCGAGCCAGGCCAAATGCAGCTGCGCGGCGAGTCATGATTTCCTCATGCTCCGCGGCCTCTCGCAACATGCCATAGCCTTCATCTGGATGGACCGCGAGTGCTTCCGCCGCTGCTAGCCGAAGTTGTTCATCCCCTCCCAGTAGCGCTTGTCCGAGCCCCTCTAAAGCAGTATCGCTGCCGATGGCTCCGAGCGCGAGGCATGCGGCTTGCCTGACAAGGGGCTCCGAATCTCCCTGCGCGATAGTAACCAGCCGCTCAGCGGAATCCTCATCCGCCATCCCTCCAAGGCCCAGGCAGGCTAAGACTCGGCTTGAAGTGGCTTGTGATTTCAACATGCGCGTGAACAGGATGCTTACCGATGGCTCACTTGCCATCGCAAGTGCATGTACACCGCGCAGCCGCAACCCATAGGGTCTGGTGGTGTCTTGCACCATCTTTGCCACTTCGCGCAGCAATTTCCCGCGCCACTCGGCTTTGCTGGATGTATCGGGAAGCCAACGAGCTCCGCTCAGCATGCCGGATTCAAGCGGCTCTCCATTAGAGCTAAGAACGCGCATGATAACAGCTTCAGGATCACCCAGCACGGCGTAGTAGTGCATAGCCTTAATCGCAGGCTCCCACATGGCTTTTTCAATGCCTTCCACGAGCAATCCCCTGGCCATAGCGCGTGCACCAAAATAAGCACCCACTGCAGGTTGGAAAAAGGAAATATCGCCGCCGGATCTACGAACAAGAATGCCGGCTTCCACCAAGCTTGAAATGGGAGCCTCTTTGGGGAGCTTCTGTCCGGCAATCGAGGCCTTGCCGGCCTGTAACCAGGCTTCGGCTACGTGCTCAGTGTGCCGCTGCTCCTCAGGGGAGAGAACACGTGCCGCATAGGATTCCAAGTCGTCTACAGCTCGCTGCCCCCGAACATCTCCGGCGTATGCCGCCCATACCCGAAGCGTAATAACGGCTGGGCTGCGGCCTCTCATCGTCCCGGCCATCCAGCCATTAATCAATGCAGGGTCGATATCGGAGAGCCGACTCTTCGGCATGTTTGGAACGACATGCTCATTCCAAGCACGCCCCCACTTGGAAAAGAACTCGCGCTGCATACGCTCCGTCCACGGCGCAATCGGAACCGGTGTCAGATCAGCATCTGCCAACCCATCAAGAATAGCTGTTGGCCCGGCAGCCACGATGCGGAGGCCTTGGTGCCGACCGCGCAGCTCCTTGAGCCAGGTGGATACTTCGGTGAGATCCTTGGCCGGCATCTCATCAAGTCCATCCAAGAGCAGAAGTGCATTTCCGTTCTCGAAGTGCTTTTCTATATAGCCCGGCAGCATCGCTGCAACGCTCGGTGAAACGGTCCGCTGAGCAGCTTCTATCAGCGGCTCGAGCGGATTTCTCCGACCGCGCAATGGCAGGTCCGCCGCATGCACAAGAATAGGAACCTTGCCTGCCAATTCGCCAACTGCCTCATCGCGGTTTGCTAGTCGAATCGCCAGGTAAGCTAGCGCCGTGGATCGACCGCTTCCGGGTTCGCCCGTGAGCATCAAATCCGTGCCGTTGCTCAGCGCCACACTGAGCGAGAGCGTGTTGGCTACATAGACTCCGGATAAGTAGGTGAAGTCTGGAAGATTCGGTACTACTCCGAGGGTGTCCGACGGGGGACCCTCATCATCGGATGCATAGGAAGGGGTAGGCGGGACCAGCACTCGCGGTGGAATGAGGATTTCATCCAAAGCCAGAATCGCTCGCGCCAGGTGCATAGTCTCTGCTCTGGATATCAATTCGACCTGGTAGCGGTCGATGGCCCTCGAGGTCAGTCCGGAGCGTAGGGTTTTCAGCTGCTCCTTGATCCGGTCGAGCACCCAGGCAAATGACGGTTTGAGCCTGCCTAAGAGCAAGCCAAGAAGAATCCCGGCTACGATACCAAGGATAAATTCTTCGAAGTCAAACCGTATTCCGAAGGGCCCGAACGGTCCGAAGATCGCTAGCCTCCGTACAGTATCCGGCTGCACTGTGTGCAGTTGACCAATTCGTCACCGCTGACTACCAGTTGCCTGGACGAGGCCGACAATGTTAGCCCACATGCGCCACAACTGTCGCCGTTCAGTTCGACGACTGCGACGCCCATTAAGCGCGTGCGCAAGGCTTCATAGGTGCTTGAATCTTGATTTGACATGCTTGCCAATGCCACTTCTCGTTCGGCTTCTAAAGATGCAAGCCGTTCGTTGTGGTTCTCTTGCTCCGATATCAAATCCTTGTGCAGGCTTGCCAGGCGTGTTTCAGTAGCTTCCAGAGCCGCTGAGCTCACTTTCAGAGCATTCTCCTTTTCATCCTGCTCCAGCATGGCCTCCAGGTAGCGATCCTCAAGGGTCTCAAGATGACGTTTCAACGAATCCGATTCCATTTGGAGATCTTCGAGCTCCTTTGGATTCTTGACGTCTCCCCCATATAGGGCCTGCTCGGTGTTCTGGATCTTGAGCCGTTGATCTTCGACATCATTTTCAGCTCGCCTGGCAGCTGCACTGGAGTCTGCCATTGCTGCTTCCTTGACATCACGATCGGCCTTGAGTTGCGTAATTTCCGATGAATCTTCCAGGGTAACGCGAATTTCTTCAAGCCGCCCTTTTAGCCTATCTGTCTCACGATCAATTTCCTGCAGACGGTACAGGCCCGAGGCTCGACTCATGATGAGAGTATAGATGGGGAGGATTGAAGGGCAAATGGCGAGGTCCCCGATACCGACGTAAAATGCCGCTCGTGCCCGAGAACTACGAGCTGCGCTGGGCGGCCGGGCTTGCGCTCCTGGCTGTCGTGCTAACCTCTATCCCATTCCTGATCGCACCTGCGTTCCTTGAACCCGGGTCGACTCTTAGCGGCTTCTTAGTCAATCCCGTCGACGGCTACAGCTACGTTGCCAAAATGAGGCAGGGGTCAGATTGGGCATTCGAGTTCCGGCTTCCGTACGCTCCGGAGCCGGGCGCTGGAGTGCTGTTGTTTGCATACCAAATGATCCTCGGTGGCGTCAGCAGCGTTCTCGGTCTCCCGCAAATCCTGACCTACCATGCTGCCCGAGTGCTCGGTACCCTGGCGATGTTTGCAAGCACCTACGCTTTCCTTGACAGAGCGATACCCACCGGCAGAGCCAAGTGGGCCGCCTTTTTGCTTACGCTCTTCGGGTCAGGAGTGGGCTGGATTGCGCTATCGGTAGGGTTGTTTCCGATTGATCTGTGGGTTCCAGAAGCGATTCCATTCCTTTCAGCGTATGCAAACGCCCACTTTCCGCTTTCCATTGCGATGCTTGTGGCAGCTGCAGCACTTATCGTTTTTCCAGGGCTGCTCCCGGCAGCCCGTCTGGCGATGATTTTCTTTACGGGGTTACTGCTAGCATTGTTGCAGCCTTTTGCGGTGGTCGTAATTGGGGCCGTACTCGCCACTTGGATACTGATCGAGCGCCTTCAAGGCACGCTCGCGGAGCAGCTTAGGAAATGGCTCGAGGGATTGGTTGTATTTGCCTTGGGAGCACTGCCTCTACTTGTGTACACATGGGCGGTGATCCAACAGCATCCAGTTCTATCCGCTTGGAATGATCAAAACCAGACTCCGACCCCGTCTCTCATCGAAGTTGTGCTTGGGTATGGTGTCGTTTTGGCTCTTGCGGTCGCGGGAATCTTCCTTGGAGATGTCCGCAAACGTCCGGCCGGACGATTGCTGATCACCTGGGTGATCCTGGGTTTTCTGATGCTCTACCTGCCAGTTTCCCTGCAGCGTCGGCTAACGCTCGGCCTCTTTATCCCTCTTGCGGCACTAGCCGGCGTAGGTTTGGAGGCCATAGCTCCGACGCGCAGAAGGCTTACGCTGCTGCTTATCGCCACACTAGTTGTTTCCGTGCCCTCACATTTAGTCGTGGTTGGATCGGGGCTGGTTGCCGTTTCTAGAGGCGAGGCGGGGATCGTGCTCTCGGAGAACGATCGGCGGCTGCTTGAATGGGTCGAGTTGAATATCACCGATAGACCGTTGATCCTTGCGAGCCCAGAAACCGGCAATCGCTTGCCGGCCTATGCCCATGCGCGAGTGCTCTACGGACACCCTTTCGAAACCCCTCGCTCCGAAGCGCAGAAGGAATTGATTGAGGAGTTATGGAAATGGCAAGGCGATCCGCAGCTTGGCCTCCTTTCTCTTCAAGCTGTGGATGTCGAATACGCGTTCTACGGTGAGACAGAGAAGCCGTTCGGAGTGCCCACTTGGCTCTCGCTGGCCGAATTGGCCCATCGGGAAGGGGACTCGGAGTTGTATAAGGTACCTGAGAGTTGACCGCAGCCATCGTGCTCTTTTTCCTGTTCTCCGGCCTGTTGTGGCTAGCGCCCCTAATCAGCGAACCGATGGGGGTTCTTTTTTGGCGCGGCGGAGCCTACTCGGATCTTCTTATTTCCCATTGGTCGAACGCGGTCCTTGTACGCCAATCGCTGGCCGATTGGGGACAGATACCACTCTGGAATCCGATGATCCTTTCAGGCGCACCTTTCGCGGCCGATCCCCTTTCTGGCCTGTACTACCTACCTAATTGGCTTGCGATCGCAATAAACCCTGGGTTGGCATTCAATCTACTGGCTTGGCTTCACATCGCCTGGGGTGGATTTGGCATGTGGAGGCTCACAAGAACCCTTGGGATCGGGTCAGGCCCAGCAATCGTGGCGGGCATCGCGTTTGCGGGAATGCCGAAGCTGATCGGACATCTTGGGCTTGGGCATGTCTCGCTGGTTTTCGCTGTTTACTGGACACCATGGGTTTTGCTTGCATTTGAGAATGCGATTCGCGAGCTACACGGGAGACGCTTTGCAGCTGCAGCGCTCGCCGGTGCCACGCTTGGCTTGGTTTTTCTGATCGATCCTCGTTGGTACCCGCCGGCAGCTCTACTAGCAGGAGCGTACGTTGTGTGGCGATTTGCGCATAGCCATCGTGCGAATAAGGCGGGAAGTCTCGAAGATCGCGCGTTGGTGAAATCGAAGTGGCTTCGAGCAGGATCGTCGTTATCAATTTCGGCACTGATGTCTCTGGCGATTGCTGCGATCCTGGCCATACCTCTGGGTGAGTTCATATCACTCAGCACTCGCGCGAACTTGTCCTTGGCCCAATCTGCAGAATTGAGACTGCCTCCTGCATATCTTTTGAACGCTATGGCCCCTGAGTATGCCGGCTGGCCGGAATGGCAAGTCTATGCCGGTGTGATCGTGCTGTTCTTGGCTCTGACGACAATGGCCAGCCGTGCGTCGGGTCGTTGGTTTTGGGTGGGAGTTGTACTTATCTCCTTCATTTTTGCTCTTGGAGACCTCACGCCCCTGTACGGTATGGCATCTGCGGTTGTGCCCGGATTTAATCAGCTGCGCGTGCCTCCGCGCAGCTTATTCCTTTCCGGTTTTTCTTTGGCGATCCTGGCCGGCATGGGTCTCGATCAGATTCTTGATGGAAAGGCTCGTCCGAGAGACCTGCGAATCCTGGGCGCAGTACTTGTGGCCCTGATTTTAGTCTTGGCCGCTGGATTCTGGCTTCGCGATCAGGCAGTATTGCGAACGGCGTCATACATCGTATCGGCAGCACTCATTGGACTGTCTGTGCTCTGGGCGGGAATTTCCGTTCGGAAGCCTTTGCGATGGTCAATTCTGGGCTGGTGCTTGCTGATCGTATTCGACTTGAGCCTGGCAAATCTAACTACGATTGAGGTGCGCCCTGGCCCAACAATGGAAGTCGCCAGATTGAGCCAGGGGGCAATTGATTCGCGAATGTTTTCGCCTTCCTACAGTTTGTCACAGCCCGCTGCAGCTATTTCAGGACTCGAATTGGCAGATGGAATCAATCCGCTACAACTCGCTTCCTATTCCGCCTACATGTCAAGGGCCGCTGGATACGTTGAGGAGAGGTACTCGGTTACGCTTCCGCCCTTTCCAACTGGTGACCCGGTTGTCGAGTGGGGATTCAAGCCAGATCTAGAACTGATGGGGAACGTAGCGGTTTCTCAGATCGTATCTGCGTATCCAATTTCGGATTCCAATCTCGTATTGGAAAGCGAGCAGGAAGGACGTTTTTACTACAGCAATCCACTTGCCAAACCGCTGGCTTGGATCGATGGGGGCGGACACGTGGAGTTGCTGGAGCGGACTCCCAACCGAATCACGGTGGAGGCCACGGGGCCCGGGACACTGGTCTCCACCGAAATCGCTTATCCGGGCTGGGAGGTCGAGATCGATGGTTTCAGCGCGCCGATGGCGACATACCAAGGACTCCTGCGCGCGGTCGAATTAGATGCTGGAGAGCATCGAGTGCAGTTTATCTTTCGCTCGAATTCGATAAGTGCTGGGGCGCTCATCACACTACTCGGCTTGATTGTCCTGGTTTCACTCTGGTTTCGGAGATGACGAGACACGAAATCCGATGGGCCCTGCCGTATTCCCTGGTCCTGGCGTTGGTAACAAGCCTGCCGTACGTTCTAGCTGCCATATCCTCCGCACCAGATTGGGGCTTTACCGGCTTTCTCTTCGCCGTAGAAGATGGCAATTCATACATCGCCAAGATGCTTTCGGGCTTTGAGGGAGCCTGGCTATTTCGAAGCCCATATTCCACCGCAGAGCAATCAGGAGTTTTAGCATTCCTTCCCTATCTCGTGCTAGGCAAAGCGAGCGATGGGTCGCATGCTCAATTGGTGGCGCTCTACCACCTATTTCGAGTGTTGGTGATACCGGTTCTTGTGATCGCCCTGTACAGGTTCTCAGCGTTGTTCATCCAAAACGTCGCTCTGCGCCGATGGACGGTGATCATCGCAACCGTTGGCGGAGGGTTGGGCTGGCTCATGATGCTGTTGGGCCAGTCGGAGATCGCGGGCAGCTTGCCTCTTGAGTTTTACTCCCCAGAGACCTTCGGGTTCCTGGCCATCTACGGCTTGCCGCACCTCACGTTAGCCCGAGCCGTGATGGTGATGGGGTTCGTCTGGTATCTGCAAAATGAGTCGAACTGGCGAGCGGGAATTGCGCTGCTCGTTGCAGGGATCATCCACCCACCCGAGCTGCTCTCCGCATACGCTGCTCTTGCCGCGCATGCCATTGCGATCCTGGGATTTGGGGAAAACAACGTTCGGTGGGCGAAGCGGCTAGGGCGTGCGGTTCTTCCCTCCTTACCTCTACTCGCATACTTAGGCGCTAAGCTAGCTACCGATTCATATCTGCAGGCCTGGAGCGCACAAAACCTAATCCTCTCGCCGCATCCTTTTTTGTACTTAGTTGCGTTTGGCATTCTTTTGCCTGCCGCTTTCCTAGGGGCGCGCTACCTCTTACGCCAACGCAAGGAGGCGATGTTGTTCCCGGTTGCTTGGGCTATCGCCATCCCCGCGCTAGCATGGGCGCCACTTAATATTCAACGACGGTTACCAGAAGGCGGCTGGGTCGCATTGACCGTGCTTGCTGCATCAGGGCTTGCCATGATCGCTGCAAAGCCGCGACAAATCAGCAGAGTTGCCCTTGCAGGCTTGCTCATACCCAGCACCCTGCTGATCCTCATTTCTGGGTTTGATTTTGCGCTGAATCCCCGCCAACCTGCCTTTCGATCTCAAGAAGAGCTCAAGGTCTTTACCCGCTTGCGCGATCTAGCCGAACCCAAGGAGATTGTGCTGGCATCGTTTGCGATCAGTAATCCGCTTCCTGCCTGGGCCCCCGTGCGAGTCGTGGCAGGCCACGGACCTGAGTCGGCAAGATTGGCGGAATTGAGACCCAGAATCGATGAGTTCTATCAAGAATCTGAGACAGATGTGGAGCGATTGGAACTTATTCGAGACGAGCACGTATCCTATGTGATCCACGGGCCTGGAGAGCGCGCTCTTGGTGATTGGGAGCCTGAAAATTGGGATTGTCTGGAGCTCGTCGACAGCTTAAGCGGTTATGACATTTTCAAAACCTGCCTCCCATAAGTCGCTTCCCTGGGTTCCGATCGCTATCGGTCCGATCCTGCTGTTTGGGATCGACCTGATCCGGGGGCGAGCGCTTTTCTGGGGAGCGCCACTGTTGCAGTTCACTCCCTGGCACACGGCGGCCAAAGAAATCCTGTTCTCGGGGCACCTTCCCTTATGGAATCCATGGTTAGGAATGGGAGCGCCGCTGCTAGCTAACTATCAATCTGCCCTTCTCTATCCACCGAACTGGATATTGCTGGCTACCGATGTCGCCTGGGGCCAAACGCTCCTGGTATTACTGCACTTGGTATGGGCGGGTTTCGGCATGGCGCGGCTGGCGCGATCTATTGGGCTTGGAGCCTTCGCGCAGACCGTCGCAGGAATCGCCTATGCGATGTCTGGCTACCTCGTTGCCAGATCGGGATTTCTCAGCATCAACGCCGCTGCGGCTTGGCTGCCCTGGATACTATTTGCTGCGGAGGGAGTTGCACGAAGTCCGAAGGCTCGGAGTGTGGCGTTTTTAGGTCTGATGCTTGGCCTTCAATGGTTGTCGGGTCACGCGCAGATCGCATGGTACACACTGCTTCTTGCTGGAGCCTGGCTTGTGTACCGCGCCCGTGCGAATTCAGACTCGATCGGTCGCCCAATCCTTGGTCTGGCAGCTGCTGGAGTACTGGCCTTTGCCATCTCCGCAGTGCAGTTGATTCCGACGCTGGAATACCTGGCCGTATCTAACCGGGCTGGCGATATTGATCCTGAATTCGCGCTAACTTATTCCTTTTGGCCCTGGCGATTACTAGGGCTTCTTGCGCCCGATCTTTTTGGCAATCCGCGAACCGCAGATTATTGGGGCTACGGAAATTTCTGGGAAGATGCGATCTATGTGGGAATGCTTCCATTGCTCCTGGCGATCGGCGCATTATTCTCGAGGTCCATCGGCCGACTAAAGTGGTTCTTGCTCGGGGTTGCAGGAATCGCGCTTATCCTGAGCTTCGGTAGCAATACTCCAATCTTCACGTTCCTTTTCGAGAATGTGCCGACGTTTTCATTGTTCCAGGCGCCGACGCGCTGGAATCTTTGGCTGGTTGCCTCCCTTTCGTTGCTGGCCGGCCTCGGCGCCGAACACTGGAAGGTTGCGAAGGGGCGCAAGCTCTACTGGCTGCGTCTCGGCACCGCCGGTGCGATGGCTATCGCGGTTGTGGCTGTGCTGGTCGCGCTGGCCGAGACCGCCGTTGAGCCAACCTTCACGCGTGCGCTGGCAACTGCAGGCTTTTGGTTGACAGCTTGTGGAATCCTGGCGTTGCTCCGAACCGGTCCAAAGAGAAAAGTGTGGACTGCAGCGGCTCTGGGTATCGTGGTACTCGACCTTTTCCTCGCCGGCAGCGGCCTCAATCCCACCTTACCTGCCGAGATCAATTCGGCCCCGACCGCCTTGAGTACTGAAGTGACCGCTGATCACCGCTTGTACATGCCCTCGGAGGTGGAGCGAAGGATTAAATTTGGCGTCGCGTTTCGCTTCGATAGCTTCCAGCCAGAGCTGGATTGGAGCATCGTGCGCGCGAGCGGATTGCCAAATACACCACTGCTGGATCGGCTGCCATCTGCAAACAATTTCGACCCAATGCTCCCGGCACGCTATGTTGCATGGATGGAGCAGCTTGAAAGTGCTCCGGATTTGAGAGATCGAGTGCTGCCCTATATGGATGTAGGTTGGCTGGTGGTCGGAGTACCGGCGAGATATGTCCGAGTTGATCAAATCCCAGTGCGCGCCTGGATTGTCCCGCGTGCAGAATGGGCGACGAGCCCAACGGAGGCTATCCGCCGTGCCACAGCTTCGGGTTTCGATCTTTCCCATGCGGTTGTTCTCGAGGGCAAACCCCAGCCAAGGAAAGGTGGACCAGGTGTTGTGACAGCACTCAACCAGAATGGGCCAAACATGGTACAGATCGCTGTCGAAGCCCCGGATGGCGGCTGGCTTGTATTGGCTGACATGTCGTATCCAGGCTGGAGGGCGGAGCTCGATAGCCAAGCTACTGAAAACTACCCAGCAAATGGATTCATGCGATCCGTTTGGGTTCCGGCGGGCAATCATACGGTGAGCTTCATCTTTCGTCCGATTACAGTCCCAGTGGGTCTCGTGCTATCCATCGTGGGGCTTGCAGTCTTTGGATATCTGAGGCGCAAATGAAGGCATACTGGCCTGCGACCGTGTCGACTCTAATAGCGGCAGCTTATGTGGCATGGCGGCTGGCAAGCCTAGGCTGGGAGCCGATCGGACTCTTTGAGCTAGGTACACGATTCTCGCAGGGAATTGAACAAGGGTCACCCGGCTACGACGGGCAGTTTTCATATTACATCGCCTCCAATCCCAGCCCGAACGAGGTTTCACCGAAGCTAGATGTACCCGCCTATCGGTATCAACGAATTCTGTACCCACTTATCGCTCGCTTTGGGTCAGTTGGATCCGAAGCATTGCTTCCATGGTCATTGGTGGTTGTGGGTTTGCTGGCACACTGGGGAGGTACCTGGGCCGTAGCTCTATACTTGCTGGATCAAGCACATAATCCTTGGTATTCGTTGTCTTATGGCTTGTGGGTCGGGTTGGTGGCTCCTATCGGATTGGGACTTGGTGAACCGCTGGCATATGCCCTGGTTGCTGCGGGTTGGCTTCTGATGGCAAGAGGCAAAGTTGGATGGAGCGCCTTGCTGTTCGGCCTGGCGCTCTTTGCAAAGGAAACTACGATCATCTTTATTTCCGCGGCCATTTTGGCTGAACTGACCGAGCAAAGGAGAGGCAGGGCCTTAGGCGCATATTTGGCCGTTGTGGCAGCCTTCATCGGGTGGCAAGCTTGGCTGTGGCTAACCTTTGGGAGCCTGGGCTTGGGTAGCGGTGGAGATATGGCCACATCATTCGAATGGATCCCCTTCATGGGGCTGCTTCGCATCGGATATGTAGACATGCTTGCACTAGGCCTCTTCCTATTGATCTTTCTGCCAACGATCGTGCTGCCTACGATTTGGGCAGCGGTCGCCTCCATTCGATCGCTTCTCCGTGAAGCACCCTCAGCGGAAGCCTGGTCACTGCTCGGGAATGGAGTTGCGATTATGATGCTGCCGTTTTCAACCTTTCGTGAGCCACTGGGATTGGTGCGATTTGCCAGCGGTTTGGTATTGGCTGTAATCCTATTCTCGGCCTCACGACGGCTCCAACGGCCGCTGCGGTACAGCCTCTTTTGGTCAGCTCTGTTGGTGATTCTGCTGGCTAAGTAACCCAACGAAGTACAATTCTGCGATTGGTCCGTAGATCCCACACTCAAGTTGATCACGCGTAAAAGACTCATCTTGGTGGCCGTCTTCACGGCCGGCATGACCACTTTGGCCATCGAGGTTACGGCCGCCCGGCTGCTCGGGACGGTGTTTGGTACCACGAACATCGTGTGGGCAAATATCATTGGCTTGATCTTGATTTATTTGGCCGCCGGCTACTTCATCGGCGGTCGGTGGGCCGATCGCTCTCCCTACACCGATACTTTTTACCGTATCATCGCCTGGGGGGCGTTCACCGCGGGATTAGTGCCGCTGGTTGCCAGGCCGGTGCTCCGACAGGCGGCGGTAGCGGTTCAGGAGCTGGATGCGGCTATCATGGCTGGTTCCTTCATTTCGGTTCTGGTGCTGTTCGTGGTCCCAGTGACCTTGCTGGCCTGTGTTTCGCCATTCGCTATCCGTCTTTCGATCACAGAAACCACTGAAGCAGGACGTACATCCGGCAGGGTGTATGCGGTATCCACCGTAGGTTCGATCTTGGGAACCTTTCTGCCGGTGTTATGGCTGATCCCTTCCATCGGCACCGCGCGTACTTTCCTGCTCTTCAGTTTGGTGTTGCTGATACTGGCACTGGGAGGTCTGGCTTTCGAGAGCGGGGCGCGCAGGATGCTGCTATATGCCTGGATGCCGATCGTCCTAATCGTGGCATCGCTACTAGCGCTCTCCGGCCCGATCAAGGAGGGTTCATTATATGAAACAGAATCCTCCTACAACTACATCCAGGTAGTCGACAACAATGGCGTGCGGCTTCTATACCTCAACGAGGGTCTTGCCGAACACTCGATGTATTTACCCGAAGAAGCGGCACCTCCATACGGATACGGCACATGGGAGATGTTTCTGGCAGCCCCTTTTTTTAATCCTGCCCCGATGGAGCTTGATGACCTTCAGCGAGTAGGTTTAATTGGCTTGGCTGGCGGGACGATCGCAAAGCAGTATTCGGAGGTATTCGGACCGGTGCCGATCGATGGGTGGGAAATCGATCCGGAGATTATTCGCGTTGGCCGCGAGTATTTCGACATGAATGAGCCAAACCTAAATGCCATTGTTGCCGATGGGCGTTGGGGTCTCGAGCAGAGCAATGAACTCTACTCAGTGATCGCAATCGACGCCTATCGCGCACCTTATATCCCATGGCAGCTGACAACGGTTGAGTTCTTCCAGAGCGTAGCGGATCGCCTTGAAGATCGAGGCGTGTTGGCCATTAACGTTGGGCGCACCGCGCATGATAGAAGATTGATCGAGGCATTGGCTGGCACGATCCAGGCCGTTTTTCCTTCGGTGCATCTTGTAGACGTGCCTGGGAGCTTCAATTCGTTGCTGTACGCTACGCGTGAGCCGACGGAAGCCACTAACCTGGTTGAGAACCTGCTAGCGTTAGAAGAGCGAGGGGCGCCACCTGAGCTGCTCGAAGCGCTCAATCGCGCTACGCTGAATATCCGAACCACGCCGGAGACCGACATCGTATTCACCGATGACCGGGCACCGGTAGAGCGGCTTATCAACTCGATCGTGCTTCAATTTGCGCTTGGTGGGATGGAAGGATTGCCCTGATGGATGCAACTTCGCAACCTGGATGGCTGACCGCTGCCCGCATCATTCTGGAGGTGTTGATCCCGGTGATCCTGGTGTTGACCAGCGTGCGACTGCTGATGACGAATGCCTTCGTGCGCTTCAACTATGCAATACCCGGATTTCCGGAGGACCGCTTCGGATTTACCGAAGAGGACCGGCATTTTCATGCTCCGATCGCGCTGGAATACCTACACAACGACGCCGGGATCGAATTCTTGGGAAGCCAGCAATTCGAAGACGGAACTCCCGTCTACAACGCGCGTGAGCTCGGGCACATGGAAGATGTCAAAGAGGTTACGCTAGCGGCTCTAGCTGTCTGGCGTCTTGGATTGCTGGCTACGGCGGCCATCAGCCTGGTACTGTGGAGGGTCGCTGGCGCTCAGTATCTCTGGGAGAGTCTGCAGGGGGGTGCCAAGCTGACCGCGCTCGTCATGGCAGTTCTGCTTGTCGGGCTAATTATCGGGTTCTCGGTACTCTTTGTGGGTTTCCACGAGGTATTTTTCGATCCTGGGACGTGGACATTCCTCTTCAGCGACACCTTGATCCGACTGTTCCCACAACGGTTTTGGGAGGTGGCCTTTGCTACTATTGGGGTGGGAACAATGATCCAGGCCAGCCTACTGTATTTCTTTACGCGCTTCCTGCTATCCCGAAGCCCCTAGCCTGTAGCCCTCAGTCTTCACTTTCAGCCATTTCTCGGTAAAGAAACCAGGCACCTTTGCGGTCGTCAACGCTCTTTGGTGCTCGGTCATAGTACAGGTCAAAGACCTGCTCCCCGAGCGTGCGTACTCGGAAGTAGAAGCGTCCAACACCCCATGAACCTCGCTTCTCTGCAACTGCAGCATGCTCAGGGCGCATGTTGCGCGCCATCCGTCCACGACGACTGAAATCTTGCCATTCCCCGAGTTTCTCGCTCACATGGTAGGTCTCCTCATTCCAGATGAACCGGTTAGGACAAATGGGCTTCTTATCAAGGGTCGGGAGTGTATCGAACTGCACCTCTACCTGCTCGGCGATGAACCGCAGAGATTTTTGCCCCATATTTAACCTACTTAAGTGTTCCTCATACTCCTGCAGCAGCATCCCAGGTCCGCTCTCGGAGATCCCGCGCGCTTTGCGGGGCGGCGAGTGGCAAGGCAGCTCTGCGTCATTTGTCGGCTTTTCGACGCCCTCCAATGGAAGAGGCTGGAGTTGCACCACGCCAGGCTCGCTCATGGCTTTAGGATGATCCGGTTCTGTTCTCTAATCCGGCTTACGGGCTCGTAGGCTAACCCCTTGTGTGCCGTACTTCAAGGCGCTCGATGGATCAGGCACACCCTCAAAAATGTCGTGCCTCTCTACGATCTCTGCGTTCTCAAATCCGGCAGCGCTCACGGCGCTGATCAGCTCTGCATCCAGCAGGCCGCCGGCAATTCAACCGGTCCATAGCGAGATATCGTCAAGTGCCGATTCCGGTACCTCACGCGCTACTAGGATATCTCCAAATTGAAGTCGTCCCCCGGGGCGAAGGACGCGCGCCCATTCGCGGAGAGTCTCGGCTTTATCCAGGGTGAGGTTAAGGACTCCATTGCTTATGACCACATCCGCAAAATCATCAGGTAGCGGCAAGTCTTCGGCAAACCCCTCTTTGAATTCCACGTTCGTCGCCTCAATGCTAGCTGCCCCCTCTCGAGCCTTTGCGACCATCTCCGCGGTCATATCTATGCCAACAACGCGGCCCTCAGTACCCACCATCGCAGATGCAATCAGTGAGTCAAACCCCGATCCGGAGCCAACGTCAACCACTATTTCGCCCTGGTTGATCGACCCAAGAACGAATGGATTTCCCATGCCGGCGAACGACTTAATACTCCCTTCAGGTACATGAGAATACAGCGTCTCGTCGTAGCCAAGACGCGTCGCTGCTTCACGTCCAGTATGAAAATGGTAGCCTTTGTCTGGATCGTCCGCTACATCAGCATATTCTCTCCTGATTTCCTCACGGAGTTCATCCAAAGGCAAGTCTGGAATCGCTTGTACGATGCTCATTCTTCACCCCTTTCGCTTCTGTTGGCTTCTTCGATTATAAGGTTGTTCTCGGATTTCCGGCTTCTACATAATCGAGATTATTTACCGGCATGTACACCTGGTCACGGTCCTACGATAGTCGAGGATTGCTAAAAGGGGGAAGGAGGACTACGCCCCAAACTTGTTGAGGCGGTCGGCGTGGCCTAGCAGCAGCGCCATGAGAGACTTGGCCGGCAGCGTCCCGAGACCGCCGCGAGAGCAGACGCGCTCTCCGAAGCTACTTGAATTGTCAGGGCGCACAGTATCGGGAGCCCACAGCAGAAGCGGCACCGGATGCCAGGAGTGCGATCGCATTCGTGCGGGAGTGGAGTGATCTCCCGTTACAGCGAGTACATCCGGCTCCAGATCCATCAGTAGGCTGAGCTGTTGGTCAACTTGCTCAATGGTTGCAGCTTTGCCATCGAAGTCCCCGTCTTCGCCACGGCTATCAGTGGTTTTGATGTGGATGAACGCAAAATCGAATTCATCCCATCGAGCTTTGAGCGTCGAGAACTCATCGGCGGGGCTTTCGCCCTTAAATTCGATGACCTCCATACCCACCAACTTCGCAATCCCTTTGTACATTGGATAAACCGCCACGCAGGCCGCCCTCAAACCGTAGCTGGGGCCATATTGTGGCAATTGGGGATCGGTAGAGAACCCCCGTAAGGTCAGCCCATTGGCTTGAGCCTCCTGAGCCAGAATGGGGCCTGAGGCATCGATCCAGCGGTTGAACAATTCCGCCGAAGCCTGTGATCTCCGATCTTCCGGAACCACTCGTAGCGGCGCCAGGCCCACCTGTTGGGGATCGGTGTCGGCCAGGTCTGGCTCCAAACCCTCGCCCTTTGCAACCAGTGCGAAGCGGTATTCCCGTACATGGCGAATCTCGAATGTGTATCCAGGGATTTCAATTGAACCTAGCTGATCAACTAAGGGCGCGGCCGTCTCGGAAGGTAAGCGGCCGGCGCGACGATCGGTGATCAGCCCACTCTTGTCCAGTGTACAGAAGTTGCCTCTGGCAGCCACATCACCCTTGGCCACCTGTAGCCCGACACCGGTAGCTTCCAAAACGCCGCGACCGACATCGTACCTAAGCGGATCGTATCCAAATAACGCAAGATGGGCCGGGCCAGATCCGGGTGTAATCCCGTGCAAGATGGGGATCGTCTGACCGGTGGTTCCTTCTTGGGCGAGCCGATCAAAATTGGGTGTTTCAGCTGCTTCGAGTGGAGTCGACCCGCCAGTATCTAATGGAAGGCCGCCCAGGCCATCAAGGACGAGCAGAATGATCTTCTTCGATGATGGGCGGTGGAGCTGGCTTAGTAATTCAAGTGTGTCCATCTAGTTGGTTTACACAAAGAAGCCCCCGAATCCGGGGGCTTCAGATTCGGTCTTCTCGGGGTTACATGATCGTCGCCTGATCACCCTCGGTCTCGAAGAGGTGGATATTGTCCATGTTAAACGCTACCTGAACTTGACTACCAGCTCGCATAGACGTGCGAGGATCGACCCTGCCGACAAATGAATTTCCTTTGGCTTGCAGGTAAAGGAATATCTCATTTCCCATCAACTCTGTCACGTCAACTTTGGCTTCGACGGTAGAGGTCTCGACATTAGCGGGAGTGAATTTTGGATCGTGGATATCTTCTGGTCGAATGCCGAAGACAACCTCCTTGCCCGCATAATCCTGATACTTGGAGGCTCCTGACTCCGGGACCTCGGCGATGAACGAATCCGATACGATCATCAGCCGGCCATTCGTTCGATCGACCTTAGCGTCAAAGAAATTCATAGCTGGTGAACCGATGAATCCAGCCACGAACACGTTGGACGGGTGATCGTAGAGATTTTGAGGCGTATCGACCTGCTGCATGAGGCCACGCCGGATCACTGCAATCCTAGTGGCCATCGTCATCGCCTCTACCTGGTCGTGAGTCACGTAGATGAAGGTGGTTGCCAGCTGCTGGTGAAGCTTGGTGATTTCGGCACGAGTCTGCACGCGCAGCTTGGCATCCAGGTTGGAGAGTGGCTCGTCAAATAAGAAGACGCTCGGTTCACGGACGATCGCTCGACCAACTGCCACACGCTGCCGCTGACCGCCTGATAGCTGGCGTGGCTTACGATCGAGCAAAGCTTCGATACCGAGTATTCCAGCTGCATTTTGAACCTGTTTCTCAATCTCGTCCTTGGGAGTCTTTCGCAACTTCAAGCCAAAAGCCATGTTGTCGTAAACCGACATGTGCGGGTAGAGCGCGTATGACTGAAACACCATGGCGATGTCTCGATCCTTCGGTGCCACGTCATTGACCACCCGATCGCCGATGAGGATCTGGCCGTCGGATATTTCCTCAAGGCCTGCCAGCAGGCGCAAGGCGGTCGTTTTACCGCACCCGGAGGGACCTACCAGCACCAGAAATTCCTTGTCCTCAATCTCAATGTTCATGTCGTTGACTGCAACAACATCACCGAACCGCTTGTAGACGTGGTCGTAAGTAACGCTGGCCATCGGCCGTCCTCCTTCCTTTCGGGTCTCGTATTTCGCATTATACCTCCCGAGCTATCAAAGCGGCGCGCCGCCTTGGTGGACACTCGTCAGGGTCTTTGGTATAGTCGCGGCGTGGAGGCTAAACCGAGCAAACTTCGGACACTGTGGAGCTGGCTCCAGCCTGGACTTGGCATAAAACGCTGGATCGCACTCCTGATCGTTGGAATCTTTCTAACTGCGCTTGGGATATCCATTGGGGCTGCGGCTCTTTCCGGTGAAACCGGCCTCGCGGCCTTTACCTCTCTGCCTGTTGGCCTTGTTGTGGGGCTCCTGCTGTTCGCAGGACTGGGGTCCTCACTTCTGGCGTTATTCCGCCTCAATCGAAGCCTGCTCAGCCCTTACGTCACGCCTGGTATGCCCGTCGTTGAAGTGGTAGCTCGCCATCGGCGATTGGGCAGGGGGCCCAAGATTGTGGCCGTTGGCGGCGGGACCGGCTTGTCGACGCTCCTTAGAGGGCTCAAGCTACACACCGGTAACCTCACTGCAATCGTAACCATGGCCGATGACGGAGGCTCATCGGGTCGACTTCGTAGGTCCCTGGGGCTCCCTCCGCCCGGGGATTTGCGCAGCTGTCTTGCAGCGCTCTCGGATGACGAAGACCTTTTGACCCAACTCTTCCAATTCCGATTTCTGAAGGGCGAAGAGCTCGATGGACATTCCTTTGGGAATTTATTCATCGCAGCCCTGAGCGGCGTCACAGGCAGCTTCGATCGTGGCATTCTGGAGGCAGCACGCGTGCTCGCGATTCGGGGGCGGGTTCTACCCTCCACATTGGCAGACGTCTCACTCGCCGCCGATAAGACGCCGACCGCAGAATCACGTGCGATTCGAATAGAAGGCGAGAGTCGAATTCCTGACGTGCCAGGTCAGATTCGACGCGTCTATCTCGAGCCATCGGATCCGCCCGCTTATCCAGAGGCGATCCACGCTCTGCTGAACGCAGACATGATCGTCATCGGACCGGGGAGCCTGTACACAAGCGTATTGCCGAATCTCCTAGTACCGGATATCGCAGATGCTATTCGCTCGAGCCGAGCATTTCGAGCGTACGTCTGCAATGTCGCCACGCAGAAAGGCGAGACCGACAAATACGATTGCGAAGCTCATTGGACCGCGCTGTCTAAACACGCTGGAGAGGGATTGGTCGATATCGTGGTGGCCAATGATTGCCTGGATAACACACTGACAGATGGGGTGTCTCTAGTTACGCCACCTGAGGATGGCTTGAGAGATGTTCCGTTCTATGCCACCGACCTGGTCGATCACGAAAGCCCTTGGCGGCATCATTCTGGCGAACTCGCGGAGCGGCTCATCTCGCTTCTTGAAGATCGAACTGGCCCGCTTGAGTGGCCAAATGCTGAGCAAGTCGAGCGAGTCAGCGAACTGAACTAGCCTCGCGCTAAATCACCTCACAGAGTAGGGGATCACCTGCATTGCTCTCGCGCATTCTCGCCGAGAGGCAGCCCCGGAAAACGGAGAGAACAATGGCGACACGAATAGGGATCAATGGACTGGGCCGTATCGGCCGGCAGATCCTCAAGATCATGGTCGAGCAGCGCCCAGACGAGTTCGATATAGTTGCGTTCAACGACCTCGGGGATCTTGCGACGATGGCGCATCTGTTTCGATATGACTCGAATTACGGCAGGTTCGAAGGCACCGTTGAAGTGACAGACGAAGGATTTACAGTGAATGGCGACACTATTAAAGCCTTCTCTGAGTCTCAACCCGACAAATTACCTTGGGATGATCTCGGCGTGGACATTGTCATCGAGTCAACGGGTGTATTTCGAACGCACGATCAGGCCTCCCTCCACCGTCAGGCAGGCGCCAAAAAGGTAATCATCAGCGCTCCGTCGAAGGATCCCGATCTGACAGTCGTCTTAGGGGTCAACGAGAGTATGTACGAGCCGGAAAACCATCATATCGTTTCCAATGCCAGCTGCACGACCAATTGCTTGGCACCGGCCGCGAAGGTCGTCCAAGATGAGTATGGAATCGAAAAGGCGCTCGTGACCACCATTCACGCGTACACCGCAGGTCAGCGGTTAATGGACATGCCGCACAAGGACCTTCGACGAGCACGAGCAGCCGCGCTCAACATCGTTCCAACCACAACCGGGGCGGCTCGGGCAGTTTCGCTTGTGATCCCTGAACTAGAGGGGAGGTTTGACGGCTTTGCGATGAGGGTTCCGACCTCGACCGTCTCGGTAGTGGATTTTGTCGCGGTACTGGAGCGAGAGACAACCACAGAGGCTCTCCACCAAGCGTTTCGAGCGGCTTCCGTCGGTCCCATGGAGGGAATTCTCGGCTTCAGCGAAGAACCGCTGGTAAGTTCCGACTACAAGATGGACCCTCGCTCGAGCGTTATCGATGCACAGTTCACGATGGTGATGGACGGAAATCTGGCCAAGGTCGTGACGTGGTACGACAACGAATGGGGCTACTCCGTTCGGACAGCTGATCTGGCAGCCTACATGGCCAAGTCCCTCTAAAACCAACCACCGTGACCAAGCTAAGAACCCTGGGCGATCTGGACCTGCGTGGACGTCGAGTGCTTCTGCGCGTAGATTTCAATGTGCCTATGGAGGAGGGCGTGATTCTGGATGACACACGAATCCGCGCTGCGCTTCCCACGATTCAATATTTACTGGATCATGAGGCCAGCACAGTCATTTGCTCTCACCTGGGGAGACCCAGGGGGGAGGCAGTTCCCAAACTATCCCTTCGTCCTGTGGCGCAATATCTGGAGCGATTGGCCGGCAGACCGGTCTCTTTCGTTGCTCAAACCGTAGGCGTGGAGGCTACCGATGCAGCGCTATCCCTGGCGCCAGGCGAATTGCTGGTTCTCGAGAACACACGCTTCCATATCGAGGAAACAGAAAATGAACCCGAATTCGCGCGACAACTCGCCGCGCTGGGTGAGGTATATGTGAACGATGCATTTGGGACCGTTCACCGTGCGCATGCCTCCACCGAAGGGGTGGCGCACTTTCTACCGAGCGCGGCCGGGATGTTGGTCGAACGAGAAGTCCAGTATCTGGAGAGTGCGCTGCAGGATCCGGAACGCCCGTTTGTGGCAGTTCTTGGTGGAGCAAAGATTTCAGACAAGATCGGCGTCGTTGACAGTCTGATTGAGCGCACTGAGGCGCTGCTGATCGGCGGTGGTATGGGCAACACCTTCCTCGCAGCACAGGGATTTAACATGTCAGAATCCTTGGTTGAACCAGAATCTTTTGAGGTAGCGCTTGAGCTGATCGACAAAGCAGGCTCAAGGCTGCACCTTCCGCTGGATGTGGTCGTAGCTGATGATTTATCGGCAGTTGCTGCAACGCAGGTGGTTGATATCAACGAAGTATCTGACGGCTGGCAAGTGCTGGATATCGGGCCGCAGACGCTAGATCTCTTTTCCAGCTCCGTCAGGCGAGCAGGCACCGTGTTCTGGAACGGACCGATGGGAGTCTTTGAATTGGAGCCATTTGCCGGCGGAACCATCGGCCTTGCCAATGCGATCGCTCAAAGCACTGCGCTGAGCATTGTTGGAGGCGGAGATTCTGCTGCTGCGATACGTCAAGCCGGCTTAGCAGATGAAATTACACACCTCTCAACCGGAGGCGGTGCCGCACTCGCTTTGCTCGAAGGCAAGCCTCTGCCCGGGCTAGCGGTACTCCAGGACTAGACCTCGCAGCCTCCTCTCTCCCTGACAATTTACTCACTGTTCACCTCCCCATATCTTGCTCATAATTTGATGGTCATAAGATCATGCTAAAAGGATTCTGAATGCCATTTCAACACGGTGAAAACGTAGGACCTTACCGCATCATCGAACAGCTCGGGCAAGGGGGCATGGCGACCGTTTTCAAGGCCTACCACCCGAATTTGGATCGCTATGTTGCGATAAAAGTACTGCATCCAGCCTTCAAACAAGATCCACAGTTTCTTGAGCGCTTCCAAAGGGAAGCGCGGGTTGTAGCCAAGCTCGACCATCCCAATATCGTTCCTGTATTCGACTACGCAGATCACAACGGGCAGTCTTATCTCGTTATGAAGTTCATCGAGGGCGAGACATTGAAGGGCGTACTCGATCGCCAATGGCCGAACAAGGAGCGAATACTAGCGATCGTCCAGGCCGTCGGTAAGGCGCTCGCCTATGCTCATGGCCAAGGCGTGCTGCATCGGGACGTCAAACCTTCCAACATCTTGCTTACCGAATCGGGGCAGGTATATTTAGCGGACTTCGGCCTGGCCCGAATGGCAGAAGCTGGGCAGTCAACGCTTTCAGGAGATCAACTCCTGGGCACTCCACACTACATCTCACCAGAACAAGCGCGGGGGGAACAAGACCTAGATGAAGGGACCGACATCTACTCGCTCGGGATCGTGCTCTACCAACTAGCGGTTGGGCGTGTACCGTACAGTTCCGACACACCATTCTCGATCATTCACGATCATATTTTCACGCCGCTTCCAATGCCGAGCACGATCAACAAGAAGATTCCAGAAGATCTCGAGCGCGTGCTCCTCAAGGCATTGGCCAAGGACCGCAGTGACCGCTTCGGGTCCGTGCAGGAACTTGTAGCGGCATTCGACAAAGCTGCCCGCGGAATTTCTCCCTGGGATGCTCAGGAGGCTGTCCCCGTTGTACCTGTTGAAACGGCTGCAGAACAAGTTGTTGAGTCTCTCGCAGAGGCGGATGGCAAGCTTGTGCCCAAGCCCAAGCGCTGGGCTTGGGTCGTGGGTGGGCTGGTATTCTCTCTGCTGAGTCTGGTCACGTTTGCTTTTGCGATGGGAGATGCGGCAGGAGAACCGGTTGAGGCTGGAAGCCGACAGCCCGTATTCAATCAGCCCGCGCCGGATCAATTTGGCGGCCCAACAATCCCGTCAGAAGATCAGCCGACCTTATTCAATCGACCTTCGCAGGGAGCGATCCCCTCGGCCCAGCAGTGGGTCGATGAGGATCCCTACAACCCCGAGGCGCATTTCAAGCTAGCGCAAGCATTAGCGACGGAGGGCGAATTGGAGCCCGCGAAATCCGAATTCACGAAAGCCTCTGAACTTTACATTGGGCAGGCGAATTATGTGGGTGCTGCCGAATCTCTAGTGATGGGCTTGGAGATGAGCGGGGCAAATCCTGCGGATGACCTCAAAGTTTCCAATCTGCTCTCACAGGCGCTCTTCCTTGGTGCTGAGTCTGGAGAGATGTTTCCCGCCATCGATGTGCTTTATGAGATCTCGCCTGACTGGGAACCTCTGGAAGCGCTCGATGCGCGATCGCTTCTCTACATCGGTCAGACGGAGGCGGCAGCCGGTATGGTGGACCGGCTGATCGCTACATACCCGGAGAGCATTCTCGCAAATGCAGTGATGATTGATATCCTTCATCATGAAGGCAAGGATGGCCAAGCTCTACAGATCACCAATATGCTGCTCCAGCGACCGCGCACTCCGCCCTGGCTGGACGAGCATCTGCAGGGCTTCAAGACAGCGTTGAGCTCCTAGCGCCTTATTCAATTCGAAACTTTCAGGAAAAAATCTTCAGACGAAGTTAGGCCGTGCCAAATTGTCGATCACCCGCGTCGCCCAGACCAGGGACAATGAAGGCGCGATCGTTGAGGTGATCGTCAACCGCCGCCAGGTAGATGGGGACGTCTGGATGGTGCTGCTCCATATTGGAGATTCCTTCTGGGGCACCGAGTAGTCCTACAAACTTGATACGATTGACCCCCCAGCGTTTGAGGATATCTACTGTGGCAACCGCCGATCCTCCTGTGGCCAACATGGGGTCTAACACCAGGCAAACCGCAACGGTGGGCTCTACCGGGAGCTTGTTGTAGTACTCTACTGGGCGAAATGTTTCCTCATCCCGGTATAAACCGATGTGCCAAACCTCAGCAGAAGGCATGAGCTCCCAAACACCTTCAACCATACCCAGACCTGCTCGTAATATTGGAACCAGGCCAACCTTCTCGGCAAGATTAGCGCCGTCCGTCTCTTCCAAAGGAGTGTTCACCCGTACTGAATCCACTCCCAGATCTTCTGTCGCCTCGTAAGTCAGTAACGCCGAAATTTCACGAATAAGCTCCCGAAACTTCTTTGGCTCGGTTTGGGTATCCCGAATTTTGGTTAATTTGTGTGCTACGAGCGGATGTTCAGAGATGTGGACGCTCATAGTGTCCGGTTGATTACATAGTTCGCCAGTTCAGTGAGCGCCAGATGCTCCGGGCGATCAGAGGGAAATTCATCCAACAGCGAAATGCACGATTCAATATAGTCCGACGCTTCAGCAAGTGCACTTTCAACCGCACCTGAGCGGCGAATGGTCTCTACCAGGTGTTCTGCTTCTTCCGTATCGAGCATCCCGGCAATTAGCGCCTCGATCTGATCGGTGTCTGCAGGGTGGGATTCGAGGTGATAGATTGTTGGAAGAGTGATCAACCCATGCCGCAGGTCGCCCCCCACCGGCTTTCCTACCTGATCGGCATTTCCTGTGAAATCGAGGATGTCGTCCACGATCTGAAATGCAACTCCAAGTTGCCGGCCAAATTTCTTCATAGAGCGTACGGTATCGCGATCCGCGCCTGCGAGCATTGCCGGAGATTCTGCTGCTAACTCAAACAGGGAGCCGGTCTTTGCATACACCCGATCGAAGTAATCTTGGCGAAGATCTCCGGTTGCAGAGCCAAATAACTGGTTAAGCTCACCGTTGACAATGATTGCGAGTGTCGTAGCGAATTTCTTAATGAGGGGTATAGATTCAGTCTCAGCTGCCAGGTGAGCGGCACGCGCAAAGATATAGTCGCCAATCAATACGGTGGCCCCATCTTCCATCTGTGCATTGAGCGTAGGAAAACCGCGCCTGAGCAGAGAACCATCGATCAGGTCATCGTGTACCAGCGTAGCTGTGTGGAGCAATTCCGCGGCCGCACCCAGGGTAATGGTCCGTTCACGGTCTGCATCCAGCAGTCCCCCCGAGAGAAGCACGAGAGTAGGCCGGATGCGCTTCCCACCCGAGCTGAGAAGCTGGTCGATGGCAGTTCCGACTGCCGGAAGCTCTGCCACCATCCCCGCCCGCATGCGGGCTTCGACCGCGGCAAGTCCGTCAGCAACTAATTCAGGAAAGGATAGAGTCCGTGCTTCCATTTAGCCAGGCAAATAAAGTTTCTGCATTCTCAGACGTTCCTTCGCTCACAACGTTGATTGATCTGCTCATCAACTTGCTCAGCTCCTCGGCAACAAACGTCAAGTGAGCCGGTTCATTCCGCTTTCCTCGGTGCGGTTGAGGAGGGAGATATGGAGAATCGGTCTCCAGCAGTAGCCGATCGAGGGGTAGATCTTTGATTATTTGGCGGAGTTCTTCGGCGCTCGGGTAGGTCAGCGGTCCCGCTACTCCGATGAAGAATCCCGACGATAAGGCAACTTCGGCGTTTGCGCGAGTTCCGGAAAAGGCATGCAGAACGCCCTTCTCAGCTCTAGCCACCGTCGGCGCCCATTCTAACAGAACTTCAAAGAGCTCTCCGTGGGCCTCCCGGTTGTGGATGATCACGGGCAACTTCAGCTCGCGAGCTAGCTCAAGCTGATCGATCAATGCAGATTTCTGCTGGTCGCGAGGAGAGAGATCTCGGTAGTAATCTAGCCCAATCTCACCGATCGCCACTACAGCAGAGGAGAGTGCCAATTCACGCAGCTGCTCTCTTACTGCCTTGGAGCAAGTGGCAGCATGGTGCGGATGGACACCAACCGAGGCATAGATCCCGGGTAGCTCCTCCGCTATTTCGACCGCTCGTCGGCTTGTTTCCAGATCGATGCCTGGGATCACTAGGCGCGTGACACCTGAGGTACGCGCACGTTCGAGAATGGAGTCTAAATCCTCAGTAAATTGATCTAGCGACAGATGACAATGAGTATCGGTGAGATGGCTCATTCAAGCCCGACGATTTTCAGCCCATCGGAGAGGATAGGATCAACACGCTGCTCTTTAGTAGTCTCGCAATAGACGCGCACTATGGGCTCGGTTCCTGAAAAACGAACCAGCAGCCAGCCGCCATCCTCAAGTTCGAATTTGTGCCCATCCGTGCGATTCACACCGATGACCTTGAGGCCGCCAATTAGCTCTGGGTTTGCGTTCTCAGCAAGAGCTTGTTTCTCAGCTCGCTCACTTGCCTCCATTGGTGTGTCGATGCGGTTGTAATAGCTAGGTCCGACGCGGTCGAAGAGCAGTTGAATCAACTCAGACGGCTTGCGCTCAAGCTGGACCATCATGTCTAAAATGTATAAGCCCGCGAGCAAGCCGTCTCGCTCCGGAACATGCCCCCGAAAAGCAAATCCTCCGGATTCCTCGCCTCCAATTAGTGCATCGACTTCGAGCATTTTGGGTGCCACATACTTGAATCCAACACCAGTCTCGTAAATGGGCACATCGTACATTTCTGCCAATTTGATTAATAGCGAAGTGGTTGAGAGGGTCTTTACGATCGGACCGCGCTCGCCGCGCACCTCAAGCAAGTAATAGGCGAGCAAGCCATACACACGGAGCTGATCGACAAAGGTGCCGCGTTCGTCACCAACACCCAGCCGGTCTGCATCGCCATCCGTGATCAATAGCACGTCGGATTCTGATTCGACGGTAGCCGCCAGGCCGACGTCTACATTGGGCGGTATGGGTTCGGGCCTGCTCATTTCCGGGAAGATCGGATTCCGTTCGCTGTGAACTTCAGCGACCTGCGTCGAACCGCCCTTCAGCAGTTGTGAAAACCATCCGGCGCCATTTCCCCACATCACGTCGACCAGGAGCTTGAGACCAGCATTCCGAATGGGGTCCAGCTCGATCAGGGATTGGATCTTAGCCAGATATGCAGGGCCGGGATCGATATACGTGATGAGGCCCGTATTCAGTCCTTCGCTGAGCCGAACGCGCGCCACAAGCTCGTCGGTATCGGGGATATTTTCCTCAATACGCGTCAGATCCTGCGGGGCGATCGCTCCGCCAAACTTGTCGCGAACCTTGAATCCATTATCTCTGGCGGGATTATGGGAGGCCGTGATATTGACCGCTCCGGCCGCGCCGTGCTCCAGGACTGCATTTGAGATTACGGGAGTGGGGGTAGCCGCCTCTGTTAGTAAGACTTGAAAACCGTGCCCCGCCAGTACTTCAGAGGCTGCCGCTGCAAAAGCTTCGGAGGCGAAGCGTCGATCGAATCCTACGACAACCGGACGCCGCTTGCCTTCTGTTTCTGCCAGGTATAGCGCAAAACCGTCCGCGCAACGGCGGACGGATGAGAATGTGTAATTATCGGCGATTCTGCCGCGCCAGCCGTCGGTCCCGAATCTGATGGGAACCGCTTCCATTTCTCCTCCTGAGGGACCTTGGAGTTCGGGGCTCGATATCTTTCAGCTGCCTGATCGTTCTTATGTTGAGTTAAACTCGCAATTGCCGATTATACCGTGAATTCCTGAACTATCGTTCGACCTTGGTCCTCATGCGCCCGCGTGATAAACTTCGTCGGCTACTTTCCGCTCCAAACCGCTGCATCCTCGCGGCGAATTTGGGGCAAACCCGTGGGGAGGAGTAACAGTGTTACGTAATTACGAACTTGCCTATATCGCTGATCCAGACCTCGACGAGGAAGCGCTCGGCTCGCTTGAGGAGCGAGTCAAGTCGTGGATCGAAGATGCAAAGGGCAAAACCCTCAATGTTGATCGCTGGGGCAAGCGTAAGCTGGCTTATCCAATTCGAAAGCGCTCCGAGGGCTACTATTTCATCCTCGAAGCGGAGATGCCTCCTGAAGCAGGTAAGGCGATCGAAAGAGATCTTGGCCTCAACGAGCAAGTCCTTCGATTCTTGCTTACTCTGAGCGAAGTGAGAGCATAAATATGGCGACCCGATCTGAACGTCGAGGACGATTTAGGCGACGGCCCCGCACTTGTCAATTCTGCTCGGATCCGAGCAAGATTATCAATTACAAGCAGACTGACGTCTTGAAGCGGTTCGTGAAAGACACTGGAAAGATTCGCCCCAGGCGAGAAACTGGAACTTGTGCAAAGCATCAGCGAGCACTTGCGAAGGCGATCAAGCGGTCGCGGCACATGGCGCTGATGTCGTTCACTTCTGGACGATATCGATAGCCAGTACTTCAAGAGGAATCCCCTGCTAAATAGAAAGCACGTCGCAAGAGCAGAGCGCGAGCGCAGGTTTCGCCAATGGATCCTGATTGGCACCATGGTCGTAGCGGCGGCCGTCGTCGGACTCGTTGTGTATGGATTCGTGCAGGTGCGCGTAGTCCAACCATCGGAGCCGGTCGCCTCCATCGGAGACAGCCAGATCACGACTGCCGAGTTTCAAGGGCGGGTCAGACTGGCACAGTGGAACCTCACAAACCAGTATGCCAATTTGCAGCAAGTCATGCAGATTCTTGGTGACGATCCCGAGACTCTTTCCCTCTACCAGAACCAATTGACCAACATCGGCCAGCAGCTAGCAAATCCATTATTTGTAGGCAGTTCGATCCTGGACCTTCTGATTGAGGAGGAGCTGATCGAGCAGGAAGCTGCGAGCCGTGGGATCGAGCTTTCAGAGGGAGCGGTTGATATGTTTATCGAGGAAAGCCTCGGCTTTTTTGGCGAGCAGGAGGTTGCCACTGCCCAGCCGGGAGTCGATGGAACACCCAGCCCTACAGCGACGCCCTATACGAGAGAGCTATTTGAGAGCAACTTCGAGGCCTACCTCACGAATGTCGGTGCATACGGAATCGATGAGGACACGCTGCGAGCCGAAGCGCGCGCCGTACTGCTTCGAGATCTCTTTGAAGCCGACTTCGAGGATCAGGTCGATGAAACGCAGGAACAGGTCTGGGCGCGCCACATCTTAGTTGATGAAGAGCAAGAAGCCACTGATCTGCTGGCTCGCATTAAGGAAGGTGAAGAATGGGGCGACTTAGCCGCTGAGTTCTCCACGGATCAGTCGAACAGTGAACAGGGGGGAGATCTGGGTTGGTTCAGCCGCGGACGAATGGTTGAGCCATTCGAGGAAGCCGCATTCGACGGAGAGATCGGGGAAATCGTGGGCCCAATCGAAACCGCTTTCGGCTGGCACCTTATCGAAATCCTGGGTCACGAAGATCGAGTGCTCGATGAATCTTCATTTCGTTTAGCAGTATCACAAGCGCTCAACAACTGGATTGCCGAAACGCGCGAGATCGCCGAGATCGAGATCTTTGACTACTGGGTAGATCGAGTACCCTCTCCTCCCTTCAATCCAGCCGGCTAGCTTCCCAATTCAACCCGATCGCCTTTTCCCACGGGGAGGGACTTGAAGGCGAACTTTTCACCAGCTATACTGAATCATTGAAATTCGATGAAGCTTGAGCGACTCCTAGAAGCGCTCCCTGAGCGTTCCTCGCCAACGGATGAGGAGCAGATCCGTCGCGCCTACGAAGTTGCCCAGAAAGCTCACAAAGGCCAAAAGCGAGCTTCGGGAGAGCCTTATATCAACCACTGCCTGTCAGTTGCCACGATCATGGCGGAGCTGGGGGCACCTACTCCGACCATTGTGGCTGCGCTGCTCCACGACACGGTTGAGGATACCGATCTCACACTCGAAGAAATCAAGGATGAATTCGGAGCGGAAATAGCACAGCTCGTGGACGGCGTGACCAAGCTAACGCAGCTGCCCCGGGTCAGTCGCAGCAATCGAGGCGAACGTCCTGAGCGTCGTGAACTGGCCAACGAAACGCTGCGCAAAACGTTTCTGGCCATGGGAGACGACGTCCGGGTTGTTGTTATCAAACTTGCTGACCGGTTGCACAACATGCGGACTCTGTCTCATCTGTCCGATGAACGCCGTCAACGGATTGCCGTCGAAACCCTCGAAATATTCGCTCCTCTGGCAAGCAGGCTGGGAATCTGGCAGGTCAAATGGGAGCTCGAGGATCTTGCCTTCCGATATGTCCACCCCGATGAATATAAATTGCTCGCAGATCAAGTGGCAATCCGCCGCGCAGATCGCGAGGAAGATATGAAAGCCATCCGGGAGGAAGTCCAGAGTCTGTTGATAGAAACCGACATCGATGCAGATGTGATGGCGAGGCCCAAGCATCTATATTCCATACACCGCAAAATGGAGCGCAAAGACGTCCCCTTCGAAGAGGTTTACGACGTCCGGGGCGTTAGGGTGTTGTTGGAATCGGAGTCGGATTGCTATTTGGCTTTGGGCGTGATTCACAACCGATGGAAGCCGGTTCCGGGCACGTTCGACGACTACATTGCGACTCCGAAAGATAACTTCTATCAATCACTTCATACTGCCGTGATCTTTGATGATGGCAGGACCGTGGAGGTTCAGATCCGCACTCCCGAGATGGAAGAAAACGCTGAGTTCGGGATAGCGGCCCACTGGAGGTACAAGGAGGGGCGGGTACGTGACGATGGTTTCGAGCGCCGGGTCAATTGGCTCCGCAGTTTGATGGAATGGCGTCAAGACGTTACCGACGCAGGCGACTTCGTGGATGCAATGAAGTCCGATGTATTCGAGGATCGCGTATTCGTATTCACACCTCAGGGAGATGTCATCGATTTGCCCGTTGACTCGACCCCCATCGACTTTGCCTACCACATTCACACCGAAATCGGCCATCGGTGCCGAGGAGCGCGGGTGAATGGCAAACTGGTCAGCTTGGATACCAATCTGGCGACCGGAGACTCGGTTGAGATCCTGACTACCAAGCGCGGCGGCCCCAGTCGTGACTGGCTCAATCCCAGCCTTGAGATGGTGAAGAGTCAGAGGGCTCGCACCAAGATTCGGCAGTGGTTCCGCAAACAAGATCGAGAGCAGAATATCGCGCATGGAAGACAGTTGGTTGAGCGTGAGATTCGCCGCCTAGGAATTCAGGAGCTGGACATCGACCGGCTGGCAGATGAAATGAAATTCCCTTCCGGCGACGATCTCCTGGCAGCCGTGGGCGTTGGAGATATCAATCTCGGAAAGATCGTCAATAGGGCTGCCGAGCGTGAAGAATCCCAGTTAGCAATTCCAGAACCGATCACTCGGCCTGGAGCTCCAAAAGAAGGGGTAGAGGTGAGTGTTCTTGGTCTTACCGGGCTGCTCACACATTTAGGCCGCTGCTGCAATCCGGTTCCGGGTGATCCGATTATCGGATATGTGACACGGGGTCGGGGAGCGACGATACATCGACAAGACTGCCCCAATGTTCTTAGAATCAGGGACAAGGAACGATTGGTTAGCGTATCATGGGGCCAGGCGAAGGACACCTACCCGGTGTCGGTTCAAATACGAGCATACGATCGCGATGGTCTGATGCGTGATGTATCGACCCTCGTAGCGAACGAGGGGATCAGCATGTCCTCCATTCACGTCTCGACGGTGGAGAGCCTGGCAATCTTTGATCTCGTCATGGGTATTGAAGACTTGTCTCAACTGAGCCGTGTTCTAAACCGACTTGAAGCGCTTCCGAACGTGCTCGAGGCGCGCCGAGTCCAACCAGGATAAAGACGATTGCCTAGAATCCGATGCCACTACGTTGACTGTTTCTTTCTGGATGCGGGCTTCTGCGGTGCATCGGCTGTTGAGCTCGATCCGGAGGTCGGATGTATGACCTTTACGCATGTCGCTGACGCGTCTGACGACGATAATTGGAACGAGGAAGACCTGGAAGAAATGTGGGAGGAGGAAGAACTTCTCGAGCCGGATGAAGACGATGATGATCTTTGGCTAGAGGAAGAAGAAGAGACTTAAGTCGGAAGAGGGAGGATTCAGGAACGTTGGAGCCGAGGTGAACACGGCCTCGGCATCTTTATTTCAGATGTGCCTGGACTATTCTTTCTTTGACCCGCTCTCAGTAGAGGTCTTGACGCGATCCGATAGCGTTCGGGCGAGCAGGTCGTCTTGGACTTCCCTGCGTTTGTCTTGAAGCTTTGAACCTTCGCCAGATTGAGATTCGCCTGAGGAGTCTTCCATTGCTCCACGCATGGCGATCTCCATTGCGGTCGGCAGCTCTTCCTGCTCCTCGTCCTCGTCAAACTCCTCTTCGGGCGTGACATTCATCGTGAGCCGGATCTGTTTCTTTCCGCGATCCACCTCTAGCACTGCGACCTCGACCTGCTCGCCCACCTTAGCAATATCGGCCGGATCGCGCACATAGTCATCGCTCATTTCGCTGATGTGGACAAGCCCGTCTCTTTCAGCGCCAATATCCACGAAAGCACCGAATTTCTCGAGCCTGGTGACTTCTCCGTTTGCCTTCATACCTGGTTTGATTTTGCCCCACTTCAGCAGAATGGGACGCATCATCGTTAGCTCGAGCCGCTGGGCGGCGGGATCCACTTTGCTCACCCAAAGCTCGAGCTCCTGGCCCACGGCGAGCACATCTTCCACGCGTTTGGAGCGTGGCGAGAGGCGTGAGATGTGTACAAACCCCTCCACCTCTGCACCGACATCGAGAAAGGCTCCGGCCACATTAATTCTGGATACTTTACCTTGAAGCGGATCGTCCGCTTTCAGGTCAGATAGTTTGATCATGTTTCCTCTGCGCTTGTAAAGCCTCGGCGCACCAATAGGAACCAATCCTTTATATTGGCAAAACGATCACTGGGATCGGTAACCGGTCCGACGCTGGCTCCCTGAACATCTACACTGATGGCGTAGTTGAATATTGGATGATAAAGGAAAAGCGCGGGTGTTTGATCCCGAAATCTAAATTGGAAGTCCCTATAGAGTTCCTGGCGGCGATCCTTATCGGGAGTGACGCGAGCCTGCTCCAGCCAGATGCTGATATTTCGATCTTCAAATCCGCTGTAGTTCTGGCCGGTCTCGGCTTGTGAATCGTGCCAAAACGAGTAAGGATCCGGATCGGCCACTTGTGAGGAATCCAGTTCGGTTAGCACGGCTTCATACTCTCTTGGCGCCAACAGCTCAGAGATGAGATCCGGTGCGGGTTGTGCAGCGAGTTCCACGCGGATGCCAATGTTTTCCCAGCTCGCCTTCAGCATTTGCGCTACGGCCAAATAATGCGGATCGTCTAGATGGGCTAGTTGGATAGTCAACTCGCTATCACCGTCGGTGCGGATGTATTCGGCTGTACCTCGCGATATCCCGGCAGGAATTTCCCAACCCTGGCCAGCAAGTAGCTCCTCCGCGGTGGCTACATCAAACGGTAGTGGAGCGAGGTTTGGCGCATAAGCCCAATTGCCTGGCAAGATCGGTCCGGAGGCCACCAATCCCTGTCCGCCGAGTAGGTCTCCGATCATGCGTTCACGATCTACTGCCATCATTAGAGCTTGTCGAAATTCTTTTTCGCCCAAGTAGGTCTTATCTGAATGTTGAGTATTGAGAAAGACGATGGCGGTGCTTGGGCTGCGGACGCTGTGCACATTTAGATCCGGCTGAGCGAGAACCGAGTTTAGGATGTCCTCTGGTACCTGGCCAATTCCGTCGACCTTGCCGTCTCTGAAGGCCCGAAACGCATCCTCGGCGTCCTCAAAAAACCGGAACTCTACACGCTCAAGAAAAGGCTGGCCCAGCACATACTCTTCGAAAGCGGTAAGGCTCACACCGGTCACCGCGCCAGTATCATCCCGTTGAAACCCCTCAAATCGGAAAGGACCGCTCCCAACCGGCTCCGCGTTAAACGGGTGGTCGATCAACTCAACAGCTCCAACGCCTCGAAGCAGGTGATCAGGCAGTAATCCCACCGTCATGTAGTCCATGAACGGCGCGAATCGTTCCGGAAGTTGAAATTGGATGTTCTTGTCGTCAAGTTTCACGACATCGACCTCGGACCATATTTGCTTGAGATCATCAGAGGCTGGAAAGTCCTCTTCAACAAACTTGGAGAAAGTAAAGATGACGTCGTCGGCGGTTATCGACTCCCCGTCATGCCACCTCGCTCCCTCCCGAATAGTGAAGTTGTATAGCGTGGCATCCGCCGATACAGCAAAGCTTTCAGCCAACTCGGGAATGGGGTCGCCAAACGAATTGAATCGAACCAGCGCTCCATAGAGCAAACGATTGATGTCCCGATCCACTTGGTTTCCGCGGTCGAGCAGGGGGTTGAGTCGGATTGAAGTGCCGATTACCCCCTCAGCGTAGGATCCGCCATGGACAGGCTGTACAAAGGTGGCTTCGGGGTCTGGAGTTTGGCCGAGCAGTAGCCCGAGAACAAGTAAGAGCCCGCCGAGGGCAATTACCAGTTGCCAAATGATCTTACGCATCAGTGTCGGGTTGGCTTATCCGGGGATGGTGACGTTCAGGATCGCAAGAACAAAGAAGACGATGCTCAAGCCGATAGTGATATTGAAGAGCAATCGCTCGACTCCGCGACGGACATGGTATCCGCTTCCTCCAAAATCGCCGCCGCCCAAGCCGCCCAGCCCAACTCCGCGGCTCTGCAATACGACCATAATGATGAGCGAAATCGAAACGATGATTAGTGCTAGATCGAGGTAAAACTTCAACGAGTTTCCTCCTGAGCGGGCGGATTATAGCATACGGGCCGGCCAGTATTCCTGCGACAACCTGCGCATAGCCATCTCGAAGCATTAGGTGTATTTTTGAGCGGATCGCTTGCGGAGCGGCATGCTCCAGGCATTGTGAAATGCCTTAGCGATTCACCGTCACCCAAAGATCACTTTTGCCTGAAGGGCTATCCGGAAGGCGAGGCTTCTAAAAGCAAAAGGTAAACTGCACGCTGGGATACTGCGCTAGGACTCGCTTTTCAGGTATGCCTCCATGAATTCGGTGAGGTCGCCATCTAAAACAGCGCTGGTATTACCATGTTCGCGATTCGTCCGATGGTCTTTCACCATCTGGTATGGATGAAGGACATACGATCGGATTTGGCTGCCCCATTCGGCGCTCACATGTTCACCCTTGATCTCCGCCAGCCGCTCCTCGCGCTTTTGGCGTTCCAGGTCGAGCAGGCGGGCGCGCAGAACACGCATAGCGTTCTCCTTGTTTTGTGTCTGAGAACGCTCATTCTGACTAGTGACAACGATTCCGGTTGGTTCATGGGTAATGCGCACCGCGGTTTCATTCTTTTGCACATTCTGACCGCCGGCGCCAGCCGACAAGAAGGTATCAACGCGGATATCCTTCGGACTGATCTCAACATCAGTGTCCGTCTCCACTTGCGGATAGACCTCCGCGAGCGCAAACGAGGTGTGCCGGCGGCGTGCCGAATCGTAGGGGGATATCCGAACGAGTCGGTGCACGCCACGCTCCGATCGCAAGTAGCCGAAGGCATAATCTCCACCGACCGCAATGGTCACGCTCCTAATGCCTGCCTCCTCGCCCTCGCTTCGATCCAGAATTTCCGTCTTGAAGCCTCTGCTCTCCGCCCAACGCAAGTACATCCTCTCGAGCATCTGTGCCCAATCTTGGGAGTCAGTGCCTCCTGCACCTGCATGGATAGCTAAGATCGCATCGTCTGCATCGTATTTCCCGGAAAGCAGGCTAGCAAATTCGATCTCCTCGAGCTCTGTCTGAATCACGCTAAGCTCCTGCGCAATTTCATCCCGCAGGGTCTCGTCGCCCAGTTGAGCCAGCTCAAGCGCGTCCTCGGTGCGCTGGCTCATAGCGCGCCAGGATTCGACTACTGAGCGGAGCTTCGAAAGGCGGCGCATTGTGCTCTGCGCGCGCCCAGCATCGTCCCAGAGATTCGGGTCCTCCGATGCTCGCTCTAGCTTAGTTAGCTGTTTCTCTTTTTCGGGGAATTCAAAGACGCACCAGGAGTTCCTGGAGACGCGCTTGGCTTGCTTCTAGAGCAGCGATCAAGTCATCCATAAGATTTTTCCAGACTGGGGATCAAGGATCGGTATTGAGACCAGCGGATCCAAGGTCAGCGATCTACTGACTAGGCTGGGGGCCAGGGATTCGAACCCCAATTTTTCGGTCCAGAGCCGAACGTCCTGCCGTTAGACGAGCCCCCAGCGAACCCGGCGAATTCTATCATAGGGGTCTACTCCAGAGATTCAAGCACCTCCCGCGCAATTTCTAACCGTTCCACAACGATCTCTTTTCCAAGCAGCTCCATGGTTTCGATCAATGGGGGGCTGACCCGTTGGCCGGTCACCGCAATGCGCAAGATGCCAAAGAGCTGGCCGGCCTTGAGATCCAGCTCTTCCGCAAGCTCGCGCAGTGAGAACTCGAGCCTCTCAGTATCCAGTTCGCCTAACTCCTCTACCACTTCAACCGAGCGACGGATCGCGTTGGCTGACTCGGAGGAAGTCATTTTCTTTCCAATCAGCTCTTGGAGGTCAGGCTGGAATGCTTCGCGGAAGAAGAAGCCGGCCATATCAACCGCTTCATCAAGCGTGCGTATCCGCTCTTGAATCAGCGGCACTACTCGCCTTAGCTGCTCATCGGTCACGCTCATACCAGCAGTATTGAAGTACGGTAGGAGCTTATTCACCAATACATTGGGTTCAAGCGAGCGGATGTGGAGACCGTTGAAGTGGTCTAGTTTGCTGAAGTTTACAGCAGCCGGGCTGGGGCTTAGCTTTGCCAAGGAGAATTTGTCGATGAGGTGTGCCATGTCAAAAAACTCGGTTCGATCGTCGTAGGACCATCCCATGAGCGCCAGCCAGTTCACGGCCGCCTCTGGCAAATAGCCCAATTCCTTGAGCTCAAGTGGGTAGACGGCGTATGCACCCCCTGCACCGTGTCGTTTGCTCAGTTTACCTTTACCTGACGGATTCAGCAGAACCGACATGTGCACCCAGGCGGGCTGCTCCCATCCGAAAGCCTCGTAAATCAAAACGTGCAGCGGGAAGGTCGGTAGCCATTCCGAAGTTCGTAGGACGTGAGTGATCTCCATTAGATGATCGTCAACCATCGCCGCTAGGTGATAGACGGGAAGACCATTCGACTTGAGGAGAATGTAATCATCCAGCGAGGAATTCTCCACGTTGATCTCCCCCCGGATGACGTCTAGCGCCTTGGTTTCCCCGGCTACCGGTGTCTTAAACCGGACCACATGGGATTCGCCAGCATGCTTACGATCGTGAGCTTCCTCTATGGTTAGCCGCCTACACAGCCCGTCATAGCGGGGTGCTTCCTTTCGAGCCTGCTGCTCCTTTCGGACCGTTGCCAGCCGTTCCGGAGCACAGAAACAGTAGTACGCGTGACCCGCATCAACCAGTTGTTCAGCATGCTCGTGATAAATCCCAACCCTTTCGGATTGCCGATAAGGGGCGTGCGGTCCTCCAACGTCCGGACCCTCATTCCACGCCACTCCAAGCCAGGACAGGGCTTCGTATATTTCTTCCTCCGCACCTGGCACGAATCGCTTACGGTCCGTGTCCTCGATGCGCATCACGAACTCGCCGCCGGTCTGGCGAGCAAGAAGGTAGTCGTAGAGCGCGGTGCGTGCACCGCCAATATGGAACCGCCCTGTGGGTGAGGGGGCAAAGCGGACGCGCGCGGGTGTACTCATTGGGTTAGTTTAGTATCAGAGCTCGATCCGCTTGTGGCGCAGGATCACGCTCTCAACAAGACCAATTCCCAGCAGCGTGGTCAGTAGAGATGATCCACCTTGTGAGAGGAACGGTAGCGGAAGCCCAGACACGGGGAGCAGGTTGAGGTTCATCCCGACATTGAAGGAAGCTTGAAATAGCAGAAGAATCGCAACTCCATAGCAAATCAGTGATCCAAATCCGTCTCTTGCCAAACGAGCAACTCGCAGGCAGCGATAGATTACAAACATGATCAAGAGTAGGAAAATCGTAGCACCGATGAACCCGAACTCCTGTGACATTGAAGAGAAGATGAAGTCCGTGTGGCGCACCTTTAAAAAGCGGAGCTGAACCTGCGTGCCGCTCCCATATCCTTGACCGAGTAGCCCCCCAGAACCGATGCTAATCAACGCTTGCTCAACATTGTAGGTGGCACCAAAGCTCTCCTCTGGATTGGGAAAGAGGAAATTGACCACACGCGTCATCTGGTAATTGCGTACGAAAAAGAAGTCTTCGCCAGCGGGATAGCCCTGCACGATGTAGTTGAGCAATAGAGGTGTGATCACAATCGCCAAAAGAACCACCACTGCTACCATGATCCCCAGTTTCGACATGCGCACACCGGCCGCCCAGACCAGCGCCAGCCAAATCACCATCAGCACGATCGCAGTGCTGAGATCCGGCTGAATCAGGATCAGCGCTGCAGGAACTGCAACCAAGGCGAGGCTCTTGAGGACGATACGCATCTCGCCGATGCGCTCCTGATTGCGGGCCAAGAAGTCGGCCAGAACCAGAATCATGATGATTTTGGCCAGCTCCGAGGGCTGAACAGTTACGGTAGCGAGTTGAAACCAGCGCGCGGACCCAAACCCAGCCACTCCCGCGATCGGGATAAGAGCCAGGAAGATCAGGTTGAACATATAGATCGGGCGTGATAGTGCCGACCAAACTCGATAGTCGATGGCGGCAGTTGCGAGCAGCAACACCAAGCTGACCAGGCCGAAAATGGCCTGTCTTCCCACGACATTGAGCTCAACTAACTCGGGATTGTCAGCGATGGCGGATCGGATCATCGCCACGCCCGCGATTGTTAGAAGAGCGACAGTCGCCAAAAGCCAGACGTCAAAGTGACGCCAGATTCTTGCCGGAGCTTGCATTCAGCTAGTGGGCGCTCTGTCGTCGCGTTGCGAGTGGGATGTCGGCTACCAGCCGCTGTTTCCTGCGATCCTTTGTCAGGGTTATATCAACCCTCTTCGAGTCGATGTCCACATGCTTTGAGATCGCGGCGATGAGATCATCTTTCATGGCCTCGATTTTAGCAGGTGAAAGCCCCGCTCGGTCATTTACCAGGACGAATTGTAGCCGCTGCTTGGCCGTCCTGGCAGATCCACCTCGACGAGCGCGCAGCCAATCGATGATCATGCGGGTTGTCCCCCAGCCTTGACCATGCGCGTGAGGCGATTGAAGAGACCACCCTCTGCTTCGAAATCCTCGATGGGGAGCTCATCCCCCATCATTCGTAAAGCAATCGCGCGATATGCCCCGCCAGCCTTGCTGCGCTTATCCAGCGCAATAGGCACGCCTTGATTGGAAGCCTTGAGCACACCTTCGTCCTCAGGCACGACACCAATTAATTCGATAGCAAGGATGTCTAGCACATCCTCTGCAGTAAGCATTTCGCCGCGCCGAACCATGTCCGCCTTCACGCGGTTGAGGATCAGTTTGGGCTCGTCTTTCTCCTCAGCTTCAGTCATCCCGATGATACGGTCCGCATCTCGAACCGCAGAAACCTCGGGGTTGGTCACAAGCAACACCAAATCGGCGGGCGCCAGTGCGTTCCGAAATCCGCGTTCGATCCCAGCCGGAGAATCGATCACGATCCAGTCGTGCTTAGGTCGAAGCTCATCTGCAATGCGCAGCATGTCCTCTGGAGACACAGCGGTCTTGTCCCTTGTTTGAGCGGCAGGGATCAAGTGTAGATTGTGCAGCCGCTTGTCCTTGATCATCGCTTGCCGAAGTTTGCATCGCCCCTCGATAACATCCACTAGATCGTAGACGATTCTATTTTCTAGGCCCATTACGACATCCAGATTCCTCAATCCGATGTCTGCGTCGATACACACGACCCGCTGACCCGATTCAGCCAAGGCCGTGCCCAGATTGGCAGTGGCCGTTGTCTTACCGACACCACCCTTCCCAGAAGTGACGGTTACTACGGTTGCACTCAAGACTCCCTCCTTCCTAGTTGTGCTTCCAACTCTCTGCCACGAATTGTCCGTCTTTTAGCATCGCCATCTCGGGACGCGGCTTCCCCTTTCTTTCTGGCGAGACGCTGATTTGAGCACCTATCCGAAGCTGTGTGGGTGCCAGATCCAAGGCACAAATCACAGCCTCCATGTTTCCGGTCGCCCCCGCGTGTACAACACCCCTGACTCGACCCCAGACCACGACGTCTCCGCCCGCCACGACTTCCGCGCCAGCATTTACGTCTCCAATAACGGCCACATGACCTGGGTGTCGAATCGTGTGGCCCGAGCGGAGTGTGCGATGAATCAGAACTGCTTCATCGCCGACAAGGTCGGATTCAATCGGTTCCAGTTCAGAATCCTGCTCGATACTGGGTCCGGGTACTTCGAGAGCCAGACCTAAATCGGCACCCGCAACTCGAGTTTGCTCGGATGTCGACAGAATCGCCGTCAGAGCGATCTCTCTCTCACTTAGCTCATCCCTCAGACCGCCAAGAGCGGCGGCATTAAGGGACCGATCCGCCATCTGCAAGGCAACACTCGCGCCGCGGAAAAAATCGGAACGCTCGTCAATTGCTTGGAGTAGTGAGGGACGTACGACGCTCCAGGTACCTTCCGGCACCGTGACTAACAAGCCGTCGCCGATTCCCTTCATCGAGAGCGGGCTGCTCATAGGGCTATCGGGCGGCGAGTATAGCATTGAGGCATTGGGGGGGCCAGGGGGGTGAACCCCAACATATGCCACCCTGCGTCAAGCTAATGAAAGCATCTTATGTAAATAAAATGGGCTTTGGCCGAGTGTTGGCGAGTGAAGTTGGATCTTTGTGTGGTGCTGCGATTTGGGTTCGCTGTCTGTATGCAATTGAGGTCGAGGGGATCGGATTCGGTGTGATTTAGCGGTCGGCGTCGATGGATTTCAGCTCAAAGTATGCCTCGATCACCTGTTTGACAATCGGACCCGAGGTGACCGCACCTTCGCCGCCGTTGTAAACAAACGCTATGACCGCGATCTCTGGATTCTCATAGGGCGCGAAGGCCGTGTACCAGGAATGGGTGGGCCAATTGCCGGGCTCGCACAGGTTTCTCTTGAAAGCAGTCTCGTCACAGAATTCACCGGTTCCCGTCTTTCCGCCCGATGAAATCCCCTCAAGAACCGCGTGCTCGTTTGCTGTGCCGTCTTCGTCTTCAACTACGAGCCGCATGCCCTCGCGCGCTAGGTCGAGAACCCCTGGAGCTACTGTGATGTCTGGCGACACGGAGTGACCCGAGATAATGAACTCCCGCAGCTCGGGATCGAGGCTATCGCAATCGGCCGCAATCTCGCTCGGATCTTGCATGAGTACACCATCCGCGATGTCCCAGAGGACGCACGGCTCAAAC
>JBHIBY010000010.1:0-52400 GCA_046759305.1 Anaerolineales bacterium
CCAGCTCAGGACTGTGCTCACGATGCTGATCAGGATAGCCCCGACGATCGCATTGAGAATGGTGTTCTCCGTTGAGAAGTCGAGGAAGCTCCCGGTAAAGGTCAGCGAGGAGCTTATGGCTGCCGTAACCAGCAGCATCGCTGCGTTGATCACCAAGGTGAACAAACCCAGAGTCAAGATGGTGATGGGTAAGGCTAGCAGCTTGACGACAGGTCTGATCAAGGCGTTGACCAAACCAAAAATCACGCCGACGATGATCAGGCTTCCGAGGTTCCCCTCGAACTCTAGTCCCGGTAGTACATAGCTTGTGACCCAGATCGCTACCGCATTGATGAATATTCGAAGGATGAGCTTCATTAACTTCTCCTTATCCTGAACGGGTCGGTCCGATAATGATAATGCGAAGGGCTTTGAGATTGCCTAGATTGAGCTGTTGCTTTTCCGACCACTAATCTTAGCGGGTGATGCGGTACTATTAGAAGCTCATCCGAACTAAATAGACAGGAATAAAACCATGACTCATGAACTTCCAAAGCTACCCTACGCATTCGATGCGCTTGAACCGCATATCGACGCCCGCACCATGGAGATCCACCACGACAAGCATCATGCTGCCTACGTCAACAACCTGAACGGCGCGCTCGAGGGACACGAAGAGCTCCAGAAGAAGAGTGCGCTTTCGCTCATTAAGGACCTGAGTGAAGTGCCGGACGACATCCGTAACGCGGTTCGTAACAACGGCGGCGGCCACGTCAATCATTCGATGTTCTGGTCGAGTATGGGTACAGGAGGTGGCGGAAGCCCAGATGGAAAGCTAGCGGAGGATATTGGCGCGGCGTTCGGCGGCTTCGAGGCTTTCAAGGATGCGTTCAAGAAAGCCGGAATGACCCGCTTCGGATCCGGCTGGTCCTGGCTTGCGGTTGCCGAAGACGGATCACTGATGGTGACCAGCACAGCCAATCAGGATAATCCCGTGAGCGAGGGCATGATCCCACTGCTAGGTCTCGACGTTTGGGAACACGCCTACTATCTCAAGTACCAGAACCTGCGCGGTGATTACATCGATGCCTTTTGGAATGTGGTCGATTGGGGACAAGTTCAGTCCGCCTATACCAATGTACGCATAGACCAGGGCGTCACAGAGGTAGCCGAGTGGGTGGGCTCGATGTGGGGAGAGCTTGAGGCGGGGTGGAAGAAGCTTACTGGCTAATAGTCAGGCGCAGCTTCGCTGCCCGAATAGAAGCAGGAGTGGCCTGAAGCCTGTAAACCAATCGGGGCTACTGGAACAAGCTAAAGGGAGCTCATGAGAGCCCCTTTGATTCTCAATTCTGCAATTGAGCTGTACTTTAGGTTAGATTACGGAAGGGGAATCCAGATCTTCCACCCCGGCACAAGCTCGTTGGGACTGTCGATAATCGCGTAGGAGGAATCTTCAGCTGCCTTTGCATTGGTCGCGTTTAAGATGTCTTCCCAACGTGACGCATCACCGTAAAACTGCGCGCCAGACCCATGATCCAGTCACCCAGCTGCACGACGCAGTCCTGGCCGTCTCCTGAGACTTCGGTTGCCTTTGGCTCGGGATCGATAGCATCGATCTCAACCGGAACGGGAGTCGGCACTGCGCTTGCAGATGGGACGAGCACCACGTGGCCTGCGGACCGGCCGTCCGCTAGTCTCTGGCTTACTCGACGGCTACCTTCGTCGTCCGGCAAGGGCGATGTAATAGAGCAGGGTAAGAATTGCACTCACAGCCGCTGCGACATAGGTGCTCGCTGCCGCAGTCAGCACGCTGCGGGCTCCTTGCTCGTCTTGATCTACCCGAATCATTTGAGCTTCGTGCAACAGGCGTAGTCCTCTGCGGCTAGCGTCGATCTCAACCGGCAGCGTCATGACGGAGAAGGCAACGAGCAGGCCATAAAAGAGAATTCCGAGATACATGGCCCCGATGATGTTGAAGAAGAACCCGATGAAGATCAGGATGTAGGCGATCATCGGGCTGAAGCGCACTGCCGGCACCAACACGTTGCGCATGGAGATCAAGAAGGAGTTGCTCTCGTGCTGCTGAGCATGACCGAGTTCATGCGCCACGATCGCCATCGCGGCAATTGACTTCCTATTTGCTACCCCTTCCGATAGCCGAACCGTGTGCGAACGCGGATCGTAGTGATCCGAGAGTTTTCCCGGTACGCGCTCGAAGCCGATCGTTGACCGATTTACGGCCGTGGCTTTGGCCTGAGCATTTACCTTCGCCGCCTTGGTTTCGTACTCCTGCCTGGTGATCACTCCTTGAGCCTGCAGCTCCTGCAGCTTTCGGAGCTCCGGCACGTCGATTTGAAGACCACTGCCCCCGAGATCGGTGCGGTTGACGATGGCGTAGCCAACTTCGATGCCAGACAACCCCGGACCATTCGCCACTTTGCCCCATTTGCCGTACGCCGATCGCACGTAGAGCTGTGCGGCGCTGGAAATTATGATGGTTATCAGGAAGACCCAAAGGTAAAGTGGATCGAGAAAGAAACCACCAAAGAACATCTTCCACCCTCCAATACCAGGAATTGTGTTAATGATAAACCCAGTTCCAGTTACGAAACCGGATTTTCAAAGCTGGGGAATTGGATCACCTCTTGGAGACTTGTGTCAGCATGCGAAGTTCGAGCGGTAGTTAAGTGTGGATTTGAGCTGGTCATCGAAATCCGAGCACCGCCTGGCTTGCTACCATGACTTGGCCTCGAACCCGTTATGTAAGTGAGTATTGTCGCAGAAAGGCATCTCGCTCGATGCTCCACACCGGCACAAAGAGATGCGAGTATCTCGGTGCAGAGGCAGCCCTTGAGGAGAGATGATCTTCACCTCCCCACGCACGTAGAGCGGCCCATCGGGCACCAGGGTGATTGAATTCGACCTCGGGATTGGCTCCGGTAGCCCTGCGTCTTTTCGTTCGTAGCGCAGAGCGCCGCTCGGGCAGCGCATGACGACCTCCGCCACTTCCGTCGCCAAGGCTTTGTCCGTCTCAATCCAGGGCACTCGTTGCCGGTTGAAGGTCTCGGGCAAGCCTCGAATGCATTCAGCAGCGTGGATGCAGCGGCGTACGTCGTAGCTGACGTCGATAGCACTGCCTCGATAGTTGCGGCGAGTCTGCTTAGGAGGCATGAGTAACTTTGGAAAGCATAAATGATAATGTGTACCTCGCTCGATTGTGCACCAGCGTGTGATAGGCTTTTTCAAACGGCTGAAATCAAAGGGATGACCAAACGAAATATGCGAAACGAGGCTCAATCGTGGTTGGAAGTCGGCGAGGCGATGATTCGAGGTGAGGCTCCACAACCCCCGATCGCCAACCTGGTGGGCTTTCAGTTGGTCACACTTGAGCGGGGAAAGTCAACCATGGTGCTTGAAGCTGGCGAGCAGCACGCCAATCCGATGGGAACGCTCCACGGCGGGGTGCTGTGCGATGTGGCCGATGCTGCCATGGGTATGGCGTTTGCCAGCACACTCGAGGCAGGTGAGACATTCACGACGCTGGAATTGAAGATCAATTTCCTCAAAACGCTTTGGGATGGTCAGCTGCAGGCGGCAGGACGCGTGGTCAAGCGTGGCCGCACGATTGGGCTGGTCGACTGCGAGGTGCTTGACGATGATGGAACGCTTGTAGCTCGGGCCTCAAGCACCTGCATGGTCTTACAGGGAGGCCGTGCGGAAGGTAGATAATGCGCGTGGCTCAAAGGCGGGCGCGGACGAAGTTCCGCGCTACCAGCGTCCGCGCCGGGTCTGGGCTTCAGGATTCACGAGTTCATCTTCCGAGGCCGGATCGACACGCACCGCGCAAGCCTTATATTCGGGAATCTTCGCGAGCGGATCGAGTATGTCCAGCGTCAATAGATTAGCTGCCGCTTCGTGGAAGTGCCAGGGAATGAAGACAACCCCAAGATTGGCCTTCTCGGTCACTTTGGCGCGCAACACCACAGAGCCTCTTCGCGAAGTTACTCGTACAGCGTCCCCGGTCTTGACACCTGTCCTCGCCGCATCGACACGATTAATCTCAACCAGCGCCTCGGGATAGAGCTCATCGAGCTGAGAGTGACGGGTCAGCGTCCCGCCGTGCCAATGCTCTAGCAGGCGGCCGGTGGTCAGGATCAGTGGATACTCATCGTCTGGGGGCTCCGCCGACGGCACGTATTCCAGCAAATGAAACTTCGCGCGGCCGGAAGGGAAGGCACTTTCAAATAAGAAAGGCGTGCCAGGGTGATCTTCGTCCGGTACGGGGGTCTGAAGCCCGACCTCATCGATACGCTCGTAGCGGACACCTCGATAGGCTGGCACGACATTGCCCATCTCGATGAGCACCTGCTCCGCGTCTTCATAATCCCAGAATGCCGATGCGGGCCGACCCAAGCGATCTTCGATCCGCTTCGCAAGCTCAGAAATAATGCCGATATCCGATCGGGATTCTCCACGAGGCTCTAGCGCCTTGCGAATGCGCTGGACACGCCGATCTGTGTTGGTGAAGGTGCCGTCCTTCTCCGCCCAGGAAGCGGCTGGAAGCACGACATCCGCATATGCTCCTGACTCGTTGATAAACAAGTCCTGTATTGCAATGAACTCCAAGTTTTCCATATGATGGCGGGTGACGTTCAGGTTAGGTTCAGACATCATAGGATTCTCTCCCATGATGTACAGCGCCCGCACTCCATCCTCGCCGACATTGGTCAGGATCTCGGTGGTCGTCAGCCCCTTCTTCTGGTTGAGCCCACCCGGCTGGATATTCCAGGCCTTCTCCCAGATCTCGGCACTGGCAGGGTCATCGACCTCCATATACCCGGGGTAGTGCCATGGCATCGCACCGCTGTCAGATGCACCCTGGACATTGTTCTGTCCACGCAACGGGTTGAGTCCGGTCCCTTCACGACCAATGTGCCCGGTCAGCAGCGCCAGGTGCACCAGGGCTAACGCATTGTCGACGCCATGCGTGCTCTCAGAGATGCCGAGCGCCCAGTAAATGGCGCCCCTCTCTGCGCCAGCGTACATCCGAGCGGCCTCAACGATGAGATTCCGATCCACGCTCGAAACGGACTCGGCGAATTCTGGTGTGAATTTCTCCATCGACTTGACGAAATCCTCAAAGCCTTCGGTCCGTTGATCGATAAAATCCTGGTTGTAGAGCTTCTCTTCGATGATGACATGCGCCATGGCTGCGAATACCGGCACGTCTGTCCCCGGCAATTGTGGAAGCCATAGTGTCGACCAGTTCGCCAGTTCCACACGGCGGGGGTCGACGACGATGAGCTTGGCGCCATATTTCTCGACCGCTTCTTTCATTTGCAGCCCGATGATGGGATGGGATTCGGCGGTGTTCGATCCAGTGACCATGAAGACATCCGACTTGATGACTTCTGCCGCAGTGTTGCTCATGGCGGCTGAACCGATGGCCATCTGCAGCGCCACTACTGAGCCGGCGTGGCATAAGCGGGTGCAGTGATCGACATTGTTTGTACGGAATAGCGCTCGGAACATCTTCTGCAGTAGATAGTTATCCTCGTTGGTGGCCTTCGCGCAGCAGTACACACCCATTGCATCCGAACCGTCGCGCTGATAGATCTCCACAAGTCGATCCGCAGTGTAGTCCAACGCCTCCTCCCAGGAGACTTGGCGCCAATCGTCGCGATCGAAGGCTTGAGTGCGATCACCTGGTACCTGCGGAGTCTTCCGCATCAGCGGTTCGGTCACACGTTGAGGGTTGTAGATCATGTCGTAGCCATAGCGGCCTTTGACGCAGAGATTACCCTGGTTGACGATATTGTCGAAGTCAGAGGTCACCTTATAGATGAAGTCATCTTGTAGATGCAGGTTCAAACCGCAACCCACTCCACAGTAGGGACAAACTGTGCTGACGACTCGATCGGCTTCAATCACTCCAAACCACCGTAAAATTCCATACTTCGCCGCTGCCTATATCCCGCCTCTAACCCGTTCCACTTATGTCAATCCTTACCGAGATTGCGCTTCCGCTAGCAATTCGTCCCCACTCCCCCAGTAGCACTCCTCTGCTTCCGCTTGTGTTCCCTGCCTATCTCTCGATTATCGTTTCTTCCGCCTACGCTTCATACGCGTCAGCTGCATGATTTCGTCTGGGGTCTGCCCCTGCTCCAGCAGCCATTCACGCTTGGGTTTTAGAGCGCCGGTTGGGCAAACGCCTACGCATTGACCGCAGAAAACGCAGGTTGATTGGGGCAAACTCTGCTCGAAGAAAGTAGCGATGCTGGTATCGAAACCGCGTCCGCTGAAATTGATAGCGTAGGTGTACTGGGCATCATAAGCACAGACCTGAACACAGCGCCAGCACAGCACGCATTGCGAGTAGTCCCGTACAAACATGGGATTGTCGTCGATGACCGGTGAAGAGCGTACGTCTGCATTGTTGAACAGGGTGCGATCCACGCCGTAGTCCTCCATCTGTGCCTGAATCTCGGGCGCCTCTTCCAGATTGACGGCCGAGTCAAGCATCTCAAGAATCGTCCGGCGGCTGCGGTCCACCCGCTTGTTACGCGAGTGAACGGTCATTCCGTCGCGAGCCTCTGCAACGCACGCAGGTTGAAGGAGGCGAACCTCATCCACCTCCACGACGCAGAGGCGACAGAGGCCATAGGCTGTGGTGTGATCGTGGTAGCAGATCGTTGGGATGTCCGTTTCCAGATTTCGTGCCGCGCGCAGAATCGTGGTCCCTGCAGGTACGGTGACTGCCTCACCGTCAATGGTCAGCGTGACGCTTTTGCTCAAGTTCTCTCCTGTAGGAAGTTCACTCGCCGCCCCGGCTCGAAACCGGTATTTCGACAGTCTCGATTAGTTCGCCAACCCTCACGCCGGCCAGCCGTTCCGGATGCGAATAAACGTTCATCCGCTTGCGGCGAACGTATCCGCAGAGCGTGATATTCCACTCGCGGGCCAGATCGACCGAGACGCTGGTGGGAGAGGTCCGAGAAGCAACTATTGGGCAACCCATTTTCGCAGCCTTGTTGATCATCTCTGAGGAGACGCGGCCGGTAGCCAGCAACATCAAGCCCTCCGGTTCAATTCCTTGTCGCAGGCACTCGCCACGCAGCCGATCGACGGTGTTGTGACGGCCGACGTCCTCGGCAATGGCCACCAAATGCTGCCCGTCGCTCAATGCTGAGGTGTGGACTCCGCGGGCGCGCGCGTATATGCCGTCGCGCGTCTGAAGCTTGTTCATTAACTCGCTGATCTTTTGAGGTTCAACAGCTATCTGAGCTCTGACAGGTTCCTGTTCGGCGGCGAGATCCGCAAATGTGAGACCGCCACCGCAGCCGGATGTGATGATCCGCCGGCGCGGTTGATCCCAAAACGGCTTGGTCAGCCAGATGTCGACGCAGTCCCCGGCCGCGCAAACGTGTTCGACTGCGACGTCCTGGTAGGAACTGATGAATTCCTCGTTGGCCAGGAAGCCCAAGGCCAACTGCATCGGATCTCTGGGTGTGCACATCAGCGAAGCCAGCTCACGGCCATTCACATAGAGAGTAATCATTCCCTCTTCAATGACTTCCGCGTCGACCTCGCGCCAGTCGCCATCGTAAATGTGATATCGGAACGGTACAGTGCCGTCAGGCATCTCTACACTGCTCGGTTTCCGAGGAACAATTCGGATTGCTCGCGTACCGGTCGCCAACATGGCTGTGGTACTGGAAGGGGACCGTACAGTCAGACACTTTTCAGCGTTCCATTTTCAGAGAACAATGCAGGCCAGATATCGATAGCGCTCAACACCGCATTGGCAGCCGTCTGCCCCAATCCACAGAGCGAAGCGTCCACCATGGTCCAACCCACATCGGTCAGCCTTTCCACGTCGCCGGAGTGGTAATTTCCGTTAGCCAGGTCACCGAGAATCTCGTACTGGCGCTGCGTCCCTAGCTGACATGGGTAGCACTTTCCACAAGATTCGTCCGCAAAGAAGTGGGCTAACCCACGCAGTACCTCCCGCAAGTCTTGCGCGTCATTGAATACCATGACCGCTCCCGAGCCCAACGGCAAACCAGCCTCCGCCAGATCTTCGAAGGTCAGCTTCACATCCAGGTACTTTTCCGTTGCGAAGGCTCCCGCGGCGCCGCCGAATAAGATACCCTGCAGTTCACCGCCGACGACGCCTCCGCCCAGATCCTCAAGCAAGTGCCGCAGCGGGACGCCAAAAGGCACCTCATACAATCCCGGGCGAGCTACATCGCCCGAAAGGCAAAAGAGTTTGGTCCCAGTGGACTGCTCTGTGCCATTCTTGCGGAAGGCCGCTGGGCCGTCTCTGACGATCAAGGGAATGTTAGCCAGCGTCTCTACATTGTTGATAACCGTGGGCTTCCCAAATAATCCGTGGGTTGTCGGGAACGGGGGTTTGATGCGTGGGAAGCCGCGGTTGCCCTCAACCGATTCGAACAGCGCGGTCTCCTCACCGCAGATGTAGGCACCGGCGCCCCTCCGAATCTCCACCTCAAAGGTAAATCCAGTTCCAAGAATGTTCTCGCCAAGGAGGCCCTGGCGTTCGGCCTCATCGATCGCATTTTGGACGATCTCTTCTGCCTTCCGATATTCGCCGCGAATATAGATGTAGCCCTTCTGGGCGCCAATCGCGTATCCGGCGATGATCATGCCTTCCAGGCTGCTGTGAGGGTCGTCTTCGAGGAGCACGCGATCCTTGAAAGTTCCTGGCTCCGATTCATCGGCATTGTTGACTACATACTTGGGTTCACCAGGCGTGCTTGCGGCTCCTTCCCACTTCACACCGGTAGGAAAGGCCGCTCCGCCACGTCCCACCAGGCCGGAGGCCTTGACCGCCTCGATGACCGAGGCTGGCTCCATGTCCCCCACCGCCTGTTTCAACGCTGCATACCCTCCGCTTGCTTCATAAGCCTCAATCGTAGTCGGAGCGTCGCCGCCGCAGTTGCGGGTCAGCGACCGTAGATCGCCTCCGACCCGGCTTGAGACCATTTCCCACTCGCCGGTTAGAAGGACCTGCAATTGACCGGCCTTCGCCCGGGAAAGCGGAATGTCATCAATCATCACCACCGGCGCATGTTCACACCGCCCCAAGCACGGCGCGCGTTCCAGGGTCCATTCTCCATCAGCGCTTACCTCACGCGGCTGTACGCCGAGATGTTCTGAGAGTGCCTCAAGGATCTGAGAGCCGCCGGCTTGAGCGCAGGGCGGATCTCCGCATACGCGCACGATCTGCCTCCCGATAGGCTCTTTGTAGAGCAAGGCATAGAAGTCAATCACACCGTAGACATCAGCCAGTGGTACGCCAAGCCGCCGGCCCACTTCAGCCGCCACTGGCCTAGGCAGATACCCGTACTGCTCCTGGGCAGCGTGAAGCGCGGGCAGCAGTGCGGTCCGGCCTTGATAGGCGTAGGGATTTAGGATATCTACCAGGGGATCGAGATCGAGCTCGGGGAGTGGGGGATCGTTGAGAGTCATGAGCGTGCTCTCAATATGGTAATTCTAGACCAGCAGTTAATTCAAGACCTGTCTGGCTAATGGTTCGCCCATCGCTATTCACGGAAAGGTCTCGCGACGATTCGGCGACGAACATCAGGCCGCGAAGCCGAGTCATCTGCTCCTTGGAGAGTGGAGGGTGTGCACCGGATAGTAGAATTGCTTGAGATAACGGACAGGTGAGGGATAAATGCCGGAGTACAAATATCTGATCATAGGCGGCGGCATGGCCGCCGATGCTGCAGTAAAAGGAATTCGTAAGGTTGATCCCGCGGGCTCACTCGGACTGATCGGCGCGGAAAAAGAGCCTCCCTATGATCGACCACCCCTCTCGAAGGCGCTCTGGAAGGGGAAGGATTTCGAGAGCATCTGGCGTGGAACTCAAGATGAGACGGTCGAACTACATCTCGGGAGCCGGGTCAATCAATTCGATCCTGGAGCCCGCGCGGTCACCGACGAAAAGGGTGAGGAATTCGGCTACGAGAAACTATTGCTCGCCACAGGAGGCTCTCCGCGCCACCTTCCTTTTGGCGGAGATTCGGTCATCTACTATCGTAACGTGGATGACTTTCGACGGCTGCAGAGCCTGACGCAATCGGAGCTCGCGTTTGCGGTAATCGGCGGCGGTTTTATTGGTTCGGAAGTAGCGGCCGCGCTGGCAATGAACGGCCAGCAAGTCAGCATTGTCTTTCCGGAGGCCGGCATCGGCGCGCTGCAATTCCCAGCAGATCTAAGTGCTTTCCTGAATCAATATTATGAGGACCATGGCGTGGCAGTAGTACCCGGCGCGAAGCTAGAGGCGATCGAAGAGGGGCATGGGCATGTGCATGTCGTGACGGATGCGGGAGTGCTTCATGTCGAAGCTGTTGTAGCGGGTATCGGGATTCAGCCTAATATCGAGCTTGCTGAGAACGCCGGGTTGGAGGTGGATGACGGGGTAGTGGTCAATCCATCGCTCCAGACAAGTGACCCCAATGTCTATGCCGCGGGCGACGTGGCACGTTTCTACAATCCGGCGCTCGATCGCAAGATGCGCGTCGAACACGAGGACAATGCCAATACGATGGGCGAGATGGCAGGGCGATCTATGGCAGGCGAACAGGTCAGCTACGATCATCTACCTTTTTTCTATTCCGACCTGTTTGAACTCGGCTACGAAGCGGTCGGCGATCTTGATCCAAAGCTTGAGATTGTCTCCGATTGGGCTGAGCCCTTTAATAAAGGATTGGTCTACTACATTGAGAACGGTCGCGTACGAGGCGTGTTGCTGTGGGACACCTGGGGCAAGGTAGACGAGGCGCGCGCCTTGATCGAGGAGGCCGGACCGTTTTCCGAGGCAGAGCTCAAGGGACGGATTGCAGCGGAGTAAAGCGCTGATGGGGGTACCGGCTAGCTAGAGCGCTGTCGGAAGCATAGAACATCGAATGGTATTCGCCCTGGCAAGCAATCCCCCTTTGCATGCTAGGCCCTTACTGTCGCAATGAAAGCATGAGGCGAAGCACAAATGAGAGACATCCTCGAAGACGTCGCGCGCTGGACTAAGCAGGGCAAAGACCTCGCACTTGCTACAGTCGTGCAGACCTGGGGATCCTCGCCGCGACAAGAAGGTGCCAAGATGGCGATCACCGAGCATGGGGAGATCGCTGGATCGGTAAGTGGCGGATGCGTGGAATCGGCGGTTGCAGAGGCCGGAATACAGATAATTAAAAACGGTTCACCGCAGCTGCTTCATTTCGGCGTCACAGATGAGACCGCGTGGAGCGTCGGCCTGGCCTGCGGGGGTAGCCTGGATGTCTTCGTAGAGCGTCTGGATCCCGCGCAATTCAAATTTTTGCGCGCGCTCCTGCTTGATGAGGAGCCAGCTGCGAGTGTCACGATCGTGCGCGGGCCCGAATCGGCCATCGGACGAAAGATTACACTCAACATTAGCGATCCGGGCACCCGCTATGGCAGCCTTAATTCTGGATCGGATAATCAGACAGTCGAAATGGCTCTGCAACTATCCGAACCCGGCCTGCGGGAGCTGGAGACCGGAGATGTTGAGGCTTTCATTGACCTCATGCCTCCTCCACCCGCGCTGGTCGTCGTGGGTGGAAATCAGATCGCCATTACGCTCTCCAAGCTGGCCAAGACCATGGATATGCGCACGGTAATCGTGGATCCGCGACGGGCCTTCGCAACCGAAGAACGGTTTCCGGAAGTGGACCATTTGATACAAGCCTGGCCGACGGAGGCCTTTGAGCAATTCCCACTGACAGCAACAACTGCAGTGGTGATGCTCACCCACGATCCGAAAATCGACGAGCCGGCCCTGGATGTAGCCCTGACTTCAAACGCCTTTTATGTGGGGGCATTGGGGAGCACGAGAACCCAGGCAAAACGCAGAGAGCGGCTCAAGGAGCGCGGGCTCAGTGAAGCCGATCTGGATCGACTGCACGGTCCGGTGGGGTTGGATCTCGGTGCCGACACTCCAGACGAGATCGCGCTGTCGATCATGGCTGAAATAGTAGCCAGCCGCCATTCTGGTAGCTAGCAAAATTTGGCTTGGTCTGTTTTGACCCAACGTGACCTAAGGAGGTTCAAAGTTGAGCACAAAGTTGATGATTCCGGGTCCCGTCAGCGTCGATGATGACGTCCTTTTTCAGATGGGGCGACAGGTCCGACCACACTATGGGGTGGAGTGGACCGCCGACTACAACGAGACGCGCGAGTTATTGAAGCAAGTCTTCAAGACCGAGGGGGAAGTGCATATTCTTTCCGGCTCCGGTTCGGCTGCTATTGACGCAGCGATCGGAAGCCTGACCAGCACGGGCGAGACAGTCGTGATTGGCAATAACGGATTCTTTGGGGATCGTCTGGAGCAAATCAGTGAGGGCTACGGTCTGGAAGTAACCCGAATTGCCGCTACTCCAGGCGAACCACTCGATCCAGAGTCTTTTCGGCAGACAATTGGCGCAGATCCTCGTCCGGCGCTGGTTGCGCTCGTGTATTTGGAAACGGCAACCGCGGTCGTCAACCCCGTGCAGGAGATTGCCGCGCTAGCGAACGAGTTCGGAGTACCGGTCGTAGTCGATGCGGTATCAGCCCTGGGAGGCGTACCGTTTTCCATGGACGAGTGGGGAATTGATATCTGTGCGAGCGCGTCGCAGAAATGCCTAGGTGCTCCTCCTGGATTAGGACCCATCGCAATCGCGCCGCGTGCCTGGAAGATCATGGAGTCCAAGGCAAATCGGAAGCATGGTTGGTTCTTGAACCTGGAGACCTGGCGTAGATTTGCCGACGAATGGGGAAGCTGGCACCCACATCCCATTACTGTGGCAACGAGCAACATTTACGCTCTCCGTGCTTCGATTCAAAAGCTGCTTAGCGAGGGTATTGATCAAAGGATCTCACGCTACACTGAGCTTGCGCTACGACTCCGTAACGGGGTGCGCGCGTTGGGGATGGAACCACTGACTCCGGATGACCAGCTGGCGCCTGTTCTCACGGCAATCTTCGCACCCGGGGGAGTGAACATTGGTGAACTGGTTGGCTACATTCGCCAGGAACACGACATCATGATTTCAGGCGGGCTCGGTGAAGAACTGAAGGATCGTGTTTTTCGCGTCGGACATATGGGCCCCACGGTGTCTGAGGGCGACATCGATGAAGTACTCGATGCCCTTCAGGCCTTCCTCGAGTTCAAGGGCATTCCTCACGCGGAGGCGACCTAAGAATTACACTCGCTTACGCGGGCTACATCTCTCACCTGATGCCGATTCTGAGTTGGTCCGTATGAAGACTTTCGGTATCATTCCCAGCTATGGAAGATCTTACCGGTAAGCAGCTAGGTCGATATCAGGTCGTATCTCCCCTTGGCGAAGGTGGGATGGCGGCCGTGTATAAGGCCTTTCAACCTGGGATGGATCGCTACGTTGCGCTGAAGATCCTCCCTCAGCAATACGCGCGCGATGCAGAATTCACTGGCCGCTTTGAGCAAGAAGCTAAGGTCATCGCGAAATTACAGCACCCGCACGTTTTGCCGGTCCACGATTACGGGGAGGCAGACGATTACACCTACATCGTCATGCCACTGGTTGAAACCGGCACCTTGGCGGATCTCCTGCGTGGCCAGAAGCCGATGTCCCTTCAGCGCATTCGCATCATCATTACTCAGCTCGGAGACGCGCTGGACTACGCCCATTCTCAGGGATTAATCCACCGCGACATTAAGCCCAGCAACGTTCTGATCGATAAGCGCGGCAACTGCCTGCTCACTGATTTCGGTATAGCCAAGATGGTGGAGGGGACCAAGCATTTCACGCAGACCGGGGGCATCGTCGGCACCCCCCACTACATGTCGCCCGAGCAAGGCGGTGGTGACCCGCTTACTCCTCAGAGCGATATCTATTCGCTTGGCGTGGTGCTCTATGAGATGGTAACCGGGCGAGTGCCATTCGACGCAGAAACCCCTATGGCAGTGGTGATCAAGCATATGACGGATCCGCTGCCGCCTCCCAGCACGCTCAATCCTGACGTCAGCCCTGCGCTTGAGAGCGTGATTTTGAAGGCCATGGCTAAGCGACCTAAGGATCGCTTCGAATCGGCCGCCGCTATGGTGCGTGCGGTGCGGTTGGCCGTTCCGGAGTCCGAAATCGCGCGCGAGCCAAGCCAGGTCGGCACCGTGCCCACAGAAGACCTGGCGCAAGCCGAGGCCGCGGCAAGCGACATTGCAATTGAGCCACCGTCCCAAACCATCACTGCGCGACGCGTTGCGCCGTGGCTGGTGGGAGCAGCCGCTGTAGGGGTCGTGGGGATTTGTGCGATCAGTGTCTTCGTGATTGCCAGGCTGGCCACGACCGCAAGCACCTCTGCGGCCACAGAATCCGCCCTGCCAACTGCTGCCGCACAACTGGCGACCGCACCTCTAGCTACCTCGCCCGTATCCGCGACCGCAACTCCCGAGCTGTCGAGCAGCCCGACCGCTAGCGACGACTCACAGGCTGCAGCTCGAATCAGGACCGCCTTTCGGGAATCGTCTCCTGCTGATTTGCCCTCGGCGCGCTGGCCAGTTGCTATTTCCGATAGCTTCGATTCTGACATCAATGACTGGAGCCCGATTAGCGAGGTTGAAGACGAATTTGGTTCACGCAGCTTCACCTTCGAGAATGGGAAATACCATTGGGAGGTGCTGCCTACCGACGGCCTGAGCGTGCACCACACGCCTGAAATGAATCCGATATCGGAATTTGCGGTATCGGTTGATGCTCAGCAACTCAGCGGATCCCAGGAGGCTGATTTCGGCATTGTCTTTCGGGAGACGGCAGTCGACGCTTTCTACAATTTCAATATCGACAACCAGCAGAATTACTGGCTGCGCAGGAATGACAGCGGCAATTGGAGCACCCTGATCGATCTGACGCGCACGGCAGCCATCCAGCCGAATACTCCGAATCGAGTGACCGTAGTAGCGAACGACGGCTATTTCTATTTCTTTATCAACGATCAGTACGTGGACGAGATCGAAGAGCAGAGCATGCTACGCGGCCGGGTCGGTATGGTGGTCAATCTATTCGAGCCGGGAGTTGCCACCGAATGGGAGTTCGACAACTTCGAACTTCGCCAGCCCTGGACCGCGGCCATTATCGACACCTTCGATGCCGTATCGGGACTCTGGGACGTCGGCTCTTTCAGCTTCGAAGATCTAACCGATACTCTGGCCATCACTGAGGGGAAGTATGTCTGGAGTCTGGATTGTGGGAACACGGAATATGGCTGTCTGAGTTCCACGTACCTTGATGACCTGGCCGCCACGACCGACTTTGAGCTCAAAGTCGATGCGCGACGGCTGGAAGGTCCGGTTGACGGAGAGTACGGTGTGCGGTTCCGAGACGACGGAGAGAACTACCTGGAGTTTCTGATCTCAGACGCGGGGCGTTTCACGATTTCGCTCTGGTATGAGCAGAATCTCGACTATTACTATGTAGATAACCCCACTCTACTGATCGACCCCGAGGGCGTAAACCAGCTTACGGTAATTGGAGAGGGACCCAATTTTGCTTTCTACATCAACGGACTGCTGGTGGGTGAAATCGTTGAAGAGCTGTTGCCCTTTGGCTCGTTCGCGCTGGTTGCCTCCGTTGACGGCGCAGACCAGGCTATGTTGGAATTCGACAACTTCCGAGTGCGTACTCCTTAGCCAGCGGGTTCCGGTGGGCTGACCTTGCCCTCAATTGGCAGCAGACATTGAGAGACTACCCTTTCCCCGAACTTTAATAAGAAATCCGGCTTCAAGGAGCCGGATTTCAATGACATGTCTCCTCGCTCGCGCACTCATGCATGGCTATGCGCAGTGAGGATGATTTGTATTGCGGCTAAAAGCTGACCAGGAACGCCGTCAGGTACATGATCCCCAGCCCAAGCAGAAAGCCTCCTACGTTTGGCCAGGTGACCAGAGGTTGATCCTCCCGATCGGCGTTCCGGCGTAGGAACTCTCCCACTTCGACAATCACCTGCCAGATCGCACCCACTCCTATGCCAAGGAATATCGTGGCCAAGACCGGCGAGAAAGCGAATCCGCCGATCCATGCACCAAAGATAGCAGGCGCGCCTGCAAGGAGAAACAGGCCCATAAATATCCAGATACCGGGTGTCCTTGGAGCACTATCATCCGTCGCGTCCCGCTCCTCCGCAAGCGCACCAGGAACTAATGGCGCTGCGATTGCAATGCCCTCAGTCACATTGTGCAGCGTAAATCCAATTACGAGGAAGGACCCCAGTGCAGCCTCGCCCAGTGCAAACGCGGCTCCGATCGCCAGGCCTTCGCCCAGGTTGTGAAGGCCGATTCCTAGAGCGATCAGGATAGCCACAACCAGTCCCGGATGAAGTCCTAGATTGCTGAGCCCACCGCCCCGCGAGCGGACGGCTAATAGGGCAAACCAGGTGAGCAATGCCGAGAAGAGAACCAGCGCCGTTCCCTGAAATACCTCCGGGAGCAGGGCAGCGATTTCAAAAGCCTCCAAGAGCGTGTCGATCAAAAGGAACACCAGGAGCCCGAGAGTCAGCGCCAGGATAGCCCCCATCCAACGCCGCCGCAGCTGGCGCATCGCGGGGTACCAAAGCATCCCCAGCGCAACCGGAATGATCCCGACGTATACACCAAGCAAGCCATAGGCAATAAACTCGGAAATCCCGGGTGTTGGAGTAGGCGTGGCCAGCTCTACTTCCCTGGCAAAAGTGACGCCAGTGTCGGTGATGACCACGATCTCGTGCGGTTCGGTCTCAACCCATGGATAGGGGATCAGCAGTTCGGCTCGACCCAGTCGAGAAATGGTGTTTGACGGATCGATGGTGTAGTTCCAATAGGCTTCGTCGACAATGACCTGGGCCACATTCACCGGGTCCGGCCCCGAGTTAATCAGTGTGATCTCGAAGCCACCCTCAACGACCCGAATCTGCTCGAAGGTCAGATCTTCAACTGGCGGGAGATCTCCCCTAAACAATGCCAACGGGTTCCCGAAGGCAAATACCGACAGCAGAAGGACCAGCGCAACCAACGGAAGCAACGCCGAGACCCAGAATGGGAGGCGTTCAGTCATGAGTTCAGCTTCACTCCTGGACATCGAAAAATCCCATCCAGCCAAGTTCGGCAAACTCGCTCTGATGAGCGTGGAACATATAAAGCCCGGGCTCGAAGTCCTCGAATGAAAACTCGAGTATTCCCCGCTGGGCCTGACATTGCATGATCGTGTCCACGGTTCTCAGCGTTGGCGTGAGGCTCGTTCCGTGGTCGTAATAGTCGAAGAAATTGGCATGCAGGTGGAATGAATTGATCGGATCGAACTCGGTAATGTTGACTAAGTAGATTCGCTGCAATTGATCACGACGAATCTTGATCGGCTTGTCCATATACGCGAACGCGATGGAGTTGGCCGCGTAGACCTCGTTATCCCCATCGAAGTTCGTATCGAACCCGTTCATCACCATCATCATCTCGTTCACGTCGTTGTACTCGGGGAAGTTTGGATTGCGAGATCGTGCGACACGCGCTTCGTCACCGCTGTAGCGGCCCGGATCGGGGTCTACGATAAACGCGCCGTATAGCCCCTTGTGAATGTGGCGCTTCAGAGGAAGCGCATGGCAGTGGTAGAGATGGCAGCCCATTGGAAAGGCGTCAAATTCATAGATAGTGCTTTCACCCGGATGGATAATCCCGTCGCCTGCTCCGGGTACTCCGTCCTGCGATGCGGGGTGTATTCCGTGAAAATGAATGGTGTGCGGATGGCTGCCGCCGTTGGAAAATTCGATGCGAATGCGGTCGCCTTCGACCGCCCTCAACGTCGGCCCAGGCACGCGGCCGTTGTAGACCCAAGCTGGGAAAAAAACGCCGGGAGCGATCTCGATTTCCTTATCGACCGCCACGATCGAGTATTCCCGCAGAGTCTGACCGCTTGGGAGCTGGCTGACCTCGCCGAAGTCCCAATCGTTGAGCAGTTCATGCGGGTCGAAGCCATTCGCCTCGTGGTGGACCGATCCAACGGTGCCCATCGCGCTGTGGCTTCCGTCTCCGTGACCTGAATGGGGACCGAAGTCACTGTCTCCCTCCTGGCCTCCTTGCTGCACGGGGCTTTGTGGCTGACCCGCAGCGGCGACCGCAATCCCGCTGCCAAGTAGGCCAGCTTTAATAAACCCACGGCGCCCGAGCCGCGTCTTCCTTTGTGTCTCGTTTTGCATGGAGTGTGCTCCTTCTTCCTTTGGCTGTTCGCTGCCCGGGAGGGCAACGCCTTTCTTCATCGTGCTCCATCAAAATTCGGCGATGGAAGTATTTTTGTTAGGTATACCTAAATTTTGCGCCATTCTAGCTATTGAGCCCACTGCTGTCAACCCACAACATTAGCTGCACCTTTGGCAACGGCCGCCTAATCTCAGGTTGGATATAGGCCGCTAAGGGCAAGTCATTCAGCTTAGGCGATAGAATTTGGCACGGGAAATTGCTTTAGAAGGCCAGGGCCGCGCCATATGGCCTATTCAGAACCCCCTTGGTTAACCCATGCAGCAAGACCGAGCCTTGATTAGACTAGTCGATAAGTCTTCTTGCGACCCGAGGGGCCACGGCTCTATTCAGCGCGGATTGCGGGATGATCGATTTTCGTTTTCACCCACGCGACCACGATCGTCCAAGGATGAAAACTATGATTGGGAGTCGCATATAGATCGCGCCGGTGATTGGTCGATCCGGCTACCGCGATATGCACGGAGGGTCAGTATGAACTCAAGCGATGAACAGAATCTGGGCAGTAGGAAGCAAAGAGAATATCACCACGAGCATGAGCACGGCTCACAGGAGTCGATCGAGTCGTCTCAAGCTTCACATACACATGACGCTATGACACAGCCGGCCAGCGGCTCTGACATCGTGGTCAAGGCGCATGGTGCGGAGGATGCGCATGAACATCAGGCAGAAGTTGAACCGGATGCGCACGCGGTAGAGCACCCACATGGGCACGAGCTCCATGATGGAGCCTCCTCCAACATCCCATCAGATCTCGTCGAGCATGTTGAACATAAAGGGCATGCAGATCACACGGGGCATGAAGAGATGTTCCGGAAACGCTTCTGGATCTCGTTGGCGCTCTCAATCCCTGTTCTGCTCTACAGCCCCAGCGTCCAGAGTTGGTTCGGTTTCACCATGCCCACGTTTCCGGGCAGCGATTGGCTTTCGGCTGCACTTTCCCTGGTCATCTTCGCCTTTGGCGGCACACCCTTTCTGAGGCTGGCTGTTCCCGAGCTGCGTCTTCGCAGGCCGGGCATGATGACCTTGATATCTCTAGCGATCAGTGTTGCATTTTTCTATAGCCTAGCAGTGCAATTGATTCTCGAGGGCCAAACCTTCTGGTGGGAATTGGTGCTTCTTATCGACGTGATGCTGCTAGGCCACTGGCTCGAGATGCGCAGCGTCAGGCAAGCCTCAGGCGCCTTGGACGAATTGGCCAAGCTAATGCCCGACACTGCTGAGAGAATCGAACTCGATGGTGGCGTAGAAGAGATGCCTGTTGGCAGGCTGCAATCAGATGATCTCGTACTGGTTCGACCTGGGGCCAACATTCCAGCCGACGGAACCGTCACCGAAGGCGAGTCAGACGTGAATGAGGCCATGATCACGGGAGAGTCAAGGCCGGTGAAGAAGAGCTCGGGCGACGAAGTCATTGCTGGCAGTATCAATGGAGACGGCAGCCTGCGAGTCCGAGTGCAGGCAACCGGCGATGAGACTGCTTTAGCCGGGATCATGAGGCTGGTACTTGAAGCCCAGCGCAGCAAATCGAACACACAAGTTTTAGCAGACAAGGCTGCCGGTTGGCTCTTCTACATTGCGGTCGTTGTGGCCGCCTTGACGGGTGTCGCATGGACGATCGCGATCGGTTTCGAGGCAGAAGTGATCGCACGCGCAGCGACGGTCCTGGTGATTGCCTGCCCCCACGCACTGGGGTTGGCGATTCCACTCGTAGTGGCCATCAGCACAGCAATAGGAGCCAAGAACGGAATCCTGGTGCGCGATCGATTAGCACTGGAAGAAGCGCGAGAGATCGATATTGTGATCTTCGACAAAACCGGCACGCTCACCCAGGGCGAGTTTGGCATCGTGGCAATGGCGACAGCCGATGGTTGGAGCGAGGATACAGCGCTCTCAATAACTGCAGCCGTTGAGGGCGATTCGGAACACACGATTGCGCGTGGCATCCGACGCACGGTCGAAGAGCGAGCTCTTCAGCTCCCAGAAGTGACTGGCTTTGAAGCGATTAAAGGAAAGGGCGTGAAAGCAAGTGTGGATGGGCGCGAGCTTTACGTCGGTGGCCCTCGAATGCTCGAGATGCTTGAGCTCGCACTCGATGAACCCATGACTCAGTTCCGCGATAGCGCAGGCGCTAAGGGCCAGAGTGTCGTTTACCTGATAGAGAACGGTTCAGTGGCTGCGGCGCTAGCATTGGCAGACGTCGTGCGGACCGAGAGCAAACGGGCGATCGAGCGGCTTCATGAACTCGGCGTTGAAGTAGCCATGCTCACCGGCGACAGCCAGGCAGTCGCTGCGGCTGTAGCGGGGGAACTGGGTATCGACCAGGTGTTCGCAGAAGTGCTGCCGGAACACAAGGACCAGAAGGTGTCAGAACTTCAGAGCAAAGGCAAACGAGTGGCAATGGTGGGCGACGGGGTCAACGATGCGCCGGCACTGACTCGAGCGAACGTCGGCATCGCCATTGGTAGCGGTACCGATGTCGCCGTCGAATCGGCGGGCATCATCCTGGTGAAGAGTAATCCCCTAGATGTAGTTAAGATATTCGAGCTTAGTCGTGCCAGCTATCGCAAGATGAGACAGAACCTGGTCTGGGCTACCGGCTACAACGTTATCGCCATCCCGGCAGCTGCCGGATTGCTGCTCCCGTTCGGGGTTCTGCTCTCCCCCGCTCTGGGCGCCGCGTTTATGTCTGCCAGTACGGTGATAGTGGCGATCAACGCACAGCTGCTGCGTAGAGAGCGGCTGAGCGCATAGGTGAGGAGAAAGGAAATCACTCAATGTGGTGGATGGACGGAGGATTTCACTGGGGCTGGATGCTGTTTGGAGGCTTGATGATGCTGCTGTTCTGGGGCGGCCTGATCGCGCTGGCAGTCGTGATTATCCGCTCTTTTACCGGCGGAGGCTCCCGGTCCGCGAGCAACGACCCTCCAAGCCAGAAGGCTCCCTTGCAGATCATCGAAGAGCGATACGCGAAGGGGGAGATCAGCAAGGAGGAGTTCGAGACCATCCGCGCTGATCTTTCAGGCTAAGCCTAAATTTCTAATGAGCCAAATCGCTGGCCTGTAGAAGTTTGTGGGTCGCCCGCATGCATGTGTTCATCACCACCTGCATCCCTGCACTACGAGCTCGCTTGGAAGCCGCCTCGTGAACGATTCCCACTTGCATCCAGATCACCTTAGCACCGATTGCAATGGCGTCCTCGACTATTGAGGGGACTGCTTCGGGCTTTCGAAAGACCAGCACGACATCCACGAGTTCGGGAATGTCTCGCAGACTCAGGTACGATTTCTCACCCAAAATCTCGGCCGCTTTCGGGTTGACGGGGATGATCCGATACCCTTGCTGTTGTAGGTAATGTGCGATGCTATGGCTTTCCCGCTCGGGGTTCGGGGAAAGCCCGACTACTGCGATGATTCTGGATTCGGCGAGGATCGCTCCAAGCTCTTCTAGCTTCTGTGATGTCATTTATTTTGCATTGACCTTTTATGAGCTTGGGAAGAGCAAGGCCAGAAATAGGGAAAGATTGATCGCCGTATATATATTGAATGCTCCGACGAGGATCAGAACGTAACTGGATGCGCGCTTGATCGTGGGGGCAGCAGCTTTCATCCGAGTGATGAGGGTTTCTTCAGAAGCTGCTACCAGCAAGGAGACAAAAAGCATCAGCGCGCCCATGGTGACTGCAAATACAAAGAAGGCACCAAGTGCAGAGGTCAGCCCGCCTGAGGCGAGGGCGACAACGATGAGCCCCGCAAGTATGGGACCCGTACAGCCCATTCCGGCCGCGTTGTAGCCCAGGCCGTAAAGATAGAGATTAACGGCGGGTCCCCTTTTCCCCTCTTGTTTCGGCCGTGTATAAAAGGCAAACGCATCTACGAATCTTGGCTTGAGGTTCCATCCTACGAGCTGGCCAAATCCCAGCGTTAGAAGAATTGCACCTATCACTCCCCGAAAGCCTCTTACAAACTGACTCGGCTCAGGGCCTGATATCGATAGCCCTTGCGCTACTCCCGTTCCCAGGACGGTGATGATTGCACCCAGGATCAGCGCGAAAGTAACCACGCCGAACGCCGCTGCCAACCCACATCTGAGTGCCTCGCCTGTGCCGCTTCGAGGTTCCACCGATTGTCTCCCCGCGGTCTGGTAGAAGGAAAAATAGCTAGGCAGAAGCGGGAAGGCGCAAGGCGAGAAGAAACTCGCAACCCCGGCGACAACCGCAAAGAGGTAGAGATTGGCAGAGCTCAAAGTCGGGGTGGTAGCGAAGGTGCGGAATCCCAAATATCCAGCACTGATGACGACCACCAACACGAATAGTAAACCGCCGTATTGCACCCATGCCCTTGGCACCCGAAACTGAGTTGACTGGGCACTCATGTCACTTCAACTTGATAGCCGAGCCACTCCAGGCCATCCTTGATTTGCTCAAGATCTGTTTCGCTGGGCTTTAACTCAAACGCAATATCCTGTGTCTCGCGGTCTGCTTTGACCTTTTCTAAACCGGGCATCCGAGAGAGTGTGAACTCAACCGTTCGTTCGCACCCGGCGCAGTGAATGGTGTTCTCGCCAACCACTCTCAACTTGATTTTTTGATAGTCAGGCATCATGATTCTTCCTTTCGTACTATCGGTTCTCGATGACCTTGTCGACGACGTCGACAACATTCCAGGGGCAATAAACCACGTAACGTCGACGGAAGATGAGGCTCGGAATTGCCGTGACCTCGCATCCTCCATAGCTCATTGTGAAGTTGAAAAAGAGAGAGATGGCGATGTAGAGCGCCAGGGCTAGCTGGAAAGCAGGCGGACCCAGGGCAAATACGAGTGCAAGCGTGGGCGGGCCAACTAAAATCAAGGTTCCGACCCAAGGGTTGACACGTGCCAGCAATCTTTCACCTAGAAAGTAGTGTGCAGCGAGATAGATGGCAAAGATAATCCCAAAGTAAACAACGGCCTCTGCCAGAAATCTTAGAGACGGCTGCTCGGTTAGAAGCAACCAAACGATGCGGTAGAGCGGAATGATCGAGCCCAGTATTAGACGCGTCCATCGGCCAACCGGGCCCGCATCGAGTCCAAGCGCGAAAGACTCTGTTCGTACATCCTCTTGCGACACGTCGGCCACTCCGTTCATGACTCTGAAGTAATTCTAGTTTCCGAATCCAGTGCAGATCTGTAGGGCCTCACCCATGCCTGTTGAGCCAGCTCAGAAGCCTGCTCGACCGTCAGGATCGAAACGTCGGTGTCCGCGCCCAGATAGTCCTCGGCTTCTCTGCGAGTTGCGAAGAAATGCATAGAGCTGCAAATGGCTCCGTCTGCTCCACCTTGCTGTCCCGGCTCACAGGCCCGTGACATTCCGGGCACCACCACGGATAGCACCGTCGTTGTCGGGTCGTAATCTTCAACACCACTCGGCGATACGGTTAGCCGGATCGCTTCACCACTTGCTGGGGAGAGGGATTGAACTTCGGCGGTTTCACCAAGGAGTCCGGGGAGAAAAAGCGTATCCAATGCACACCATGCGTAGAGCGTTCGGCCATTCACCAGCAACAGATTTCGTGTAGGACGCGCGGTAAGAGCATTCCCTATCAAGCGACCTTCTTCGTCAAAGTCTGTTCCGGAAAGCCTCATCTGTCGGAACAGAACTTTCGATTCTTTCAAGGTTCGCCCAGTTTGATCGGCGAATTCTTGAGTCGTTATTGGATTTTCCGCGGCAATCGATCGGAGGACGAAATCAGAGATCTTGACAGATTCGAGTGCGTACTTCCCTTCCTTGGATTCCTGCCAAGCCTGAACGATCTGTTCTAAATCGGGTGCTGCCCTAAACTTTTCCGATGATGAGTTTGAAATCGCCACTGCGCCTCTCTCCCTCACCTATGCGGCGCAGCAACTCAGCAGAGCAACATCCTTATCAAATGAAAGTGCAGCCAACCTCAACCCCTCCACCTGGGTCAGGTAGGGGAATAGGGAGTCGGCCAGATCCTTGATCGTCAAACCAAACTTGATTGCCAGCGTTGCGGTTTGGATCACCTCGCCTGCAGCCGGCGCAAGTATGTGAGCTCCCAGCAGGCGATTGGTATTTTCGTCAGCAATCAGCCGGATGAATCCTTCGGTGTTTCGTTCCGCCTTCGCGCGAGCCACATGTTCAAGATCAAGCGATGTCACTCGGACTTCGTGACCCTGACGTTTGGCTTCGGCTTCGGTCATGCCGACTGTCGCGATTTGGGGCTCAGTGAAAATCACCGACGGAACTAGTGAGAGATCCATTGGCACCTTGGTATCGGATATGGCGTTTTGGGTGGCCTTTGATCCTCCGGCGGCGGCGACATATACAAACTCTGGATGCTGTGTCACATCACCAGCGGCGAAGATTTTAGGATTGCTGCTCTGGAGATATTCGTCGACAACGATCGCGCCTCGCTCATCAAGTTCGACATCCATATTTTCCAGACCCATGCCAGCGGTATTAGGCTTTCTTCCTAGCGCCATGAGCACTTGGTCGGCACGGAACTCTCGGGTGCCTCCCATCACGCTGGCATGTACGATCCGGGTCTGGCCATCGCGCTCGATCCGTTCGACTTGAGCGCCGGTGATTACTCCAATACCTTCATGCTCAAAGATGTCCTTGATCTCACGGCCAATTCTAGGCTCATGATCGGGTACTAGGCGAGTACTGCGCTGAAGAATCAGTACCTCAACTCCCAAACGGGCTAGGGTCTGCCCGAGCTCCAAGGCAATTGCGCGGCCGCCCAAGATGATGATTGACTTGGGTAGCTGCTCAAGATCCATCACGGTGGTGCTATTGAGCGGCTGTGCTTCTTCAACTCCGGAGAATGCGACCATGTTGGGTTGAGCCCCGGCGGTGATCACGTATCGGTTAGCTTGATACACATCTTTCCCAACACTGATTGAGCGGTCCGCTCGAAATGTGGCGTAACCTTCGATGAAGGTGATCTCAGGGTAGGCGTCAAGTACGTCGATATATTTGCTCTGGCGCATGTCGGCGACCAGGGCGTCTTTCTCAGAGCGAATGGTTGACCAATCAAGATCACTCTGTTTGGTGTTCGCCCCCTTGAACGGATGGTGTTCGGCGGAGTGCCAGGCATTGGCAACCTGGATGAGCGTCTTGGATGGCACGCATCCCACATTCACACAAGTACCGCCAATGGTGTTGGCCTCGACCATGGCGACCCTGGCACCAAGGTCAATGCCCTTGATTGCCGCTGCAAATCCTGCAGATCCACCACCAATCACAATCAGATCGAAATCCTTTCTTCCATCTGCATTGGATCCGGTTACATCGTCTTTTATGACTTCGGGATCTATTGTTTGACTGGTTACGACACTTGCTGGATATCCGACATCCCTTACCGCGGTGAGGAGATCCTCGTCGTTGACCTGGGACGCAACCGTTACCTCGGCGATTTTGGATTTCCAGCCGGGAATCTGAACATCTTCAACACCGGCGACGCTTCTGAGAGCCCGTTCTACATGGTCTGGGCAAGTCGCGCAGCTCATGCCAGGAACCGCCAACTCAAGCTTTCTTCTTTCGGTCACGATTTGCTACCTCGCTTCAGCCATTTCGTGTTCACTGACCAAATGACAGACACAATTCTTTCCTTCAACGTCATCGGTGGGAAACGTCAGGCCAGAGTCATAGAGCACGCGAAGATCCTTCTGAAGGAGTCGCAGTTCGGCAATGCGCTGGCTTATCTCATCCGTCTTCTGATCGAGAAGATCTAGCAGTACCCCACAAGGCGCGATGCCGCGATCGCGCAGATCGAGGATCTCGCGTATCTCCTCCAACGAGAAATCGAGGCGACGGGCCCCTGCGACTAGCTTGAGGCGCTCTACATCCACGTCTTGGTACTCGCGATATCCATTTAGCTGCCGGGCAGCTTCAGGAAGTAGTCCCACGTCTTCGTAGTAGCGGATTGTCTTGGCAGGTACGCCCGTATGGTCAGCAAGTTCACTGATCTTCATAATTGCTCCTCAACAGCATATGCATTCTATACCTTCCAGTAACTGGAAGGTCAAGACCAAATTTGCATTTCCTGGCCCGGATCGTTTACTGGATTGATGTCCTATTTTTGTTCTGATACGTGGCAAGTCCACCATCGAGCCTCGTTCGTCGGACTTGAAGACGTGCAAAGTAGAGCCCGTGCCATGCGCTATGTCCTTTTCTGCTCTACTCCAAACGAGCCAAATGGCGTGTTGCGATAAGGGCTTTGTGCTCTCTGTCACATTTGCGTAGTGACGGGTCCAACTCCCATTGCTCCCGCGCACCAATTAAAATCATGGTCATCCATGTTGATGGGAGGAGCAGAAGGATAAAGAGGTTGACGTTACTAGCTCTCCCGCTCATGGGTGCCGCGCTTCTCGTTGCCTGAGGTGGTGAGGAGACGTTGGAGGTAGGCACCGGCGAGCCCGGCCATACCTTCATTCTCGTTGGTGCCGATGCAACGATCGCCTGGATCCGGGATTGTGGCACGTCCGAGAAGGGCGGGGTCATGTATGTTGAGCCAGTGAAGTTCGCCAAGCCTGTTAAGGCCAGCCTCGGCGGAGACTGAGTGGTGACGGCGGCTTCAATATTAATTATCAATATATCGATTTTCACGTAAGATTCTAGCGCTGGGGCATCGTGCGATCGCGTGGGCTCCTGTATTTTGGGAGGGTTGCGCGAAACCTCTCTTGCGCATGCGGACAGCCGAACTAACTGCAGGTGGTTCGATTCGCATCGTAAGATGAACAATCATCGACAAGGCAATCCAGCATCCTACCTTGCCTAAGGAGAGCAATATGAGAACGAAATCTAGAAGCATTCTTGTAGCGGTTGCCGGCTTGGCAATCCTCTCCATCCTTGTGAGCGCCTGTGCCTCCGGCTCGGATCCAACTGAATCGCCCGCGACTCAGGAAGCGGACCACGCTGAGGTGGAAGAGGCAGAGGAACACGAGGAAGGCGACGACCACGCGGAGGATGAGCACGAACATGCCGAGCACTCCCCCGATGATCATATGGCGGGGGCGCATGACGTGCCCGAAGAGGCCGCCGCGGTACCCAATCCTTTCGCAGAAGACGAAGAAAGTACGGCTCTGGGTGCAGAACTCTACGCTACCAACTGTGCCCTCTGCCACGGTGAAACCGGTGAGGGAGACGGTCCTGCTTCCTCAGGCCTCGAAAAAACCCCAGCCGACCTGCATGAGGGGCATGTTCAAGGGCTGTCCGACGGGGCGCTGTTCTACATTATCAGCCATGGAAAACCCGAGACTCCGATGCTCGCATGGGAAGATGTCCTGGAGGAAGACGAGCGTTGGCACGTGGTGAACTTCTTGCGAACGTTCCAGTAGAAGCACGCTCTCTACCGTTGATACGACGAAGAAGCCGGCACATCGAGTGCCGGCTTTTCGCTTATGATGCTAGCGAACTATGAAACGTTGGCTTGAAACCCGCCTGAGTATTGTCCCTGTCTTGGATGCCATTGAGGCCAGCCAACCTCCAGATCATGTCTCACTAAGAGAGGCGCCACCTTTCAGCCTCGGGCGCATGACGTTACTCTTAGTCGCGATACTGTTCTTGTCCGGCTTCGGGCTGCTGCTCTTCTACGAACCGACCGCTGAAGGGGCGGCGGCCAGCCTTGCCTTCTTGCATGTCGACCGGCCGCTGGGTTGGTTGATACACAACGCCCATCGTTGGTCAGCGCTATTACTGGTGGCCGCTGTTGTCCTGCACGCTCTCAGAGCGTTGCTCGCTCGTGCTTACCTTTCCCCTAGGGATCTGAACTGGTGGATGGGACTAGCTTTACTACTGTTGGTGATAGCAATGGGCGCTACTGGGTATATGCTGCGCTGGGAAATTAAGGCCTTCGCTCTCTTGGATTTGGTAGTCACATACTTCTCAGAGCTTCCGGTGATCGGTCGCTCAATTGTGCATGCAATGCTTGGGGGAACAGAACTCGATCGTGTGCCGCTGTACCGGGGCTACGCTTTCCACGTCTGGGTACTGCCGCTTCTGCTCGTTACGGGCATTTCGCTCCACCTCCTGGTCGCCTGGCGCCAGGGCCTTGCTGAGCAGCCTCACTGGTGGCAGAGATGGAAGGCCAGGCTTCCGGACTTCCGGTGGCTGGATCTGCTACCCGGCGCGGCATTGCTTGCGTTAGTACTTCTTGTTGCCGCGTTGACTCCGCATGAGGGCCAAGCTGGTCCTACTGATCGCTCCCTGTTGCCCCATCCGGACTGGATCCTAGGCTTTTATGTCCTGCCCTTCTGGTATTTCGATAAATCCGCTCGTGTGCTGGGCGCGGTTATTATCCCAGTCTCATTGCTCACTTTACTGATTTTCATCCCTCGGATCGCAAGAGAGAAGGCGAGGCGGTGGATTTTGACGGCTCTAGCAGCATTCGCTCTGGTAGGCGTGGCATGGCTTTTTGGTCAAATAGCGTTCTTGGGGTACCAGATCCCGTCACAAGGCTGCACGGCCTGCCACCAACCTGGGATACTGGGAGGAGCTCCAACGACCCTCTCAGAGTTTAAGATCCGTGACCCGGATTGGCTGATATTCCACCTGCGCGAACCCGAAGAATCAATCTTATCCCCCTCTACTCCAGCCGAACCTTTGCCTTAAATCGAGGCCCAGAAAGGGTTTGAGCTCCTCAAGTCTAGATTGAGACGAGCCGATTTCGATGGCGGCCTTCAGGAAAGTTCACTTGCCTGTTTAAGCGCTCTTTCCAGATTCGACTCCAGCCAACCATAGCTGACCACGCCGATCCGGATGGCCTGGATTTCTCCTGAGGTGTCTAGAAAAAAAGTCGTGGGAGTGGAGCGAACGCGATAGTTGAAGCCAAGTTCCCCTGAGGGGTCCATCAGAAAGGTGCTGGTCAACTCATATTGGTCCGCAAATTGCCGCACCAGACTGGCTGGTTCTTGCTCGTCCACAAACAGGACCTGAAGATCATCTCCTAGTTCTAGCTCGGCCCTCCGAAACTCGGGGGCACTCTGATTGCAGGGCTGTCACCACGTGTGGAAGAACATGATGGCGGTTGGTTTCCCGAGAGCTTCACTGAGAGTGAAGGGATTGCCATCAACATCCGAGACCGTGAAGTCTGGAGCCGGGGCACCGCGTTCGGGTGCCGGAGGGATTTCAGCCAGCTCTTCTTCCGAAAGGAATCTGGAGAGTGGGTCTTTTAGTCCCGCGCCCGACGTAACCGCGGCGTAGACCACGAAAATGCCCACGCCGATTCCCAGAATCCAAAGTCCGGCCTTACGACGGGAGGCTCGTCGTCGCTTCCGTTCGCGAGCGCGCCTTCGTTCACTCTTTCTCGCCATCGTCCCTCACCGCCCTTCTTCAACTAAATGATGGCAACTTGCTGTCAATTTTAAAGGAATCCCAACGCGCGCCATACACGCCATTTAGCCTATTTCTGACGGTCAAGATCGGAAGTAGCAAAGTGCTTTGTAAGTATTCAGATGAATTGGGGATGTACTCACAGATCCAGAGAAGAAGTTGATGAGCACAAAGAGCGTCTCATAATGCCTTCGTGCGAAACGCTATTCACCGTCTTCAGGATGCTCAATCTCACCGGCGATAAAACGATCTGGATCATCCTGGAAGGCCTTCAGACATGCCCCAGTGCAAAAATATACGACCTTCCCGCCGTAAAGAGAGCCGGGGTATTTATCAGGATCCTGAATCTCGCTTCCACAGACCGTCTTCAACATCGGATTACCTTGACTCTGATCCATCAATCACTCACCGCCTCTGGGATTCATTCTTCGACGATACAGAAATTGCAGGTAATTGCTTTCTAACTCCTCGGGAAAGACTTGAATTCATCCGCCCTCGATGCGTTGGCTAGTCCCAGGATGCCAGGATTAAGATCCCTAGATAAATGAATAAGTCGGCTCCTGGCGGGGTTAGGTTAGCTGGTGCTTGTCGGCCATACCCTTCGCCAATTCATTATGCCTGGCGACAACCTGCTCCAGATCCAGTCCAACGAGCTCGCCACCTTCAACCACGCGTCGGCCATTGATCACGGATAGATCTACGCCCTTAGCGGCGCAAAGCAGCAGGGAGGCCACCGGGTCGTGCACTGCCCCACCCGCCATGGTCAGACGATCGGTCTTGATACCGATGAAATCCGCCGCCATGCCGGTGGAAAGTCTGCCTAGGTCGTCGCGCCCGATCACCGACGCCGAACCCAGCGTAGCCAGCTCAAGTGCTTCCATCACACCAAAGGCATCCGCGCCTCCCTCGACCCGCTGAAGCAGCAATGCCATGCGTGTCTCCAAGAGCAGATCATTTCCGTCGTTAGAAGCGGAACCGTCCACCGCGATGCCTACTTTGACTCCCGCGTCTCGCATCTGGCGCACTTTGGCGATCCCAGACCCGAGACGCATGTTGGAGGTAGGACAGTGCGCCACTCCCGTGCCGGTCTCTGCCAGCATCTGAATCTCATCGTCGTTGAGATATATCGCATGTGCCCACCAAACATCCGGGCCAACCCAGCCCAGCTGTCGCATGTATTCCGCCGGCCGCGTTCCAAACTGCTCCAGGCAGAATGTCTCCTCGTCTGCAGTCTCGGCCACATGCGTGTGAAGGATAACGTTGTCGGAAGCGCGCGCTAATTCCGCAGTCTCTTGCATTAGCTGGCCGGTCACTGAGAACGGTGAACATGGAGCAAGACCCACCCGCACCATGGAGAACGGCTTGGGGTCGTGGTATTGCTCGATCACCCGCCGGCTGTCTGCCAGGATATCGTGCTCTTCCTCCACCACGTGATCCGGTGGCAATCCCCCCTTCGATTTCCCGAGGCTCATCGAGCCCCGAGTCGGGTGGAAGCGCAGGCCAAGCTCTTGAGCTGCGCGGATCGTTGAATCCAGCGTGCTGTCGTTAGGATAGATATAGAGATGATCGGTTGAAGTCGTGCAACCGCTCAGCACAAGCTCGGCCATTCCGATCATTGCCGAGGTGTACACCGCCTCGTCGTTCATCTCACCCCATACAGGATAGAGACGTATGAGCCAGTCGAATAACTCGACATCTTGTGCACCAGGGAGAGCACGCGTCAAGGTCTGATACAGATGGTGGTGGGTATTAATGAGACCGGGCAGCACGATCATCCCATCGCCATCGATAATTTCGTCCGCCTCTTGTGGTAGCTCTTTGGTGGGACCGACGGCCTCAATCACATTGTCTCGGACGAAGAGGCCACCGTGTTTGATCTGTGGTGTCTCAGCGTCCATCGTCAGCACCAGCTCGGCGTTCCGTAAGAGCAGTGTCGTCACTTCACTCCCAGAAGTGTCGCTGCAGGACGGCACTGAACACCGCTCCGACATAGAGAATTGTTCCCGTCACAAAAGCCCACAGGATAAAGCCTATCAATGAGGCCAACGTTCCGTAGACCGCGCCCAGATTAGAGAGTCCGGATGTCAAGTACCAGCGAAAAACGGCCTGTGCTATGAGCCAAGCCAGACCTGCCAGCGCACCTCCCGCTAGCGAGGGTACGGCGGGAACTTTGTGATTGGGGAGCCAGCGATAGATAAGCCAAAAAAAGAGCGTTGCAGCCAAGAACGTGATCCACGCGTCGAGGCTGTCAAAAAGGGAAATCCCGTTCAGCAGCGGCAGAGCTTCAAGCGTGCTCAAGAAAATCACAACGATAAAGAGGCCTGCCAATATCGTCACAGCAAGGATGCCCAGCAGCCGACGATGCCAAACCAGACGGCGCGGGACGTTCCAGATTTTGTTGAGGCTCATTTCCAGGTTTGCAAAGAGCGACGAGGCAGACCAAAGCAGCACGACGAGGCTGATTACGCCAACGGTGCCTCGCCTGGCGAGCGTGTCCCCGATGGTCACCTGCACAAAGTTCAGCACTTCTGGTACTGGAATGGCGCGTATCAAGAATTCGTCCAGCGCATCGCGCACCTCGGATCTCGATAATACGACGCCGCCCAGAGAGACCAAGAACAATAGCAGTGGGAAGATGGCGAGCAATCCATAGTAGGCCACGGCGGCGGCTCGCAGTGGAACCTCGAGTTGATCCACGCCCTCGACAGTCTCTTTGACCAACTCCCAAGCGATGCGCCAGGGAATCGCTCGACGAGGTTCACCCTCGGAGGAGAGTGATTCCTCCCCTTCAATGGTTGCAGCCTCGATTTCGGATTCGGTCTCGCTCATACGCGTGTTCTAGAAGTTCGCAAGCATTCCAATGAAGGGAGTTCGATACTCAAGTTCGGCCTCTGGTTGTATCGTCACGGAGTGGCGGGACTATTGCGGTGTGCTCAGGGACGATCACTCGTTGAAGAGTTCCCCCACCGAACGCCCTTCGTGTGCGCGCCGGATCACTTCCCCGAGCAACGGTGCGACGGAAAGGATCGTCATGTTGTCGAGGCGCTTCTCATCCGGGATATCCACCGTGTTGGTCATGACAATTTCCTTGAGCGGCAGCTCGCGGAAATTGTCGACCGCGGGGGGAACGAGTAGCGGATGCGCGAATGATAGTGAGATATCGAGCGCTCCGTGGCGCTTCAGGATCTCAACTGCTTCCACCACAGAGCCGCCGGTGAGCACTTCGTCGTCGACCAGGATGACGTTGCAATCTTCCACATCGCCAATCACAGATGTCGCTCGAGCTCGAGGGTCGTCTTGCTTGCGGCGCTTCTCAACGAAGGCGAGCGGAGTCCCGAGTTTGGCGGCGAAGTTGCGGCCTTTCTTCGCGAATCCGAGATCGACCGTAGAGATCACAGTATTCTCAAGGTCTTGACCAATGAAGTAGTCGCTCAGGAGGTGAAACGCGGTCAGGACATCGCCCGGGATCGAAAAGAAACCCTGGATCTGACCCGCATGCAGATCAATCGTCATATAGCGATCCGCACCAGCCACTTCGATCATGTCGGCCAACAAACGGGCTCCAATTGGAACGCGCGGTTGATCCTTCTTATCGGAGCGAGCATAAGACATGTAAGGAATCACGGCCGTGATTCGACCCGCTGAATCTCGCTTGAGCGTGTCGATCATAAGTAGCATTTCCATGATGTTCCGGTGCACAGGGGTGTTGAGCGATTGCACCAGGTAAACATCTTGCCCTCTCACACTTCCATGAAGCCGTGGCAGAAGGTTCTGATTGGCAAACTCAATCAGATCGTAGTCAATCAGCGGAAGTGACAGATACTCTGCAATTTCGCTCGCCAACCCTTGGCTCGCGGATCCCGCAAAAAGCATTATGTCGCCATATCCGTACATGGTTCCCACCTTCATTCTGGGTTCAGTTCTTGTAGGTCGAATCATAAATGACCTCCGCCATCAAGCCGCATCTCTCAGAAGCTCCTCTATGGCCTGCATCGGCGAGAGCTCGCGCTCAATCACCCGTTCGACCGCACGGTCGAACGCACCGTCCGGATGCGCCTCCCGAAACCGGTTGATCAATCGGTATCGAAGGAGCCGCTCCATCTCTCGAGCCACTCGTGCGCGATCTCGCTGCTCTCTGCCGCCGGTGTCCTGCAAATGCTCCCAGTGCTCTTCAATCCGGGTGGCCAACTCCGGGATTCCGTCGCCCTTCTCAGCGCTAGTTAACAGGAGGGGCGTGATCCACTCTGTTGGCGCCGATCCAAGCTCAAGGGCTGCCCTCAGAGCTCTGGCGGTGTTCTCTGCGCCGGGTAGATCGGATTTGTTGACGATCAAAATATCGGCGATCTCGAGCAAACCGGCCTTCAGCGCCTGAACTGCGTCCCCCAAGCCCGGAGCTTCCAGCACCAGGACGGTATGTGCTGCGCCGGCCACGTCCACCTCTGCCTGGCCCGTTCCGACGGTCTCGATCAAAATCTTGTGGAACCCTGCGGCATCCAAAGCATCCACTACGCTGGAGGTTGTCGCGGATAAGCCACCCAAGGCGCCGCGGTTTGCCATGCTGCGGATGAAAATTCCCGAATCACCGGATAGGTCGCGCATACGGATGCGATCGCCGAGTATCGCGCCGCCGGTAAATGGGCTCGTAGGATCTACTGCGACGATAGCCACCAGCGGTGCATTGTTTTGCGCTCTGAGATGCAGCGTGAGTCGATTGACCAGCACAGACTTCCCGGTCCCAGGTGCACCGGTTACTCCAATGCGATGGGCAGCACCTGTCGAGGCGTGTAGTTCTGAAAGCGCTTCCTGACCTTCTTGGGAATTGTTCTCTATGAGGGTGAGAAGACGGGCGAGCGCAAGCTTGTCACCGGATCGAACTCGCTCCGCGAGCTTCAAACGCTCAGCCCTCTGTAGGAGCAGCGGCGATTGCTCCTTGGAAGTGCTCGATAACCTCTGTAGTGCTCGTGCCCGGTCCGAAAATACCGGCGACACCCAGCTTTTCAAGCTTCGGTCGATCTTCGTCTGGGATGATGCCTCCGACCATGACCTTGACCGTCTCCTGCCCCTGGTTCCTCAGGAGCTCCATCACGCGGGGCACTAGAGTCATATGTGCTCCAGAGAGCACGGACAAGCCGATGATCTGGACGTCTTCCTGTAGGGCGGCTTCTGCGATCATCTCAGGCGTCTGCCTGAGGCCGGTGTAGATCACTTCAAAGCCTGCCTCGCGCAAAGCACGTGCGATGACCTTTGCACCGCGGTCATGGCCGTCGAGGCCGGGCTTCGCTACCAGGACCCGAATCTTGGTTTCTGGCATACGGCTGCCTAGTATACCTTAGCGGCTTTCCGGCTCTTCAGGCGGAATCACCACTAGAGTTCCAACCTATATACGCCCATGGCCTCTCGTACCCTGTCCATAGTCTCGCCTGCAACTTCCCGAGCACGGCGGGTACCTTCAGCGAGGATTTCTTCGACCTCTTCCGGGCGTTGCTCATAGGCCGCTCGCCGTTCGCGCAACGGTCCTAGGAACTCATTGATCGCCGCACTCAGCTTCTGCTTGACCTCAACATCTCCAACCTTCCCCTTGCGGTAGCGGCTCTTGAGCTCTTCGACTTCATCCGCGTTGGGATTGAAGGCATCGTGGTAAATGAATACGGGGTTGCCCTCGACCGTTCCAGGCACATCGGCAGACACTCGCTTGGGGTCGGTATACATCTTCTTGACCTTCTGCTCGACGGTCTCCGTGTCGTCAGCGAGCAGGATAGCGTTTTCGAGCGACTTGCTCATCTTGGCCTGGCCATCGGTTCCGACGAGCGTCGGCACATCGCCTACTAGCGCCTCCGGAAGCGGGAAGACTTCACCGTACAGGCGATTGAACCGCCGTGCGATCTCGCGGCTGATCTCAACGTGCGCCTCGTTGTCTTTGCCTACTGGAACAAGGTGTGCGCGGGGCAGCAGGATATCAGCTGCCTGCAGCACTGGATATCCTAAGAGCCCGAAGGGCATCGCATCCAGGTTCTCGGCACGCGCCATGTCCTTTAGGCTTGGCAGGCGCTCCAGCCGCGGCACAGTCACCAGCATCTCAAAGATGAGGTTGAGCTCATAGGTCTCCGGGACTCCCGATTGAAGGAAGATCGTGGATTTCTCCGGATCGATCCCGGCTGCTAGATAGTCCAGCATCACCTCGCGCACGTTGCTGCCTACCTGCGAGATGTGCTCACGCTCCGGCTGTGTTGTCAGCGTATGCAGGTCGGCGATGATGAAAAAGCATTCATACGTGTCCTGCAGTTTCAATCGATTCTCCAGAGAACCCACGTAATGTCCAAGGTGCAGCCGGCCTGTAGGCCGGTCGCCAGTTAGGATCCGTTTCCGTTTGTCACTCATGATGGTGGAAGAATACGCGGCAGTTTGCAGGCTGTCAATGGAATAGTATCAAAGTCCAACCGAATGGAGGAGTCGCTGGTTGCAGATAGTAGGAGAAGACTTCGCAGACTGCCAATGGATCGCCCTAATCGTCCTTCCGGCAGAAGGAGCAGCTGCTTGCGAATAGGAGGAATCAAAAACCGGGCGCCAACGCCCGGCATGTGGTCTCACTAGAGTGATTTTTAAGCTGCCTTGTCGAGGTGAGGCTCGAACTTATGAACGATACGGTGCTTCGGCTGATAGCCCTGCATTCTCTCCAGCGGCTCGCCGTCCTTGAAGAGTATTAACGTCGGCAAGCCGAATACCTGGTACTGCATCGTGGTTTCCGTATTCCGATCGGCGTCCATCTTTACGAACTTGACTTTACCGTCCCATTCGCCGGCAAGTTCATCAACCACGGGGTCAAGCTGCTTACACGGATGACACCAATCCGCTCCAAAGTCGACGACCACCGGCAAATCGGCCCTCAGAACTTCGGATTCAAACGAATCTTCTTCTAACTCGGGAATATCAGCCATTCTTACCTCGAAAACTATGGATTGGACGCTCGGCGTCGCAGTTTACTGGACACGCCTGCGCCTTGTCAAGCTACTCGATGTGCCTATGTCGTAGGCCTTAGACAGGGCTGGAGACCGCTATCTTACACTACAACCTACCCCCTATTGACGCTCTTTGCGGCGCCATGGTAAACTGAATCTCGCTTTGTTAGCACTCTCATCTTGAGAGTGCTAAATATTTAGTCAGTAGGCACGATGACCAGCGAAAGCCTTACGGAACGCCAAGAGACGGTGCTGGCGCTCGTTGTACACGAGTATATTGAGCGCGCGCGGCCGGTCGGCTCCAAGCGGCTGGTCGATCGGTACAGTTTAGGGGTCAGCTCCGCGACGGTGCGAAACGATATGGCCGTCCTGACCGAGACCGGTTACCTAAGACAGCCGCATACCTCCGCTGGGCGTGTCCCAACAGAACAGGGATATCGCTACTTCGTAGCAAGATTGCTGGGCGATACGGATCTTCCCGCCAGCGAGAAGCGACTCATCAGCCATCAGTTCCACCAAATGCGTGGCGATGTGGACGAATGGGTGCGGCTAGCAGCTTCTGTTTTAGCCACCCAGAGCAGAGTCGCATCGCTGGTCACCATTCCCCTGCCCGACCGGACAATCTTCAAACACCTGGAGCTGATCGGCACACAGGGCCGTCAGGTCCTGATGGTGCTTGTTCTGGAGGGGGGCGATGTGAGACAGCAGATGCTCACCCTGTCAGAGGCGATCGGGCAGGCGCAGCTGCGGCAGACTGCGGAGCAGATCACGGCTGCTTGCGAGGGCCTGGATGCGAATGGAGTCAAGGCACAGTCGTCTCGATTCGATGTGCTTGGGAAAGAGATTGCTAGCCTGGTCGCCGAGGTCTTAGAGCGCGCGGATGAGTTCTCGGCGGGCGAGATCCATCGAGATGGCTTGGCGAACGTACTTGCGCAGCCGGAATTTTCGAATACGGATCAAGGAAGAAACGCCCTGAAGCTGCTCGAAGAGCGCAGTTTGTTGGAAGAAGTCCTGGCCAAGGCGCTGAGTCCAACCGTGGGCGGCGTTCAAGTAGTTATCGGGGGTGAGGGCGCCTGGGAGGAACTGAGGGATTATTCAATGGTACTTGCTCGATATGGTGCAACGGGCTATGCCACCGGCACGCTTGGCGTGCTGGGCCCGACCCGCATGTCGTATGGACGGAGCATCTCCACCGTTCGATATGTGGCGGGTTTGATGAGTAACCTAGTAGTAGAAGCCTTTAATGCCTGAACCGGAAAGGGAGCCTGTGAGCGATCAAGAATCTGGTAATTCGAAACCACAAGTCGAGACCGACGAAGAAGAATTACTGGCGCCATCGGAAACGGAGCAAGTCAAGACCGACGAGGAAGAAGGGTCAGAGACAGAGCAAGTTGAGCCCGCCCCCGATGGAGAGTCCGAACAGCCTGAGCTCGAACCATCCGAGATCATGCTGCAGCACGAGCTAGACCAGACGAAATCGCAGGCCCAGGAGTATTTGGAGGGCTGGCAACGGGCTCGCGCAGAGTTTGCCAACTACAAGAAGCGGGTGACCCGCGATCAGGAAGAAGCTCGATTGAGAATCGCGGCGGAGACTCTTACAAAATACCTCGGTGTCATCGATGATCTTGAGCGAGCGTTGAAAGAACGCCCAGGTGACGGAGAAGCCGCTGCCTGGGCCGAAGGAATCGAACTGATCTACAAGAAGATGTACGGCGTGTTGGAGACCGAAGGGGTTGAACTCATTGACGCCGATGGCGAGCATTTCGATCCCACAATGCATGAAGCCATCTCTCATGATGAGAGCGAAGATCATGAGGAAGGCGAGGTCATCGAAGTCGTACAGCCTGGTTACCGCATGGGCGAACGAGTGCTTCGACCCGCAATGGTACGTGTCGCGAAGTAAGGTGCAGCAACCATGAGCAAAATCATTGGGATTGACTTGGGTACGACGAACTCGGTGGTAGCCGTCATGGAAGGCGGTGAGCCAACCGTGATTACCTCCTCTGAGGGAAATCGACTGATTCCCTCGGTAGTTGCGGTGAACACCAAAACAGGTGAGAGGTTGGTCGGCCAGGTCGCCAGGCGGCAGGCAATTGTGAATCCAGAGAACACAATCTTCTCCATCAAACGCTTCATGGGTCGCAAAAGCTCTGACGCGGAGGTGGCACGCGCCCTGGATCTGGTGCCATACAAGGTGACTTCAGCGTCGAATGGAGATGTGCGAGTGCATATGGGCGGCAAGGAATTTGCGCCGCCCGAAGTGTCGGCCATGATCCTGTCAAAGCTCAAGGCGGATGCGGAAGCATATTTAGGAGAGGGCGTTGCTCAGGCAGTGATCACCGTCCCGGCATATTTCAATGACTCTCAGCGGAACGCCACAAAGGACGCAGGGAAGATCGCGGGCTTGGAAGTACTGCGCATTATCAACGAGCCAACCGCTTCCTCTCTGGCCTACGGTCTCGACCGCAAAACGGACGAAACGATTGCTGTCTACGACCTGGGTGGTGGCACCTTTGATATCTCGATCCTTGACGTTGGAGACGGCGTCTTTGAGGTCAAGGCCACCAACGGGGATACTTTCCTCGGTGGAGATGATTTCGATCAACGGGTGATCGACTGGGTTGTGGATGAGTTTCAGAAGGATCAAGGAGTGGATCTACGGCAGGATCGGCAATCACTCCAGCGATTGCGCGAGGCAGCCGAAAAAGCCAAGATCGAGCTGTCCAGCGTCGCTGAAACCGAGATCAACCTGCCATTTATTACAGCTGATGCGAGTGGACCTAAACACCTCAATATGACCATCACGCGCGCCAAGCTGGAGCAGCTGACCGATGATTTGGTTGAGCGATCGGTGGGACCCTGCGAACAAGCCATGCGAGACGCGGATCTCAAACCTGAGGACATCGATGAGGTGATCCTGGTAGGCGGAATGACGCGTATGCCGGCGGTACAGGAGACTGTAAAGCGTATCTTCGGAAAAGATCCTCACAAGGGGGTGAATCCGGACGAAGTTGTCGGAATTGGGGCCGCAATTCAAGCTGGAGTGCTAGGCGGAGAGGTCAAGGACATCCTGTTGTTGGACGTGACGCCTCTTACGCTGTCTATCGAAACCCTTGGTGGAGTAGCCACTGCATTGATCGAGCGCAATACTACTATTCCTGCTCGAAAGACACAGGTGTTCTCCACCGCTGCTGACAATCAGGATGAAGTTGAGATCAACGTACTTCAAGGCGAACGATCCATGGCAGCCGACAATAAGTCGCTCGGAAAATTCAGGCTAGATGGAATCCCTCCCGCCGCGCGGGGTGTTCCTCAGATTGAAGTGACCTTCGATATTGATGCGGACGGCATCCTGAAGGTGGGTGCGACGGACCAGGCCACTGGACGCAGCCAGCACATCACGATCACCGCTTCCTCTGGTCTTACCGAAGACGAGGTCGAGCGGATGACCGAGGATGCAGAAGTACATGCCGCACATGATGAGGATCGAAAAGAGCGAGCCGAAGCTCGTAATGCGGCGGACAACACCATCTACAACGCCAAAAAGGCATTGGCACGCCATGAACAGAATATCCCCGAAAACCTTCGCAACGACCTGCAACAGAAGATCCAGGAACTCGAGCTTGCATTGGATGAAGCTGCTACGGAGCGCCTTGAATCGATGACTCGCGAATTGTCGACTGCCGTTCAAGAGGCAATTGTGCGCGCAGGTGAGGCTACCGCGCAGCCCGTTGGCGGCAGTGAAGACGGGACCGATGCAGTTGACGAGGAGATCCCTGAGGCTTAATAGGAAAAAAGCAATGAGAGTGCAGCTCCGCTACCTGACTACACCCAATGCCTTCGCCGTGTCTTAGCTAGCTATGGAAGAAAAACGTGATTATTACGAATCGCTTGGAGTTGGTCGCAACGCGTCTTCAGATGAACTGAAGAACGCTTACCGACGCCTGGCCAAGGAATATCACCCCGATGTGAATGGTGAGCCCGGGGCCGAGGATCGATTCAAAGAAATAAACGAGGCATACGCTGTGCTGTCAGATCAGGAACGGCGTGCGGCATACGATCGCTTCGGACATGCTGGGCTGAAGGGTATGCCCACCGATTTCGACTTTGGATTCAGCGATATCTTTGAAGAGTTCTTCGGATTTGGGCTTGGCGGCAGGCAGCGGCGCAACGCCCCAAGGCGTGGCGCGGATCTTCGCTACGATATGAAATTGGAGTTTGTAGAAGCCGCCTTTGGGGTCGAGAGACAGATTGAGTTTACGCGTAGGGAGATCTGTTCACACTGCACAGGTTCCGGCGCTGAGCCAGGAACCACGCCGCTTCGTTGCCCTACTTGCGATGGATCCGGCGAGGTTCGGCAAGTGCGGCAAACCTTTCTCGGCTCGATGGTCAATGTCACTGCGTGTCCTAACTGTGGCGGTCGAGGGGAAATCGTTTCGACGCCGTGCCACAACTGTAGTGGCAGCGGAATCGAACAGGTGAACGTTGAGCGAACGATATCGATCCCTCCCGGCGTGGGCGACGGAACCCAAATTCGAGTTGGGGGCGAGGGAGAACCGGGGCCAAACCGAGGCCCGCGAGGCGATCTCTACGTCGTTGTCCGTGTAGAGCGTCACCCCTACTTCCGACGCAAGAAGGACGACATCCTACTCGATCTATCAATCAACCTGGCGCAGGCTGCGCTCGGTTCCGAAATCGATGTGCCAACTCTGGATGGGGATGAGAAGCTGCGCATCCCTGCTGGTACCCAACCTGGCCGCGTATTCCGAATGCGCAACAAGGGGGTGCCGCACCTGCAGCGCAACGGACGCGGAGACCAGCTGGTCGTTATTTCGGTCGATATTCCCAAGACTCTCACCGAGCATCAGCGCGAGCTGCTTGAGCAGCTTTCTGAAACCCTCGGAAGCGAAGTCGTTCCCCAAGATCGGAGCATCTTCGACGACCTCAAAGATCTCATCAGCGGCATAGTCGATTGAACTGGAACGAGAGGGTTCCCTGGGAATGAAGCTACTTCGATGAGCTCAAAGACCAAATCGTAGATTGAACTGGCTGGAAGTAACGATGGATTTGCAGGCCGATCTGGCGGAGCCAGTGGCCGAGCTGCTTTCCCGTGTGGCACCCAATGGCGTAGCCATGGAGATGCTGCAGGGAAGCGTGCGAATCCGAGCCTGGCTACCAGATGATGGTGCCCTACGCGATCGTAGGCGCCAGCTCGATGAAGGCCTGTGGCATCTCAGCCAGATCCAACCCTTCCCCACCCCAGGTTTCAAGCTGGTTGAAGAGGAACCATGGGAGGTGGTTTGGAAAGACAATTACCAGCCGCTTGAAATCGGTGAGCGAATTCAGATCCTCCCCTCCTGGATGGATCACGAAGACAGCACCCGATTTCCAATCTATCTCGAGCCAGGGATGGCTTTTGGAACGGGAGCTCATACAACAACGCGCCACTGCCTTGAGGCCCTGGAGCTGCTGGTGAGAGAAGGCGATAAGGTGGGCGATCTTGGTTGTGGATCGGGCATCCTAGCTATTGCAGCCGCTCACCTGGGCGCAGGCGAGGTTGTAGGCATCGATGTCGATCAACAAGCGGTGATGCTGGCGCAGGAGAACGTGCAGCGAAACGGGGTGAGCGATCGGGTTCAGATCATGCGTGGTTCCCTGGCAGAGCTCGAGGGCTTGAGCCCATTTCAGTTGATCGTCGCCAACATTCGAGCCTCAGTCCTGGAAGAATTCATGCAGGCGGGCATCTCGCGGCACATCACTGCCAATGGCAGGGTGGTGATGTCTGGCATTCTGGAAGAACAGATCGATTCGCTCCTTGAACAGGGTGAGAATTACGACCTCATTGCGGAGCGGACGATGGAGACTGGTGATTGGCGCAGCATAGTGTTTGCGAAATAAAAAGGGCCCACGAAGGCCCTTTGATATTAGAGTGTGACGGATTTTCAGCGGCTCGGCTGTTCGGGGCGCGTCTGGTTCTTCTTGAACCGATAGGTGATTCGCCCTCGCGTAAGGTCATAAGGGGAAAGTTCTACTTTAACTCGATCCCCCAACAAGATTCGGATGTAGTGCCTGCGCATCTTTCCCGAAAGGTAAGCCAGGATAACATGGTTGTTTTCCAGCTCGACCCGAAATTGGGTCGCCGGTAGGGCTTCGATGACAGTGCCCTCAACCTCAATCTTTTCTTCTTTCTTCGGCACTTGATTTCCTAGGGGGACCGTCTCGGCCGCGAAGTAAATTTTCGCGTTCGGCGCTTTAGCCTGCGAATAGCCTTCTTGCGCTGGATCCTTCTCAGTTCACTCTTGGACACAAACCAACGCTTGCGCCTCACAGTGCTCAGGATGCCACTCTTCGCGACCTTCTTTCGGAAGCGCTTCAGAAGCTGTTCCTGAGATTCGTTGGGTCGCAAGATCACGGTCGCCATGCGTATTTCACCTCGCTCCTAATCCTAACTTAGCTCGATAATTCCTGCGCGTCAGGCCACTGGAGGTCCAGACGCTCGCGTTCGGGTTCAAATGAGGTCACGATGACCTTGACGTTCTCACCCTGTGATAAGTGTGCCAGACCCTCCGTAGATTTCAGAAGACCTTCAATTCCCAGGTCAAATCGGATATATGCTCCGGCCGATACAAACCGTGCGATCGCGCCTTCCAGTTCCTGACCTACTGCAACTTTCTCCATAGCGGCTTCCCAAGGGTTGGGTTGCAGCCGCTTCAGGCTGAGTCCGATGCGGTTGGCCTCCTTATCGAGTCGGATCACCATCGCTTCAGTTTCTTGCCCGATCTGCAGTAGGTCCGAAGGATCTTCCACACGGTTCCACGACATCTCTGAAATGTGAATTAATCCATCTGCACCACCGATATCAACAAAGGCACCAAATTCTCGCAGGCTGGTCACCTTGCCGGTCTTAACCTCGCCGAGCTCCAGCGTACCGATCACGCGTGACTTCTGCTCCTGCCGCCACTGGCGTATGGCTTTTCTTTCCGAAAGCACTAGCCGCCTCCGCCGTGGATCGACTTCGATCACCTTGAGCGGCATCGTCTTATCGACAAACGAGGCCAGATATTCCACCTGAGATTTTTCGTCCATCCCGCGCGGGAGATCCGTGATATGGGAGGCAGGCACAAAAGCCCTTAGCCGTCCAAACGGGACGATAAGACCGCCACGGTTGTAGCCACCGACGTTGGCTTCCAGTAATGTATCGCTCTCCATCAGGCTCTTAGCCCGCAACCAATCGTCGCTTTCGCGGGCTTGGGCCACGGAAACCACCAGGTTGCCATCGTGATCGATCGGATCAACCACCATAACGGAAATCTCGTCTCCGACCTCGAGATTGGATTCTTCTGTGGGCAGCAGTTCAAGGTCTGAGCTAGGAACAACACCATCCCTCTTTAACCCTAAGTCGACGATCATTCCGTAAGTGTCTGTGGAGATGACACGCCCTGTAAGGAGATCGCCGCGTCGAGGATCGGGGACTGCTCCCGCCTCCGTCAGTAATTGGTGAAGGTCTTCCTTAGGCTCCATTAAATAAAATTGGCCTGATCCGCGCGATCAAGCCATTTGTGGATTTCAAGGAGTTCGTGAGAGATCTGTCTGGCTACTCCTATTCTTCCTCTACCAACGTACCGGTTGCGAGCTTGTTCGCAGCGCCCGGAAATTATACAGGCGCCCCTTTGGGTTGTCAATCAAACGCCCTTTACTCGACGATAATGCACCTAGAGGTCCGCTTTATTCAGGCTCGTCGAGTAAAACACGATCCGGTCCCTGATCGACTTCCCAGGGGTAGACGACATAGGCATCCGTAGTCGCTGCGTAGTAGTCGGGCTTCGCATCACTGAACAGGCTCCGGTACGGATTGAAGTGTAGAACGCAAGTATGGGGGGAGCCATCCGCTGCGAAAACACGGTTTTTTACTGCTGTAATATGCCTCCCACTCCCCCAAACATCATCGACAACCAGGACCTGGCGGCCTCGCAACTGATCATCATCAGGGAACTGTATGAAAGCCGGCCAGGCATATAATTTTGCCGCTTGACGCTCTACTTCAAAGGGGAAATCCACAGCGGCTGTCAGAACGTCTTGAATATTTAGGGCCTCACAGAGAATCCCGCCAGGTACGATTCCACCACGGGTGACAATCACCATAGCATCAAATTCGGTGCGAAACTGTGGTATTAGGTGCAGAATCAGCCTGTCGACTTCCTCCCAACTGATTAGCTCACTCCTCTGAGGCATTTCTCAACCCCCGGAAATGCTGGCAGCGAGCGCTAGCATTTCATGAATCCCTTTTTCCTAGGTCTTAACCCAATCTCCATCCACTCATGAGACGTTTATGTCAAGTACAAGGATTAATCATACCCCACTGGAGCCTGGTGATAGGGTCGATTCTCGTTCGAATGCCTTTAGGACCTTGTGCAATGCTAGAAGGCTTTCTCCTGAATGCTTCGAGTCGTCAATATAGGTATTGTGATAGCGGCGCTCAAAAGCGGTAGGTACGAATTCAGGCTGTTCAATTAGGTGCTCAACCGCCTCACGTGCATTCTTTCGCCGGGCATCATCCCAGACAAACACTGTCTTGGTCCAGTAAATTGTGTAGGAATACTCCGGGTCTGGCGGTGCAGCGTCTTGGGTGCGGCTGAGCAGCCTGCGCACGGCCTCACGCAGGGAGGTCATTCTCTCAAGCGTCTGCCTTCTCTGCGGGCTTCCTGAGATCTCGAATGCGATCTGCCATCCGGGAATAGAGAGAGGGCCTTCCTTCTGTCGGCTTTACGAAAGTACTTTCTGGTGGGTCAACGCCGACAGTTTTCCAGTACAGGTAGCCCAAACACAAGCGAGAAGTCGCCACCACAGGAGCCGCTAACAGTAGGCCGACAATCCCGAAAAGGCTGCCGGCTGCTAAAACGGCAAGCAGGACAACGAGTGGGTTGAGAGATAAGCTCTGTCCGATAACGCGCGGATAAAGGAAGGTATTCTCGATTTGCTGGATTAGTATTCCCGCAGCAAATACGATAAGCGCATAGCCGACCGGTGTGAGATCCCAAGGATTGGTTTCCTGAAACAGAGCGACGAGCACTGACACGATGGCCGTGATCCACGGTCCAAATACGGGCACGAATTCGAGGACACCCGCCAGCACTCCCAGCCCGATTGAATTGCGTAGGCCCAGAACGGACATGATTACCGCGGTCATGGTTCCAACAGCAAGGCCCATGAGCAGTTGGCCTCTGAAGAATGACTGCCAAATCGAACCCACATCGGTCATTATTTTGCTGGCGTCAGATTTGTAGGGTCCTGGTACCCAACTTATGACCGCCCATCCGAATCGATCCAGATAGAGCAGCAGGTAGAAACCAATCACGAGAACCAGCACACTGGTCCCGACGAAGCTCGCCGTCGCCCCTGCCACCCCTCTCAAGATAACCCCGGTCTGGGAGATCAACGGTGTGATGGCTGATGAGATTCCATCGATGAACGTATCCAGGTTGGCCTGGGCCAGGTTGATGGTCCATGGACCGATCACATACTCCAATGACAGAAGTCCTTTTACAAAATCGGGAAGATCGGCCGAGATACTAGAGAGGAATTCGCCGAAGTCGGCGATACGATTTGCGGCTGCAATGCCGAGTCCGGTGGTTGCGGCTACCAGCACGATCACAAGTAGCACATAGATCAAAGATACGGCCAGGCTGCGGCGCATGCCTGTGGATTGCTGCAGGCGAAGTACAAGCGGATGCAGAATATAAGCCAAGAGCAGCGCCAGGATGAACGGAACCAGGAACTGGCGCAGTAGGTACAGCAGCACCAACGCAAGCAGGATGAGGAGCACACCCACGACCAGGCGTGTGCTCTGCTTCCAAACCGGGGATTTCATGCCTTCTGCGTGGAGCGGTTGATCTTCACTCAAGGCAGTCAGGGACCTTAAGGTATGAAACGATTATCGCGCCGAGCACGGCTCTCTGCTGTAAATTTCGCTTGGATCGCAGCTTTTTCGCCGCGGTCGTGATAGATCCTAACGCCTTGGTCGATTGTCGCGCCGCGGTCGCCCCCTGCGCTGTGAATTTCGTTTCGGTGGGCGATCGTGTTCGATCGCCTCTTCCAGCGTCCAGCCTTCCAGAACGGCAGTACGTGAGAGGCGTACTTTTCCTGCCGGATCGATGGCCGTAACCATCACCGTGATCTCTTCGCCTACCCTGGCAATATCCTCAACCTTATCAATGTGCTCAGGCGCTAGCTGTGAGATGTGTACCAGACCGTCGGTGTTCGGCAGTATCTCTACAAATGCGCCGAAATCGGTCGTACGGACCACCTTGCCGGTGTAAATGCGCCCGACCACTGCTTCTTCGATGAGGCGCTCAACCATTTCCTTGGCTGATGCCGCTGCTGGACCGTCGGCTGAAGCAATGTATATCGTGCCATCGTCTTCAATGTCGATGCGAGCGCCGGTCTCATCTTGAATTCCGCGGATGACTTTACCGCCTGGGCCAATCACTGCGCCGATCTTCTCCTGATCGATCTTGATCACAGTCATGCGTGGTGCATGTGGTTTCATTTCCTCGCGTGGACCGGGCACTACTTCAGCGATCTTGTCCAGGATCGTCAAACGCGCCTCACGTGCCTGGGCGAGTGCATCGGACATCAGCTGGGAGGTCACTCCCTTGATCTTGATGTCCATCTGTAAGGCGGTTATGCCATCGCGCGTTCCTGCAACTTTAAAGTCCATGTCGCCAAGCTGATCCTCCACACCTTGAATATCGGTCAGGATGGCGTTGCGCTCACCGTCGGAAATCAGTCCCATGGCGATTCCCGCTACGGGCGCTTTGATGGGTACGCCAGTGTCCAGTAACGCAATCGTCGATCCACAGACGGAAGCCATTGAGGTCGAGCCATTCGATGAAAGCACCTCTGAAACCAGCCGCATCGTATAAGGAAAATCATCCTGAGGCGGTATTACCGGCACAAGCGCTCGCTCGGCTAGAGCACCATGTCCGATCTCGCGTCGCGAAGCGCCTCGAAGGAATTTGGTCTCCCCTGTAGAGAAGGGTGGGAAATTGTAATGGTGCATGTAGCGCTTTTCCTCTACAGGTGCAAGGATGTCGAGCTCCTGCCGCTCGCGAGGGGTACCGAGTGTAGTCAGTGTAAGTACTTGCGTTTCACCTCGCTGAAACAAGCCCGAGCCGTGGGCGCGTGGGCTGAGGTCGGTCTGCACGTCCAGTGCCCGCAGGTCACCCGGACCGCGGCCATCGAGCCGTGTTCCTCCGCTTAATACTCGCTCGCGCACTACATACTTAGCTTTGCTCCACAGGATCTCACGGATGTCTGCGCTTTTTTGCTCCTCCAGAGCCTCGCCAGCTTCCTCCAGCAGTGCATCCATGGCGCCGTAAAAACCAGCCTTGTCGTGCACCGCGCCGCCAATCTCCTTGATGCGCTCTTCTCCCCACTCTGTAATTTCCCGCTCGACTTCCGACTCTGGCGCAAACGAAGGGTAGTCGCGCTTGGGTTTACCAAGCTCTTCGCGCATTTTCTCCTGCGCCTCGATCAGCGCCATCATTTGATCGTGACCAGCCTCGAGGGCTGCGACCATCGTTTGCTCGTCCAGCTCATCCGCGTTGCATTCAACCATCATGATGGCGTCCCGAGTACCGGCCATCCGCAGATCCAATCCATTCGCTGCCGCTTCCTGATAGGAGGGATTGAAGATGAATCCCCCTTCAGAATTGCGCCCCACTCGAATTGCGCCCACTGGGCCATCGAACGGGGTGTCTGAGATGGTCAACGCCGCCGAGGCTCCCAGAATAGCAAGAACGTCGATGGGTGTTTCACCGTCTGAAGAAAGCGAGTACAGGATCACCTGCACATCGTTGCGCATGTCCTTTGGGAATAAGGGACGAAGGGGTCGATCGGTCAGTCGATCGATCAGTATGGCCGATTCAGGAGGCCGGCCTTCTCGTCGAAAGAAGGAACCGGGGATTTTCCCCCCTGCGTACATCCGCTCTTCATAATCGACTGTAAGGGGGAAGAAGCTAATGCCTTCTCGAGGAGTACGGCCCATAGTGGCCGTTGCCAGCAACAGCGTGTCTCCCTGACGCACTGTTACGGCTCCGCCAGCTTGTTCTGCAAAGCCGCCGGTTGCGATCGTGATGGTCTTCCCATCCACGACCACATCAAATTGTTTATTGCCTAGCATGGATAATCCTCCTGGCCCGGAGCCAGAGAGGGTCAGGCACTGGAGCGCGGCCTTCAAGCGATTGGCCTAAAGGACGGGCTCCAATTCCCGACCCTTCAGCTTTCCCGGAGCTAAGTTTCGGTTCTTCTCCAATTCGAGGGTAGAACTAGACGTTCCCCCTCATAAAAAGCGGGCGGATGATCTATCCGCCCGCCTGTCGTAGCGTCTACTTGCGTCGAATACCCAGACGGTCCGTAATAGATAAGTAGGCATCCGCATCCTTGCTCTTGAGATATGCGAGATGACGTCGCCGTTGCCCAACCAGCTTAAGCAAGCCTCTTCGTGAGGATTGGTCGTGCTTATGCTCTTTCAGATGCTCCGTAAGTTGCTCAATGCGGCGCGTGAGGATTGCCACCTGCACCTCAGGTGACCCAGTGTCACTGTCGTGTCGGTGATACTCGCCGATTAGCTCTGTCTTTTCTTCTTTCGTAAGCGTCATGTATAACTGCTGCCCATTCGTCAAACGCGAGATTATACCACTCTGACCTTTGAGGTATTGATTCTAGCCTTAAGCGCCCTTACCAGGGGGCTGGATTCTTCGTCATCGAGGAAGCTTTCGGTCTCATTAGGCGCTACTTCGGCAAGCGATGTGATTAGCGTCACCAATGCTTCCCGCAACTCTCCGTGGACCCCGGCTAGACGGCCTTCAAGAAGCTCAAGTACAGAGGGTAGATCCTCAAAATTGGAATCCAGCATTCTCCCTCTCACGGCATACGCGGCCAGGACTCGGCTGCGCCGTTTTCGATCGTCAAGCCATATCGTGATTTGATCGATGAAGCCTGAAGGATCTACCCGCCGCCAGCCGGACAAACCTCGCTCCGCTAGTTCCCGAACGATCTCGATCGGTACGCTCTGTGCTGCCCATCGTTCGGCGATTGTCGCGACATCGGGCCCTTCAATGCTTTCCAAGAGTCCAGCCGCCAGCAGCTGGGAATCGGGTATGCCCGTCATCCACAGAGCTTCTGAGAGGGATTCGGGATTCCCTAGTCCTCGAAGGATCACGCGCAGCGATCGAATGACAGGGGCAGGAACGGCCAGAGCGGGAGATCTGGACTGCTCGGAGTACGCTTCAATGAGATCGCGCGTCTCACGTGCGATCCGTTGCGGGTCGTTCACTCCGGACTTTAGAGCCTCGAGTTCTCTGTGAAGACGGGTTGGATCAATCGCGGGCATTTCAGCTACCGTCGTTCCTGGATCTACTCGCAATCATAGGCTCAATATGACTAGGTACCGACATCAGCATTGCCAAACGGATCCCATTCTTCGCATTGGCACTTATGTTTAGTCACCTCGTGGGTACTCGCAGTTGGCTGGATCTGGGCTAATAGGCGCGCGCGAAGATGGACCGTTCCTTTGCTGGATTGCCGCAGTGTATGCACATTCCTTCCCCACCTGGTTGAACGAGGGGGATGACGCGGTTCGTGGCCTTGGTCTCATGCTTGATTTCGGCTTCGCACTCCGCCCGACCGCACCACCAAACATCGGCCCAGCCAGACTTGACCACTTCTTGAAATTCGGCATAATCTGCAGGATCGTGGGTATGGTCCTGCATGAATTCGCGCGCTTTGCTAAACATGCCGACCTGAATCTCATCCAGAGTAGATTGAACTGCTCGCGCGATTCCATCTACTGGGGCGCTGGTTCGGCCCTCAATATCACGACGAGCTAGGGTTACCTGGCCCTGCTCAACATCTTTTGGTCCGATCTCAATTCGCAGCGGCACGCCACGCATCTCCCAGTCGTTGAACTTGAATCCGGGAGTAACTTCCTCCCGATCATCCAGCTTGACCCTGAAATCGGTCAGGGCGGCTTGGATGTCAGTAGTTTTCTCCATCACCATGCTGCGCTCATCGGCATTCTTGTGAATCGGAACAATCACTGCCTGGAAGGGTGCCAAACGCGGAGGTAAAACCAAGCCCTGATCGTCCCCGTGTACCATGATGATCGCACCCACAAAGCGTGTCGATAGACCCCAGGAGGTCGTGCTGACGTACTGCAGCGTATTTTCACGGTCTAGGTACTGAATCGAAAATGCGCGCGCAAAGTTTTCGCCCAAATAATGCGAAGTTCCGGCCTGCAGAGCCCGAGTATCCCCCATCATGGCCTCGATGCTGTATGAATTGACCCCGCCTGCAAACTTCTCGCTTTCGCTTTTCCGACCCATTATCACTGGAACCGCGGCCTCGTTCTCGGCAAAATCAGCATAGACCTCCAGCATCTGCTGGGTTTCGGCTTGTGCTTCAAGCGCTGTGGCATGTGCGGTGTGTCCTTCTTGCCAGTAAAACTCCGTGGTGCGCAGGAACAATTTCGTTCGCAGCTCCCAGCGTACGACGCTATTCCACACATTGATTAGCACCGGGAGATCTCTGTAGGATTCGATCCATTTTGCGTACATATGCCCGATGACGGTTTCAGAAGTCGGTCGCACGACAAGCGGCTCTTCTAACTCCTGCCCTCCACCAACGGTCACGACTGCAAGCTGGGGTGAGAAACCCTCGACATGATCCTTCTCCTTCTGGAGGAAACTCATAGGGATGAAGAGAGGAAATGCGGCATTGACATGCCCGGTGGCCTTGAAGCGGCTGTCAAGAGCAGCGGTGATGTTTTCCCACAGGTTCCAACCGTAGGGTCGCACAACCATCGTGCCGCGCACCGGCCCATAGTCGGCCAGCTCGGCCTTGAGTACGAGTTGGTTATACCAATCCGAGAAACTCTCGGATCTAGATGCCAGTCGATCTTCAGACATAATGTCGCCTTTCAAACATATTTATCAGTTTTAGCCCAGGAGCCGTTTGGTGACAGCTTTCGCAAGAGGGTCGAACCAAACTCGCTCCAATAATTCGGATCTTGTTTGAAGCAGGGTCGTCGGTGAGGCGGCCAACAGATCCATCCACTCCTGCAGGAACCGCCACATTAGAGCGTGGTCCCACAGTTCGGTCCACCTCTCTTCATCCCACTCCTTACCCGAGAGATCCGCCAATTGATTCCTATACTCCTGTATGATCGTTTGCCGATCGATCGGTAGCCCGCCAAACCACCATTCGCTCTTCAGAATGAAGGCTACGACGTCCAGGATCGGCGGTCCGACGGCAGCCATTTGCCAGTCGTAAACAAGCTGGCGCCCATCGACGAGCACCGAGATATTTCCCGGCCAGTAATCTCCATGAAGCAACGTCGACGGCTCGTACTTGAGCGGCTCGATGACTTTTTCCGCGTTCAGGATAAGGTGTGCCAGCGTATGCACCCGGTCCGGCCAGTTCGATAGACGTCCCTGATCCACGATTCGCTCCAGTGAATTAGCGGCAGCTGCGACGTGGACCTCGAAATCGGCGCCGAGCGGCCTGCTCAACCAGGGAAAGGCTGCCAGATCTTCAGAGAGGCCCCAGAATCGATCGTGGAGCTCGACCAAGGACCGGATAGCATGCTTGTAATCGTCGGCTTCCCACTCCTCTGGCGCCTTGGCCGGAGAGATCTCCTCCATGATCATCCAATCGCCCGCGTTCGAGGCGGAAATCAAGCGCGGGAATTCAACCGGTATTTCGGAAGCTAAATAGCGATAGACCCCGACTTCCCTGCGCCCTGCCCCAGCAAGGCCGGTGCGAGTCGTGCCACGCGGTTCCTTCACGATCAA